>SHYV01000131.1 GCA_009692605.1 Myxococcales bacterium
CCGGGCTCAAGGATCTCCCCCCAGCCGGACTGCGGACGCACGGTCCGACAGGACAGGTTCGGGCAGCGATCGACGTCGATGGTGAAGGTCGTGAGACAGCGGCTGCAGTAGCGGGTACGGGCAGACATGCGTGACTGCGACACGTAACTCGCACGAATTTCAGGTGGCGATCCGCTTGCATTTCCGGGAGACTTCATCTACGTTGCGGTCGATCACTGGAGCCTCTATGCGCATCAGCACACTCTCTTCTTTCCCTCTCCTCCTCGCCGCAGGCTGTGGCATCGACAACGGACTGAACGCCAAGCAGGATCCCGACGCCAACCAGCCGGTGATCGACGTCTCGCCGGAGAGCCTCAGCTTCGCCGACGTGGAGATGGGCGCGTCCGCCACTCAGCTGTTCACCGTCACCAGCGTCGGGACCATCGATCTCGACGTGACCGACATCCGGCTTGAGACCCAGACCGCGTTCTCGTGGGCCAGCCTGGACGGCAAGCTCCCCGGCGCCTTGCCCGTCGGGGAGAGCGCGGACGTCACGATCACCTACGTACGCGAGTCCGAAGTCGACTTTGACACCGCGTGGGTCGACAGCAATGATGCCGGCAACCCGAGCGTCAGCGTCCTCCTCTACGGCGGCGACGTCTCGCCGGCGCTTGAGCTCCAGCCGTCGAGTTGGGATGCAGGGGCCATCGCTGCGGGCGACGTCGTCACCGGCAGCATCAACATGGTGAGCACCGGAGGCTCCCCGGTGGTGATCAACGATCTCTCGATCGTGGGCGACGCCGAATTCACCATCACCAGCAACGACCCGCTGCCGATCACCCTCGCCCCCGGCGAGGAGAGCACCGTCGAGCTCGCGTTCTCGCCCTCGGACATCGGCACGTTCTCCGCCGACCTCAAGGTCGACGCCGACTCGCCCATCGGCACGCTGACCGCGCCCCTGAACGGCGAAGGTGCTGGCGGCCCCATCGCCGTCTGCAGCGCGATCCCCTCGTCGGTCGATGCCATCACCGGCACCACGGTGTTCACAGGCGACGCTTCGTACGACACCGGCGGGCGCTCCCTCGTCAGCTACATCTGGACGCTCATCTCAGTCCCGAGCGGCTCTGTAGCGACGTTGGCCCGCGGCTCGGGCGCAAACCGCGACTTCACGCCCGACCTCGCCGGCACCTACACCGCGCAGCTCGTCGTCACCAACGACCTCGGGGACTCCTCCGAGCCCTGCGAGGCCAGCGTCGACTCCGTCCCCACTCAGGACTTCTGGATCGAAATGTACTGGACCCACTCGGGCGACGACATGGATCTGCACCTGCTCCGGCCAGCCGGCACGAAGGAGACCAACGGGGACTGCTACTACGCCAACTGCACCGGCCGCGGTCTGGAGTGGGGGGACACGACGGTCGCGACCGACAACCCCTCGCTAGACCTCGATGACATCTCCGCCACCGGGCCCGAGAACATCAACATCGACACCCCCTCCGCAGGCGACTTCACGGTGGGCGTGCACGACTACCCCGGCTCTGTCTACAACGGCGTCAACGACACCACGGTCAACATCTACGTCGGCGGCGCGCTGGTTTGGACCGACACGCGGAACATCAACAGCGAAGGCTACTACGAGTGGTTCGCGACCGTGACCTGGCCGGGCGGCATCGTCACCGCGCTGTAGGGTGTTGGGCTCGCCGAGCAAGGTGGAGCGCCTTCGCCCTCATTTCCGGATAGAGCCGCACCGTGGCTGATCTTCCCCCTGACGGACCCCGCATCGAAGTGTCGGTGGTCCCCGACAGCTCGCCCTATTTGAAGGCGGTCAAGGCGGCGGCGCTTGCGTCGGGCGCCATCTACACCAGCAGCGCGCTCGCCACCCCAAACGACGTCGCGTCGCGCGTGCTCGTCGTCGACCTCACCCGGGTGCTCGCGGCGAACCGGCTCGGCCCGCGGGTGATCGCGATCTCGGAGGATACGACCCTCGACAGCTACGACGTCATCCACCCCGACGATGTGGCGCACCGGCTGCCAAGGGCCTTGAAGAACCTGATCGAGAGCGAGACGCTGCGGTCTCGGATTCAGGCCGAGTACGACACCATCAACGTGCTCAACCAGATCGGGTACGCCCTCTCCGCCATCACCGACCGGCACCAGCTGCTCGATGAGGTGTTGACCCACTCGCGCCGCCTGCTCTGCGCCGACGGCGGCACGATCTACCTCGTCGAGGGCACGACGCTGCGGTTCGTCGCCTCCCAGAACGACACCATCCCGTTCTTCGCCAGCCGCGGTGTGCTCCCCATCGACGACACCAGCCTCGCCGGCTTCGTGGCCAACCGCGGGACACCCCTCAACATCCCCGACGTGCGGGCCCTGCCAGAAAATACCGCTTACAAACCGAATATGTCGTTCGACGCGCAGACCGGATACCAGACGCGCTCGATGCTGCTCGTGCCCCTGCACGACCGGAACGGAAACGTGATCGGCGTGCTCGCGATGGTGAACCGAAAACAGGTGCCCGGAGTAGCGATAGCCAGCTTCGACCGCGTATTGCCGTTCACCGAGCGGCACGTCGGGCTGGCGCGATCGATCGCCTCTCAGGCTGCGGTCGCGCTCGAGAACTGGCGCCTCTACCGGGACATCCAAAACCTGTTCCAGGGCTTTGTCGAGGCGTCGGTGAGCGCGATCGAAGCGCGAGACCCGAGCACGGGCGGGCACAGTTGGCGAGTCGCCGAGCTCACCACGCTGCTCGCGCGAGAAGTCAGTGAAAACCAGGACGGCCCCTTCAGCGCGGTGCGCTTCTCCCCGGCGCAGCTGACCGAGCTGCACTTTGCCGCGATGCTCCACGACTTCGGCAAGGTCGGGGTCCGCGAGGAGGTGCTGTTGAAGGCCTCGCGGCTCTACCCCTGGGAGATGAACGAGGTGGACTTGCGCTTCCGCCTCGCGGCGCTGGAGGCGGTGCTGCAGAGCGTGAAAGAGGAGTTCAGCGAAGCTGATCTGACCGATCGCCTGACCCAGATCGACGAGGATCTCGCGTTCATCCAGCTGATGAACCGCGCCGGAAGCCGAGAGGACCATGAGATCAGCCGAATCCGCGTGATCGGCGACCGGTGGCACCTGCAGAACATCGGGGAGCGCGCGCTGACGCCTCGCCACGTGAGCCGGCTCTGCGTCCCCTACGGAACGTTGGACTACGCCGAGCGCCTTGAGATCGAGCGGCATGTCGAGCACACCTGGCAGTTCTTGAAGCGGATCCCGTGGACCCGCGACTTGAAGCAGATCCCTGACCTCGCCTACGCGCATCACGAGAAGCTTGACGGCACCGGCTACCCCCGCAAGCTCTCCGGCGACGCGATCCCCTGGGGCGCCCGGTTGATGACGGTCGCCGACATCTACGATGCCTTGACCGCCTCGGACCGCCCGTACAAGGGCGCGATGACGCCCGAAGAGGCGGTCGTCATCCTGAAGGAGGAGGCCGGACGCGGACGGATCGAGCTCCCAGTCATCGAGCTGCTCGAAGGACGCCGACTTTGGCGTCGGCTCAAGGGTCGCGTGCCGATGTGATGGTGTGGGCGCTGCTGTACGCCGCCTTCCCCACTGCCGAGGCGGGCGCATCAAACGCCGAGACTCCCACGATCGATGTGCAGCATTTTCGGCCGAGCCCCGATTCGACCAACACGATCTGGACCGACGACACCCACATCGGGCCGAGCGGCTTCGTCTTCCGCGCGCTGCTCTCCTATGCGAATGACCCGCTGGTCTACACCTACACGGATGGCCGCACCATCGGGCTCGTCACCGATCTCGCTCAGGTCGACCTGCTGCCCAGCGTGCGCGTCGGGCGGGTGCGCGTCGGCGTTGACCTGCCGCTCTACCCAGCGGTGTCCACGCGTGAGCAGCGCGCGGTCTTCGGCGCTGGCGACTGGCGGGTCCACGCCCGAGTGGTCCTCCTCGACGCAGGCGTCGCTCCGGTCGGGGTCGGGGTCGCCGGAAGCCTGGGCCTCCCCACCGGGACGACCGACGGGCTACGGGCGGGCGGGATCTCCGGGGATGGCCTGCTCATCACGGACACGGTCCAGGGGCGTACCCGCCTCGCCGTCAACGCCGGTTTGCACCTTGCCCCCGACCGCTTCCTCGAGAGCATCCGTTACGGGGACGCCGCCGTCGCCCGCTTCGGCGGGAGCTACGCCCTTTCAAGTCAGGGGGGTGTGAGCGCAGAGCTGGTGGGGTCGGCCCCCCTCCGAGCGCCGCTGACCACGCCCGGAGGCCTCTATGGAGAGTGGATAGTCGGCGGCTGGTCCCGGCACGGTTCCATCGTCGCGCGCGCCGGCGCGGGCACCGGCCTGACGCACGGCATCGGGTCCCCCGACCTGCGCGTGGTGGTTGGGTTCGGCTGGGAGCGTCCCGACGGCCCGGCAGACCGTGACGCAGACGGTGTGCCGAACAGGCTGGACCAGTGCGACCGCGACCCCGAGGACCGCGACGGCGTGGCGGACGAAGACGGCTGCGCGGAACCGGATAGGGTGGCCCCGTGACCCAGCCCCGCTCACTCCTACTGCTCACCGCGCTCGCCCTGGGGACGTACCCGCTCCACGCATGCAAGAGCAAGCGGGGGACCGTCTCCGACACCTGCATCCAGCTGCTCAACTGCGTGGCCACTGTCGCCTCGACGAGCAGCGGAGCCACCAACGACACCTACGGCTCCGAGTCTGAGTGCTGGAACGACGACGCCGCGGCCGACAACTGCACGGCCGAGTGTCATGCGGTGCTGGCGGACTACTTCGCACAGCACCCTACACAGCCATCGTGCGACGACGGCAGCGTGGTCGGTACCAACATCCTGTTCCCGTCCGGCGCGGGGTTCAACTACCAGAGCATGGTGAACAACGCCCAGTGCGACCCGGAGGTGAACGTCAGCCTGATGCAGCTGACCCTCCAATCCGACGTGACCCCAACGTTCACCTGGTCCGGCCAGATCAACGGCACCGCCTCGGGCGTCGGGTTCGAGAGCGACTACACGTCCAACTGCGACGTCAGCGACTCGACCTGGACCTGCGTGCAAGACCCGGTGACCGTCACGGTCGGCGATCGCACCATCGGTGCGTTCGGCCTCCACGGCACGTTCTCCACCGACGGTCAGGCCTCGACAGCGACGCTGGCCTACGACATCGGCGAAGACAGCGGGACCTGCACGCAGACCCAGACGATGAGCGGCGCCCAGTAGGGCTCCGCTCATTCGGCACCGGGCCCTACGGCGCCAGCGGCGCTCCACTGGTGTCACCGTACGCGTAGATCCCTATTTTCCGGCCCGCTTCCGTTCCGGCCAGATCGCAGTTCCCGATCGTCCCGTAGACCGCGTTGGTGAAGTCGGTGTACGCACAAAAGTCATCGGAGACCGCGTGCAAGCGCCCCGGCCACTGGGGCTCGGAGCCGCCCTGATCGTACGCTTCGACGTCCCACTGCTGGAAGCTGTCGCCCTCATCACACGTGGCCACCGTGACGGTCCAGGGCCCAATCCAGGAGTCGTCATGCGAGAGGCAACCACCCGTGTCCAGGTTCCGGAATCCGGTATGCCCGGCGACGTCGAAGACCTCCCACTGTTGGCTCGGATCGGTCGCGATGCACGAGGGGGTCGACGAGACCGCTCCGCCGCTCTGAGCATAGAGGCATCGGCCATCGGTCTGGAATTGGATGGCGTAGAACCCGGGTAGCTCGTCGCAGGCATCGCCCGTGCCATCAACGTCCGCGTCGGCCTGATACGGGTCCGCCACGTCGGGGCACACGTCCGCCTCGTCCCCAATGCCATCCCCATCGCTGTCGGGGCCCTCGACCGGCGGATCGCCAGGCTCGGGGCAGATGTCCCCGTGGCAACTCCAATCCGGGTAGTCGTAGCGGATCATCGCCTCGCCTGGCGCGCAGACCTCGCCCACAACGGGGCCGGCCGCGCAGCCCGCCTCGAACCAGCCACCCGCTCGCGCGGCGTCCGTGATGGTGATGAACGACTCCACGCGCCCCGTAAAATCGCCGGCGACCTCGACCACACCGGCTTCATCGCCGTTCCCGGAGAAGTCGGTGTCCTGCCTGAACTCGCCGTCCAGGACCAGCTCGACGTCGAGCGGGAGCACAGCGGTCTCGTCCAGCCAATACGGGTCCGCGGGATCGTGCACCTCGATCGAGCTGGTCGCACTGCAATTGACGAAGGTGAAGACGCTGATCGCGCGCGTGCCGTTGAGGGTGACCTCCCAGGTGACCGTGCCATCCCCACAGCCAGCGCTCCAGTTCCCGGTGAACGACGGGTTCTCGCAGTCGTTCATCCGGCACTGCAGGTCGTCCTTGATCGCGACGAAGGACCGCACCAGCTCGTCGTTCTGCCACAGGGCGACCACCCCATCGACCGCCTCGCACGACGGGGAGTCCACGAGGTAAGAGGCCTCCTCCAGTTCGTCGCCGTCCCCCCAGCGGATGGTGACGACGTGGAAACCGCAGGTCAACGGCACCGCCCGGGCGGCGTCCAGAGTCGCCAGACAATCCGAGCCGTACCCGGGGTCACCCCCGTCGATCGAGTAGCAGACTTCAGCGTCGTCGAGGCCGATCACCGAGACACTGGCGCCTTCGTCGGTCAGAGTGGTCCCCGACACCGGGTCGAAGTGGGTCGCCTCGCGCTCCACCCGCGCCGCCGGGTGACAGGCCGAGAGGAGGACGAGGAGGACCGGCCAGCGAGGGGCCGCGGACACAGCACGGCAGAGCGTAGACATACACGCAGTGTACCAGAGCACTCATGCGAGCAGGTCAGGGGCTCGCGTTCGAGGTCCCCGAAAAACCCGCGGTCTCCAGGCTCGTCGCAGCGAACGCGTCGTCAAGATCCGCCGCCGTGATGGGGTTCGATGCGGTGAACTCCGTGGTGGCAACGTCAAGGGCCCAGAGCGTGAAGGTGTAGATGTGTTCGTTACCCCGAGGACAAGGCCCCTTGTACGCCGTCCCAAACGCCCGAGCCTGCTCGGTGCCAGCCGGCAAGGCGTCGTCGTCACTCGCACCCTCGGCGAGCCCAGTAGTGGCGGGGTCAATGTTGTAGGCCACCCAGTGGACGTAGTCGATTGACTCGTCGATAAGCGTGATCGCAAACGACTGCGTGCCCGCCGGCGCGCCCGCCCAATGGAGCTCCGGCTGGCGATCCACACCCGCGCAGGTGTGGTCGTCAGGAAAAACCCCGCCGTCAGCGATGCTCACGCTGCCCAGTACGAGCGGACCGGTGTTGGACGTGTCGGACGTGTCGGACGTGTCGGACGTGTCGGACGTGTCGGACGTGTCCGTCACTGGAGGCGACGTACAGGCGAAGAAAACCGGAAGGAGCAGGAGCAAGGGGGCTCGGGGGGGGGCGGGCTCACTAACCCGCCCTTCACACTCGAAAACCTCGGTGCGACAATCCCGTGCTCAGAAGCTCCGCGCGAACAGCTCCCGGATCGCCTGGCGCCCGCTCTCCGACAGGTAGCGTGTCCCCGTGCCGCACACCGTGGCGGCGTCCAGCGTGGGCTTGCCCTCGACCCAGTCTTCCCCGTTCCACCGGAACCAAATCTCTTTGTCCTGATCAAACACCCACAATCTCTTGTTCCACATCCGCGCCAGCTCCACGCTCCAGCCCGTCCCGCCGGTGACCGTACCATCTTCCTGGATGGCCCCGATCACGTAGACGACCTGAGAGCTGGAGACCTGATGCCAGAGGCTCTGCAGCACACGGCGGATCTGGACGCCCTCCGCGTAGTCCCGTCGCAACCTCCGCGAAACGTAGGCCAGGGAGACATCCCCCGCCTGCAGCTCCTGCTCGGTGAGCGGGTGGGCCCCGCGGGTTCGGGTCTGCACATGACCGGTGAACGTGTAGTTCACCTCCCGCGCGCCCGCGAGCTCCGCCGCTTCCCCGAAGGCGGCTTCGGCCCCGGCGGCTCCACCGGAGTAGACGGTCACCTCCGCGGCGGTGGCCGGCCGACGATCCGCTTCATCACTCGCCCGAGCCGTGAACGTGGCCGCATCCAGCCGCATCGGCGGCGGCAACACCGCTGAGCGCAGCCGTCGCGGGATCAACGCGACATGAGAGCGCTCGGGGACGAGCTCGACCACCACATCACCCACCAGCTCCGCTGAGAGCGGTGTGCAGGCGCACCAGAACGCCATGCCCCGAGCCTTCCCCAGCGCGGCGAGCGCCGCGTAGCCCTCGGCGTCAGGCTCCCAACCGTCCACGACCACCAGCACGGGCTTGAATTCGACCACGTCGGCGAGCTGGTCGAGCACGCGCACCACCCGCGCTGCGTCGGGAGCGACCCCGCGCGTCGCGTGAATGATGCGGTGGCGCTCGATGAACAGCCGGGCCTCACTGCGCTCGGGCGGGCGCAGGGGCCGGCCAACGCCGTCGAGCAACGACTCGTAGCCATCCCGCACCTGATCGATGGTGCCGGACCCGGCGACGTGCAGCACAGCCTCGCCCCGAAGGAGGCGGTCCAGCGCAAACTGGAGCACGAGGGCTGTCTTTCCGGAGCCGGCGGAGGCCCTGACTACACCCACCTCCCCAGGGCGAAGGCCTCCGCCAAGCGCCTGCAAGAGGGGCCGGAGTGGTCCACGTTCGAAGAGATCAGGGAGGGGCATGAGGCTCGGGAGGTCACCACCCATGTATCGCGCGGCTTATACTGCAGCCCGCCCAGCCCTGAACCCGGAGGCCCAGTGCGCATCCTCGTCGCCGACAAGCTCGCTCCATTCGTCACCAGTCGTTTGCAGGATCTTGGTGCGACCGTGACGGTCGACGCCAAGGCAGAGGGCGAGAGCCTGACTGCGCGGATCACCGCGCTCGACCCCGAGGTGGTGATCGTTCGGTCCACGAAGATGGAGGCGATGCAGATCGAGGCAGGCCGAAGCCTCGCGCTGGTCATCCGGGCGGGGGCGGGCGTGAATACCATCGACCTTGCGACCTGCTCGCGACGAGGGGTCTACGTCGCGAACTGTCCGGGAAAGAACGCAGCAGCCGTCGCCGAGCTGACCATCGGGCACCTCGTCAACCTGGACCGCAGAATCGCGGACAACGTGGCGGCGCTCCGAGCCGGGACGTGGGACAAAAAGAGCTTCGGCGTGGCCAGGGGCCTGCGCGGCCGGACGCTGGCGATCCTCGGCTGCGGACAGATCGGGCGCGAGGTAGCCCGGCGCGCCCAGGCGTTCGACATGCGCGTCGTCACGTGGGACATCCACCTGTCCGACAGCGCGGCCGCCGCGATCGGCGTTGTGCGCTTTCCGACGCCCGAAGCCGCCGTACATGACGCCGACGCGGTGTCGGTGCACATCGCGCTGGCGAAGGAGACCCGGGGCCGGATCGGGGAGTCCATCTTCGCGGAGATGAAGCCCGGGGCCTACTTCATCAACACCTCCCGGGCCGAGGTCGTCGATCACAACGCCTTGGTGCGCGCCATCGCCGAGAAGAAGCTCCGTTGCGGCCTGGACGTGTTTCCGGACGAGCCGAGCGCGGGACAAGCCGCGTACTCCCACACCCTCACGACTGATCCGAACGTCTACGGCACGCACCACATCGGCGCGTCCACCGATGAGGCGGAGGAGGCGGTCGGGTATGAGGCCCTACGCATCGTCCAGGCCTACCGCGACGGGGCCGGGATCCCGAACTGCGTCAACCTGGCGACGCGGACGCCGGCCGACCATCAGCTCGTCGTGCGCCACGCCGACCGGGTCGGGGTGCTCGCCCGCGTGTTCAACCACCTGCGCGGAGCGAACATCAACATCGAGGACATGCAGAACATCGTCTTCAGCGGTGGGCAAGCCGCCTGCGCGCGCATCGCCATCGTGGGGCAGCTGTCCCCGGAAGGTCTGGCCGGGTTGGCGGCAGACGCAGACATTTACTCGGTGTCGCAACTCGCGGTCTGAGCGGTAGGCTCCCGCCCGCGAGGATAGTTGAGCCCGCCTGCTTTCGCTGTCGCCACGCTTTTTGCTCCCACCCTGCGCTTCGCTCTCGCCCTTTTTCGCCGAGGCTCGTATGTCCACTGCCGCCCCCGCCCAGCCCGTCGCCCAGCCCCTCGCCCCCCCTACCTACGGGCGAATCCACAACTTCACCGCGGGGCCGGCGGTGCTGCCGCTCTCGGTGGTCGAAGAGGTGCGCGATGCGCTCCCGAACTTGCATGGCTCCGGCGTCGGCCTGCTCGAGATCTCGCACCGATCCAAGACATTTCAGGCGGTGGTCGACAGCGCGGTCGCGCGGGTACGGCGGGTCTTGAACGTGCCCAACGACTACGAGGTCGTGTTCCTTCAGGGCGGTGCAAGCCTGCAGTTCTACATGACAGCGCTGAACTTTCTGTTGCCGGCGGCCGACGGTGCGAAGGGCGCGGCCGACTACCTGATCACCGGCACGTGGTCCCAGAAGGCGGTCAAGGAGGCGAGTCGGGTCGGCGACGCGAAGGCGATCTGGGACGACGCGCCCAACAACTTCAAGAGCGTGCCGCTCAACGGCCAGTACGCGGTCCGGCCCGAAGCTCAATATCTCCATTACACCTCCAACAATACGATCTACGGGACGATGTACCACCATCACCCCGATAGCCAGGGCAAGCCGCTCATCGCGGACCTGAGCTCAAACATCGCTGGCGTGCCCGTCAACATCGCTGGCCACGCGATGATCTACGCAGGCGCGCAGAAAAACTTAGGCCCCTCAGGGGTTGTGCTCGCGATCCTCTCCCCGTGGGCCGTCGCGAGGATCCCGAAGGGCTTGCCCGCCATGCTGGACTACAACGTCCAGGTCAAAGAGGGCTCGCTGTACAACACCCCGAATTGTTTCGGCATCTTCGTGCTGGAGCGCGTGTTCGCATGGCTCGAGGCCAACGGCGGGCTCGACGGCGCCATCGCACGCAACACCGCAAAATCGAACGCGCTGTACGGCGAGCTCGACAGGACGGCGTTCTGGGCCCCGCACGCCGTGAAGGAGGCGCGCAGCTGCATGAACGTGACATGGCGCCTTCCGTCCGAGGATCTCGAGGAGAAGTTCGCCAAGGAGGCCAAGTCTGCCGGCTTCGAGGGGCTCAAGGGCCACCGTTCGGTCGGCGGCATCCGCGCCAGCCTGTACAACGCCCTGCCACTCGAAAGCGTTGACGCGTTGATCGGGTTCATGCGGCATTTTGAGCAAAAAAACGGGTGAGCTTCACCCTCGTCGGTGTGGCACACCTGCTGGCGCTCCCGGCGGGACCACGTGAGTCCGTCGGTTTTGGGCCTGCGCGCCTGCGCGCGCTGCACGATGCCTCCGTGCTGTGCGATGCCGGCTTTGACGCCATCATCCTTGAGAACTTTGGCGACTCCCCCTTCACTTCCGGCACGGTCGATCCACACGTGGTCGCGTTCGTCGCGATCCTCGCCGCCCAGATCCGCGAGCGCCACCCGAAGCTCCGCATCGGAATCAACCTGTTGCGGAACGACGCCCGGTCCGCGATGGGTGTGGCCGCCGCAGCGGGTGCGGACTTCATAAGGGTGAATGTGCACAGTGGCGCGATGGTGACCGATCAGGGCATCCTTCAGGGGGATGCCCACGGCACCCTCCGATACCGGCGTGAGCTGTGCGGCCATGAGCCGCCTGGACGCTGGGTGGAGGTCGCCGCCGACGTCCTGGTGAAGCACGCAGTGCCCCTTGGCGACGTGGAGATCGGCGCCGTCGCCGCGGATACGGCGCGGCGCGGGGGGGCGGGGATCCTGATCGTCACCGGCGAAGGCACCGGCAAGCCAGCGGATCCGGAGCGGGTGCGGCGCGTGCGGGAGGCGGTGCCCGAGGTTCCGGTGTGGCTCGGGAGCGGCGTGACCGCCCAGACCTTGCCGATGTGGTCCCAGCTCGCCCATGGCGCGATCATCGGGACCGCGCTCCACGAAGACGGCGATCTTCGCCTGCCCTTGAGCCTGAAGCGGGCGATCAGGGTGCGGGAGCTCGCCGGGGCGTGACCTGCCGCCGCAGATTCAAGCCGCACCGCCCACCTTGGCGACGATCTCCTCGGTGGCGGCCCACAGCTTCGCGGCCAGGGCCATGTCCTTCCCGAGCGCCGACGACTCCTTGACGTTGCAGTTTTGCAGGTACTGCCCAGTGATCAACGCCGCGCCGGGATGAACCGCTGCCCAGACCTCGGTCGCGGCGCCCTCGCCGACTGACTTGAGGAACAGCGGCCCGACGGTCAACAGGGTACTGCGCTCGAAGCTGGACATATGACGACCGAGGTTGGTGGCGATCACGCCCGGATGCACCGCGTTCGCGAGCTTGCCGGTCCCCGCAAACCGCCGGGACAGCTCCCGGGCGAACAGCAGGTTCGCCAGCTTGGACTGGCCGTAGGTCTTCCACGCGCCATAGTTGCGCTCGCCCGACAGGTTGTCGAGCTCAATCCCGGCAGCGGGCGCGTTCTTGTGCGCGCCGCTCGACAGGATCACCACGCGGCCATTCGCCGCGAGTTGGTTGAGCAGGCCGGTCACGAAAAGGAAGTGCCCAACGTGGTTGGTGAAGAACTGCTTCTCGTAGCCGTGCAGCTTTTCCAGATTGGGGAGCGCCATGATGCCCGCGTTGGCGATCAGCGCGTCAATCGGGACCCCGAGAGCGCGCACCGCCGCGACCGAGGCCCGGACGCTGTCGGGCTCGCCGAGCTCCAGGGCGATGGGAAGGGTCTTGCCGCCCAGCGGGGCCAGCGCCTCGCGGGCCTTCTCCACGGTCCGGGCGGTGCCGATCACGGTGGCGCCGCGCTGGATCAGGACGCGGGCGGCCTCCAAGCCGAGCCCGGAGTTGGACCCAGTGATCAGCACATGGCGACCGGTGAGATCGAGGCCTTCGGTCACGGCCTCGGCGGTGGTCGCGTAGCCAAAACCGCTGGGGCCGTTCTTCGAGACAAGCGAGAGGAGTGACATGCCGAGCGGTGTATCGCAGGATCGCCCCCGTGGGTCGCCCGTCAGGTGCGCCCTATCCTTCGCGTCGCGGTCACCGCGGAGAAGGCGACAACCGTGGCGAGCGCGAGGTGGAGCGGGTACCCAAGCCACTGCGCGGAGGCCCCGCTGACGATCGCTGCGAGCCCGTCAGCGATCAGCACGGTGCTCGCCTGCGTGGTGTAGTCGGAGGCGGCGAGCCCGGGACGGCACTTGCCCATCATCGCGGTGAACAGGGCGGTGGTCGCGATGCCGCTGGTGAGGTGCTCGGCGAGGATGGCGGCCAGCACGAGATCATGCGCGAACGGTCCGACCGGGCGCATGCTCGCCGCCACCCACACCAGCAGGGCGGTAGCCTGCAGGAACGCGAAGGTTGGCAGCGCATGGGGGATGCGCGTAGTGAGCCACCCGCCCAGGAGCGAGCCGACCATCGCTGCGCCCGACCCGAGCGTGCCGAGCATCCAGCCGATCTCGCTTAGCGTGTAGCCAAAATCGACCATCATCGGGCGCAGGCTGCCGGTGCCGAACGAGGTTCCGAGCTTGTAGATCACGAGCACACCGAACCAGGACCACATGCCTTCGGCTAGAAAGTAGGGTGTCGCGCCGGTCGCGGAGCGCCGGCCGGGCAGGACAGGCGCAGCAGGTTGGGGCGCAGCAGGTTGGGGCGGGGCAGGTTGGGGCGGGGCAGGTGGGGCCGAGACGGGCACCGGGGGCAGCATGGGTCCGCTCAGGAGCAGCGGCAGGGCGGTGAGCAGCAGCGCGCCCGCGAGGAGGGTGAGCGCGGAGGACCAGCCGTAGTGGTCGAGCACCGTCAACAACCACCCGCCGCCGATCACCATCCCGAGCCGGTAGCCGGCGACCTGCGCCGCGTTTCCGAGTCCGTGGGCCGAGGGCCCCAGCGACTCCACCGTCATGGCGTCGGTCGGGATGTCCTGTGTCGCAGAGATGAAGTTCGACAAGATCACCAGAGTGAAGACCGGCAAGACCGTCACCCGAGGGTCCAGCGGCGCCCCCAGGACGAGCAGGCCCGCGGTGCCGAACTGCAGCACCAGCACCGAGATCCGGCGCGCCCGGGGGTTGGCCAGCGAGGGCCGGTTGAACGCCGGCGCCCACAGCAGCTTCAGCACCCACGGGAGCGCCAGCAGGTTCGAGAGGGAGATCGCGAGCAACGACCAGCCGGCTTGCCGCATGAGCACCGGGATCGCCTGCCCGAAGAAGCCGAACGGTAGGCCCTGCGCGACGTACAGGGATGCGAGCACGGCGAGCCGAGTCGACGGCGACCCAGCGAAGCCTGACGACGATGGCACGACCGACGAGGGGGCGGCGGACGCCAACGAGGACGGGGGCGGGTCCTGAGCCGGGGTGAACATGCCGGAAGCGTAGCGTCGCCAGCCACACGTCGGCGCCGGTGGGCACGAACTCAAAAATGTTGGTCGAACTATCGACCAACATTCGTGCGCCTTCCCGCTCGCTCACGAAGACCGGCTACCCTCTCCGGATGACCCGACGCCCCAACACCCTTGAGCGGCGTGAGCAGATCACCGGCGCCATGATCCGGCTGCTCGCCCGGCGCGGCCTGCAGGGCGCAACGATGCAGGCGCTCTCTCGGGAGACCGGGCTGACACAAGGCCTGCTGCACTACCACTTCGCCTCAAAGGACGAGGTCGTGCTGGCAGCGGTGGAGCGTCTGGCAGCCGGCATCCTCGCCCGGGTGCGGGCCGCCCCAGGCCCGGACGGGCGAGGGCACGCGAGCGGCGAACCGGCCAGCGGAGAACC
>SHYV01000132.1 GCA_009692605.1 Myxococcales bacterium
ACACCCAGGCATGAGATTCCTGCCATCTGGTCGTGTGTTGGCTCGTAGGCCAGACTCCAGGCGCGTCGGAAGCCGTGCGCCTGGTCACTGACCCGATATTCATCCCGAGTCACGCTCACGCCGAGCGAATCCGGACCGCCAGGAGCCCGAAGCCGGCGCCGCGATGGCGCATAGCAGCCACCAGGCGGCAGTCTGGCAGGAAGTGTGAGCTCGCACGCTGTGGCGTCATCAGGGCGCCATTCTTGCGTTCATCGCGGCCGCCACTACCAGGTGACGCTGTCCTCGCCCGGCACCCGGACCGCTCGTAGCGGGCACGGTCATCTCCGAGCGGGATCGTCGCGTCGTAGCCGATCTTCGATGACTCCCAGATGTCCGGCGACGAGGGATCGAGCGGCGCGCCGACCATCGTCGGAAAGATGTGGACGTCGCGATGCGGCTGGACGCGCGTGGACAATGCCCAGTGCACCGCCTCGGCGTCGAAGACGTCGATGTCTTCGTCGACCACGATGCACTGCTTGACGAGTGCCGGTCCGGCGAGTACGGAGGCGATCACGTTCCATGGCTCGGCCTGCAGCCGCTTCCGGATGGAGACGACGACGCCGTAGATGTTCCCGCCATCCACCTGCCAATGGACGGCCTTGACTGCCGGATGGACGGCCGCCGCCGACTGGTAGACCGCCGCGCAGCGCGGCAGGTACATGAGCGCCTGGTCCTCGCTGATCGGGAATCCCGTCAGGAAGTCCTGGAAGATCGCGCCTCGCCGCATCGTGATGGCGGTCGCGTGGAAGACGGGCGACACCGTCTCGCGACCATAGCAGCCCGTGAACTCGCCGAACGGCCCCTCCGGGCGGCGCTCGCCTGCCCGCGCGTAGCCCTCGATCACGATCTCGGCGTTGGCAGGCACCATGAGGTCGACCGTCTTGCACTTGACCAGCTCGAGCGGGCTGCCCTGGAGCGCGCCGGCAATCCCGTGCTTGTCGCGCGTGTGCGGCAAGCACGCACAGGCGGCCATGACGAGGGCGGGCGGCGCGCCGATCACGACGGCCATCGGGGTATCGAGCCCAAGCTCGTCGTGCTTCTCGATGGCGGCTCGAATGCGACGATCCTTGCCACCCCAGAAGCCGAGCTCCCTGCGCCCGAAGCGCATCATTCGGTGGATCCCGACCTGCTGGACGGACCCGCCTGGATCGCGGGCCACCTGGACCCCGCCGGTGAGGTACCAGCCCGAATCCTTCTCGCTGTGCTTGAGCAGGGGCAGCCGCTCCAGGTCCAGGTCTTCCTCCCCGAGCACCACGTCATGGACGGGCCCGGACTCGACGCGCACCGGGCGATCGGAGCGTCAACCGCGGCGATGTAGGCGTGCACGGCGTCCGCCTTGAGGGCGCCAAGGGCGAATCGCACGCGATCCAGGGACGCGTAGGTGGCAGCGCTCACTGTCCAGCCCGGGTAGCCGGCCACGTTCTCCATCAGGCAGGCCGGGCCCCCGACGTCCGAGCTGCGACGAGCCAGCGCCGAGATCTCGAACTCGGGCGAAACGCTCCGGCTGATCCGCTTGAGGTCCCCGTGGGCCTCCAGCAGGGCAAGCAGCTCACGGAGGCTCACGGGCATCGGGTCGCGTGGCCCTGTCGCGGCCTCCCGATCGGTTGCCGACCCGACACCCAGCGCGGTCGAATCCATCATGTGGCTGCCCTCCGACGGGAAGGATCCCGCACAGGATGCACGTCCCACGCAGCAGGCGCCCGCGGCGTTGTCCTCGGAAGCCCGGAGCCAACAGCATCCCAGCGCCAGGGCCCAGTGCGCCTGGTGCAGCGCGACCACGCAACTGCCGCGATCCGACGACGGATCAGGCGACGACGCCGTCCGCCTCCAGCTTCGCGATCTCGTCCGGGCTTCGGCCGAGCACCTCGCCGAGGACGTAGTCGTTGTCTTCGCCCAGGGTCGGGCCCAGGCGCCAGATCTCGAGCCGATCGTGGCCAAGGCGCATGGGTGGGCCGGGCAGCCGGACGGGGCCCATCATCACGTGCTCCATCTCGAGCAGGAAGCCACGCTCGGCAAAGCTCGGGTTCTCCGACAGGTCCCGCCCGGTTGCGACGATTCCGGCGGGCGCCCCGTTTGCCTGGCAACGCTCCATAACCTCGCGGGCGGACCGGCCGCGGGTCCAGTCGGCGACGACGGCGTCGATCTCCGCTCGGTGGGCGCGCCGCCCTTCCTCGGTGGCGAAGCGCGGGTCCGCGGCTCCCGGATGGACCATCGTCCGCACGAGGCCCTGCCACTGCTCGTCCGTGGCCACGGAGATCACGCACCAGTCGTCGTCCCCGCCCGCGCACGGGTAGCAGCCGTACGGGACGTGCGCATCGCTGATATCTCCCTGTGGCCCAACCGCTGTCAGCTCGTTGGCGGCGGCCACCACGGCCGAGCCCATCGCCGTCTCCACGACATGCAGCTGGATAAGGTCCAGCTCCCGGCCGTGGCCGTCAACGTCCCGGTCGATCAGCGCCGCCACGATCGCGTACGCGGCGTAAGCACCCACCAGGTAGTCCGGGTAGGAGGTCTGCGAGCCAACCGGCTCCTCGCGCTCGGGGTGATTCCACAGGTGGGTCATGCCCGAGACGGCCATGACGCTGGGGCCATAGGTGACGTACTGACTGCGAGGCCCGGTTGAGCCGAGGCCGGACATGTGAACGAGGATCAGCTCGGGATGGTCCTTCGAGAGGACGTCCCAGCCCAGGCCCAACCGCTCCAGCACGCCCGCGGCGAAGTTCTCGACCACCACGTCGCTCTTGGCAGCCAGCTCCATGGCGAGTGCCCGCCCCTCGGGCGTCTTGAGGTTAAGGGTGACACTGCGCGCATTCTTGTTGTGGTCGATGAACCGGGCGGACCGCTCGGGGTCGCGGTTCTTGTCCCAGCGCCAGAGGTCGATCCGGGATCTCGACTCGACCTTGATGACGTCGGCTCCCAGGGCCGCGAGCTGGAGCGTGGCGTATGGCCCGGCAGCAACATGGGTGAAGGCCAGGACTCGGATGTCGGCGAGGGGGAGCGGCCTAGACAACCCCGGCCCTCCGGAGCTCGGCAATCTCGGCGGGGTCCAGTCCTGCCAGGTCGGCCAGGATGGTGTCAGTGTCGGCCCCGATCGCGGGTGCCGGTGTGCGTTCGGGGGTGCGCCGGCCGCGCTGGATCGGAGGCCGGAGCGTTCGGTAGCCGTTTGTGGCAGGACCGCGCACAGTCTCGAGGATCTGCATGTGCTGGACCTGTGGATCGTTCAGCGCCTCGCTGATGCTGTACACAGCCGCGATCGGGAGGTGGGCCTCCTGGCCGCCCCCAAAGATCTCCGCGCGCGTGCGCGTGAGCAGGATTCGCTCTGTGACCGCCGTGATCAGCTCCGTCTGCCCGCGCCGGACCATGAGGTTGGCAAAGTCCGGGCCTTGCAGCTCGGGGGGATGGCCCAGCCAGTCCACGAACCGCGTCCAGACGTGGTCGTCATGCTGGATCAGCAGGTGGACGAAGCCGTCCTTGCAGCGGAAGACCCGTCCCGGGTTGCCGTTGCGGTGCTGGCTCCCCTCCCGGCGGCTGAAGTCCGAGCCACCCTTGAAGTTGGTGAGGGTGTTCTCCTGCGCGGCCAGCGCCTCCACCATGGACACGTCGATCCACTCGCCCCGACCGGTCCGGCGGGCGGCCCGCCAGCAGGCCAGCGCGGTCATGGAGGCGTGGATCCCGCCCATCAGGTAGGCCTGCCGGCACGGGGCGACCACGGGCGGCAGCTCCGGGACACCGCTGACGAACATGATGCCGCCCATCGCGAACGCCACGAGGTCGTCCGCCTGGTAGTGCGCGTACGGCCCCCACTGGCCAAAGGGCGTGATGGAGGCGAGCGTGATAGCCGGGTTGGCGGCGGACAGGACGTCGTAGCCGGCACCGAGCGAGGCCAGCTCCCCGGGTGCCCCGGACTCCACCACGATGTCGAAGCGAGGCAGGAGCCGGACCAGCAGCTCGCGACCGCGCGGGGTGTCCGTGGCCAGCGTGATGCTCCGCTTGTCCGTGTCGAGGTAGAGCCACCGCGCACGGTCCTCGTCGCCCGCCGGCTCAGTGGTTGTCGGGTGCTCCAGCTTGACCACCCGGGCGCCCGCGTCTGCCAGGAGTCGGCCCGCGACGGCGGTCACGGGGCTGGACAGCTCGAGGACAGAGGGGCGGACGGCCGTCCCCGCCGGCCCGCCCGTTGTGGACATCAATCCTCGACCCGAAAGCCCTGGAGCCCGGGCCGGTAGGACTTGTCGTCCAGGAACTGGCCGAGTGCCTTGGTCCTGCCCTTGTCCACGTCCAGCGCGCTGGTGGCGATGGTCTTGGCGGTCATGTACTCGAAGGCCTGGTGGAAGTCCATGTGCTTCACGGCCTTGTAGGCCTCCTTGGCGGCCGAGAGCGCGACCGGCAGCTTGGACATCAGCTCGTTGGCCAGGCTCACTGTCTCCTCGCGGAGCTGCGCCCGGGGGACCGAGAAGTTGACCAGGCGCATCCGGGCGGCTTCCCGGCCGTCGAACGGGCGGCCGGTCAAGATGATGTACATCGCGTCACGGTAGGAGACCGCCTCGGCGACCGCCTTGGTCACCATCCCGCCCGGGTAGACACCCCAGTTAATCTCCGACAACCCGAACGCGGCCTCGTCTGCGGCGATCGCCAGGTCGCACGCCACCAGCACCTGGAACGCTCCGCCGAAGCAGTGCCCGTTGACCATGGCGATGGTGGGCTTGGGGAAGTAGTACAGGCGCTCCCACGTCCAGTGGTGGGCGGCCCGCTTGGCACGTGCCTTCTCGATGGGTTTCCCCTCGAGGTTCCGGAAGTACTCGCGCAGATCGAAGCCGGCGGAGAAGCTGTCGCCCGCCCCGGTGAGGACCATGACCTGGGTCTCCGGGTCCACCTCGAGCTCGTCGATGATCTCGGCCATCTCGTAGTGGAGGGCCGGACTCAGGGCATTGCGCTTCTCGGGGCGATTGAGGATGACCCAGGTCAGCCCGCCGTCGCGCTCGATCCTGACGTTCTCGTAGTGGTCCTTCAGCATGTCATCCTCCTGTGGCCGCTGATCCGGGCGCCCTGCGGCGTTGGCGCCTCCCGGCGCTCGCTGACGCACATCCGGGTGCGCTCGCGTCCTCGACATCGCCTTGCATGTCACTCACTCGAACGGCGTCCATCTGCTACTCCGCTTAGCTCCGCCTGGGGCTTCGCATCAGGTTGCGGGCGAGCCGCCAGCGAAGTACCTCCGTTGCGCCCTCGTTGATCCGGACCGCGCGCGCCTCCCGGTAGAAGTGCTCGAGCGGCAGCTCGGTGGAGACGCCCATCCCGCCGTGGACCTGGATCGCGCGATCCGCCACCCGGGTCACCAGCTCGGTGCCCTGGATCTTGACCATGTACGACAGGTCACGGATGTCCTCGCCCCGGTCCGATCGCCAGGCGCACTCGTAGGTGAGCAGGCGGGCCATCCGGATCTCCATCGCGGAGTCCGCGATCATGAACTGGATCGCCTGGCGATCCGACAGCGGCTGGCCGAAGGTGACCCGCTGCTGGCTGTATTCGATCATCAGGTCGAGCGCCCGCTGAGCCGCTCCGATCGACCTGGCCCCGTGCGACTTGATCCGGGCCTCGGTCAGGAACTTCTGGCCCAGCTCGAAGCCCTGCCCCAGCTCGCCGATGATGTTGGCGTTCGGCACCCTGACGTTGTCGAGAGCGATCTCCCACAGGCTCTCACCGGTGATGTTCGGCCACGACTCCGTGACCGTCACGCCCGGGCTCTGGAGATCCACCATGAAGACGGTGATCCCGCCCTTGGAACCCTTCTCGGGATCGGTGGCGGCCATCAGCTGGGCGTAGTCGGACTCCCCGGCGGCGGTGATGAACCGCTTGGCGCCGTTGATGACGAAGTCCTCGCCATCACGAACGGCGCGCGTGCGTATGCTCGCCGGATCGCTGCCGGCGTCCGGCTCGGTCTGGGCAAAGCAGATCCTGATCTCGCCCCGGAGGACGGGCCACAGGAAGCGCTCCTTCTGCTCTTCGTTGCAGTAGCGGAGGACCGGCCGGAGCGCCGGCCCGAACAGCGGGTGCGAGTGCCAGTGGAAGAGCGCCGTGCGGCCCACCTGCTCATCGATGAGGCACCGGCTCAGCAAGTCAAGGCTTGCGCCGCCGTATTCCTCCGGGACGTCGAGCATCCAGAGCCCCATCTCCTTCGTCTTGGCCTGGAGGCCGCGCATGACGTCGGGCGGAATCTCGCGCCGCGGGCCGAACGCGTTCTCGAGCGGAATCAGCTCCTTGTCGACGAACGCCCGGACAAGGTCGCGGAGCATTCGATGCTCCTCTGACAGTTCGAAATCCATCACCGCACCTCGCGTGGCGCTGAGATCCTGCCGATCGGTGGTCTGCCCACGATGCACGCCTGAAGGAGCGGCGAGGGGGTGCCCGGGGGTTCTCGCCCGGATTGTAGCCGTCCGTCAGCCGTCGATCTGCCCGGAAGGCAATCGGAGGTGGCCGCGTACCGGGGCCTGCAGGCCAAGGTGGCCCCGCAGCGTCGTGCCCTCGTACCGGGTGCGGAACAGACCGCGGCGTTGCAGCTCGGGCACGACGAGGTCGACGAAGTCGTCCAGAGAGGCAGGCAGCACGGGCGGCAGGACGTTGAACCCGTCAGCGGCGCCAGTGGTGAACCACGCCTCCATGACGTCCACGACCTGGCCGGGCGTGCCGCACACCTCCATGTGCCCTCGGCCGTCGGCGAACAGGATCGCCAGCTGGCGGAGGTTGAGGCCCTCCCGCTTCGCGAGGTCGCTGACCACCTGTGCCCGGTGGAGAGCAGTCTGGTCGTGGCCCTCGGGCAGCTCCGGAAACGGCGCGTCGATGTCAAGCCCCGTCAGGTCCAGCCCAACGTGCTTCGAGAGCAAGCCCAGCCCCACGTCCGGGTGGATGAGGGACTGCAGGAGCGCGCGCTTCTTACGGGCCTCCGCCTCCGTCCGCCCAACGGTGACGAAGATGCCGGGCATGAGCTTCAGCTCGTCCGGGTCCCGGCCGGCGGCGGGCATCCGTCCCTTGACATCGGCGTAGAACGCCCGCGCCTCCTCGATCGTGGGCGTGGCCGAGAAGACGACCTCCGCGGTTTCGGCCGCCAGCTGCCGCCCCCATTCGGACGCTCCCGCCTGGACCACCACCGGCCGGCCCTGGGGCGATCGGGCCACGTTGAGCGGTCCCATGACCCGGAAGTGCTCACCCGCGTGGCCCAGCACGTGCATCTTCGCCGGGTCGAAGTAGACGCCCGACGCCTGGTCGCGAAGAAAGGCATCCTCGTCCCAGCTGTCCCACAGGCCGAGCACCACGTCGACGAACTCCCGGGCTCGCCGGTAGCGGGCGGCCTTGGGCGGGTGCGCATCGAGGCTGAAGTTCCTGGCCGCCGCCGGGTTGCCGGTGGTCACCAGGTTCCAGCCAGCCCGCCCGCCGCTCATCTGGTCGAGCGACGCGAAGCGCCGCGCGACGATGTACGGCTCCTCGTAAGTGGTGCTCGCGGTGCATACCAGGCCGATGTGGGTCGTGACCGCGGCGAGGCCGGCCAACAAGGTGGCGGGCTCCATCCACACCACGTGCGACATGCGATGCATGCTGGCCCGGCCACCGACGGTCTCGGCTGACAGCCCATCGGCCGAGAAGAGCATGTCGAAGCAGCCGCGCTCAGCCGTCTGGGCGAGCTCCACGAAGTGGCGGAAGTTGATGTTCGCGTCAGGCTGCGAATCGGGGTGCCGCCAGGCCGCGACTGAGAACCCGGCAGGTCGGATGAACAATCCAAGGCGCATGTGCGCGGCTGTCACGGCTGCCAGGCGCCTCCCTGCACTGATTCGGCTCGGCATCCCGCCACTCGGTTCGCGTGAAGTCCGATTCTATCGGGACGGACCTCGTCGAGGTCGGGTGCCCGGCGACGTTCGAACGCGGCGTGTTCCGACGCCGTCAGGCGATTACGCGCTGCAGGCCGGCAATCGTGGCGGCGGCCTCTTCGACCATGTCCAGCAGGATGTCGCGGGCCGGCCGGCGCTCCGTGAGCATGCCCGCCACCTGGCCCGCCAGGTTGGGCACGAGGTCCCAGCGTCCCGCCTTGCGCGCGGCCCGCAGCAGGGGCTCCTGGATGAGTCGCTGGATCGGAAAGGGGAGTGCCTCCAGTCCGGATGTGCCCCACGCCTCCTTGATGGGGCTGACGTGGCCGCGCTGCTGGAGTCCCGAGGCGTACTTGCTCAGGGTGAACGCCTCGGATGCCGAGGACAGGATCTCGGCCTGGTGTGGGGCCGGGATGCCGGTCTCCTCCGAGGTCAGGAAGGCGGTCCCCACCCACGCGCCCTGAGCGCCGAGGGCGAGCGCCGCCGCTACCTGGCGGCCAGTCCCGATCCCGCCGGCGGCGAGCACCGGCAGCGGCCTGACCGCCGCAACGATCTGGGGGACCAGCACGAAGGTGGCGACATTGCCGGTATGACCGCCCGCTTCTGTGCCTTGGGCGGTGATGATATCCGCGCCCGCACGCACGTGGCGCTGTGCGTGGCGGACGGCGCCGCACATGCCGATGAAGCGCATGCCCTGGGCGTGGCCGCGCTGGACGAACCAGTCGGGCGGCTCGCCGGCGGCCGCCGCGAAGACCGGAACGTGATGATCGAGGACCAGCTCGATCTTGCGGCGCAGCACCGCGCTGGAGATGGGCGCTCGCTCTGCGGGCGCCTCGGCGGTCAGTCCGTGCTCCTCGATCAGCCCGGCTACGAACGCCGCGTGGCGCGGATGGGCGGCGATGGCCTGCTGGTACGCCTCGCGATTATCCGTGGTACCCAGCTCGATCCGGCTGGCGGGGATCAGGAAGTCCACCCCGTACGGCCGCCCCGCGGTGAGCCGCTTGGTCTCGCTGATGGCTGCGTCCATCTCGTCGAGGTCGCGGAAGTTGTCCCCCAGGACACCCAGGCCGCCCGCGTTCGTCACAGCAGCCACGAGCCCCACCGGGGAGGGCGGCACCGCCTCGGAGCCGTGGATCGCCATCCCGGCCTGAATGATCGGGTACTCGATGCCAAGCAGGTCGCACAGCGGCGTATGGAGGGGGCTGGCCATGCGTTTCTGCTCCTTCAACCCGGTCCGTTCTGCTGCTGCAACCCGGCCGGAATGCACGCGCGCCCGCGCGCGACGGAGGGGACGAGCCGGCCGCCATGGAGGAGCGCGCTCGTCACGACGGTGCGCCAGCTTGCCAAACGCCCTCCTCGCCGGCGTATTTGCGCCACCGCAACATCTGAATGGCGAGACTGGATCGGTAGTGTATCGTAGCCGGGCCGCGCCCCTGTCAGGGGCACGCGAGGCTGCTCGGCGTAGTCGAAGCTCGGCACACAGGGAGGTCTACATGCGCATCCGCTTCACCCACCCGGCGGTCAGCTGGGCGCTGGCAGCAGTGCTGGTAGTGACGGCCTGTTCCGCCGCGGCGACGCCGGTGCCGACGAAGGCGCCGACCGCAGCCCCGACCAGTGCTGGGACACCCCCGCCGCCCACCGCGACGCCGCTGCCGGGCAGCAAGAAGTTCATCGTTGCCTTCACGTCACGGGGCATCTCCTCGGTGGCCATGATGGAGGCGACCGAAGTCCTGAACAAGGCCGGCTATTCGATCGACACGCCCGAGATCGCTCAGTCCAACCTGATCGTGGAAGGCATCGTCAACGGCCAGTTCCAGGTCACGTCCGGCACGACGCTATCGTTCCTGATCGCCGCACAGAAGGGTGGCTCGATCCGGATGATTGGCAACCGCCTGAACAACGAGTGGACCCTGTCGGGCCTCGCTTCGATTCAGAAGTGCGACGACATCAACGGCAAGATCTTCGCGCACCACACTGAGTCGGCCGTCTCCACGGCGATGTCCCGCATCTGGGTGAAGGCCAACTGCGCGGCGACGACGAAGTTCACGGAAGTGTTCATCCAGGGCTCCGACATTCGCGCCGCCGCCCTCCGCAACGGCCAGATCGACATCACTGAGCTTGAGCTCGGGGACGCGTTCAACACCACCACCGGTGCGCTCGCGTCGAAGTTCCGGATCGTCTCGAACTTCAGCGCCGCCCTTCCACAGCTCAAGACGTCGATGATCGGCGCGAACAGCCAGTGGATGGCAGCGAATCCGGGTGACGTACTCGCTCTGATCCGCGAGACCACCATCCAGAACCGCAAGATCAATGCCGACCCAACGGGTGCCTATCTCAAGTCGCTTGCCCTGAAGTGGGTCCCGAAGGCCATTAATCCCGATACCATTGACGTCGTTGCCAAGGCCTACGTCGAGAAGAAGCTCTTCCCCGGCGATGGCGGCGCGGCAGTCGTGGATATCGAGTACACGATCAAGTTCTTCGAGGACGGCGGCGCGCTTGTCAAGGGCCTCACGGTGCCGCTGGCGGCTGACCTGACCTTCCTGAACGTCATCCTCAAGGAGCTCGGCCCGGTCAAGTAGCCCGGCGCCAAGCTTCAGACCGACGAGACATATCGGATCGAGGGGACAGGCACGTGGCCGAGACGACTCTGCGCATTGAGCGCGTCAGCCTGGTTCGACGCGTGCTTGACTCCTCGACCCTGTATCGGCTCATCGCACTGGGGGTGTTCGGCGGGCTGTGGCAGCTCGCAACGCTCAACCACAAGAGCCTGCTGATCCCCACGTTCGCGGACACCGTGGCCGCCATCCCCGATCTCCTGTTCGGGGCCCAGAGTTCGGCGCTCTGGAACGCGATGTACCAGAGCAATATCGCCCTGGTCATTGGCTTTGCGATATCGATCGTGCTCGGGATCCCGCTCGGGCTCCTGATCGGCCGGTTCCACCGGATCGAGCGCTTTGCCAGCCTCTATCTGAACATTCTGCTCGTCACCCCCATGGCGGCCATCATCCCGCTGCTCGTCATGTCCCTCGGCATCCGCGACGGTGCCGTGCCGGCCCGCGTGACCCTGATCGTCCTGTTCGCGATCGTCATGTTGATCGTCAACAGTCGTGCCGGCATACGCCAGGTCGACCCTGCACTCATCGAGATGGCCCGCTGCTTCGGCGCCGGCGAGCTGTCAATCTGGCGCCGGATCCTGATCCCATCGTCCATTCCGGCGATCATGACCGGCGTCCGGCTCGGTCTTGGCCGGGCGATCACGGGGATGGTCGTCATCGAGCTGCTCCTGATCGCCGTCGGCTTGGGTAGCCTCATCCAGCGGTTCGAAGCGCGATTCGAAGGCGCCCACCTGTACGCGCTGATCATCATCGTCGTATTCGAGGCTCTGATCCTCATCCAGGTGGTTCGCTGGATCGAGCGTGTCGTAGCCCCCTGGCGGAAGATGCCAACCTTCGGCGGCGGCCGCTGACGCGCCCACTTCGACCCAGGCCGGCCACGCGCCGGCCCAGCCTCGACCTGACCACGCAGCAGGAGCACCACCGCAGTGATCGAGATCAAGGGCCTCAGCAAGGCGTTTCCCGGGCGCCGCGGGTCGGAGCCAGTCCAGGCCCTCAAGGACGTGGACCTCGAGGTCCGGGATAACGAGTTCCTCACCGTGCTGGGCCCCAGCGGCTGTGGCAAGACCACGCTCCTTCGCGTGATCGCCGGCCTGGTGGGTCACGACACCGGAACCGTGCTGGTCGAGGGGAAGCCTGTCACCGGACCAGGCCCGGAGCGGGCCATGGTCTTCCAGAGCTTCGCGTTGATGCCCTGGGACAACGTCCTGACCAACGTGGCCTTCGGCCTGGAGATGCAGGGCGTCGACAAGAAGACCCGCGAGATGAAGGCGCTCGAGCTGATCGAGATGGTCGGCCTCGGCGGCTTCGAGAAGCGCCTCCCCGGCGAGCTCTCGGGCGGCATGCAGCAGCGCGTGGGCCTCGCCCGAGCCCTGGCGGTCTCCCCGAAGGTGCTGCTGATGGACGAGCCGTTCGGCGCGCTCGACGAGCAGACCCGTCGCCTGCTCCAGGAGGAGCTTCTTCGGATCTGGGAGGCCACGCGGACCACCGTCGTGTTCATCACCCACTCCATGGAGGAGGCTGTGCTCCTGGGCGATCGCGTGGTCCTCATGCGCCCGCGACCGGGCCGCATCGACCAGATCCTCGAAGTTCCGATGGCCCGCCCGCGCTCCACCCACCTCGACTCCGTCGAAAGCTCCGGAGAGTTCACCGCGTTGGTTGGCCTGCTCTGGAACAACCTTCGGGTCATGCACAGTGACGTTCGCCGCACCCACCCGGCCACGCAGGCTGAGGCCCGTCCCTGATGGCCACCACCGCAGCCGCCACGCCCGCCCGCGTCGCGTCACCCCGCTTTTCCGGCCGGCTGGATATCTGGCCCACGGTCGCGGCATTCGTCTTCCTGATCGGCGGCTGGGAGCTGCTCGGCCGGGCGCTCCAGCAGGAGTTCTTCCCCCCGCTCTCGAAGGTGCTCACGAAGCTGGTCGAGGTCCAGGCGGAGATCTTTGCGGCGCTGGCGATCAGCCTCCAGAACCTCGTGATCGCGTTCGCGTTCTCGCTCGTCTTCGGGATCGGCCTGGGGCTGCTCATGGGCGCCTTCCGCAAGGTCGACGCGGCCCTAGACGTCTATGTCAACGCCCTGCTCACCGCGCCGTCGCTCGTCTTCGCCCCCGTCTTCTTTGCCATCTGGGGCCTCGAGCGCTGGTCGGTCATCGCCGTCATCGTCATGTACTGCGTCTGGATCATGGTGGTCAACACCGTGACCGCCGTCCGGACGGTGTCGATCGAGCTCCTGGAGATGGGCGAGTCCTTCGGGGCGCCGCGGCTGAAGATCTGGACCCGGATCGTCCTGCCCTCGGCCACGCCGCTGATCATGGCCGGCGTCCGGCTGGCGATGGGCCGGGCCGTGAAGGGCATGCTCAATGGCGAGATGTTCATTGCCATCGTCGGCCTGGGCAAGCTCGTCCAGGACGGGAGCCGCGCCTTCGACGCGTCGCTGGTCCTCGCGGTCCTAGTGGTGATCATCGTCATCGCGTTCATCTGCGTCTGGCTCGTCCAGCTGATTGACAATCGCCTCACCCGCTGGCTCCCGAAGACCTCCCGCTGACTTGCTGAATCGCGGTTCCGAGGACGGCTCGCGTGGCCCGTGCCGACCTCCTTGTTCGGCCAGGGGCCGCCGCGTGATCGGGGGCGACCGGCCGGCCATGATCATGGTCGCCCGCCTGCCCGCGGCCGCCCGCCTCCCCGAACGTCGCTGATGCGCCTCGTTCACACGTCGGACGTTCACCTGTTCGCCGCCCGTGCCTTCGAGGACGACATCACCATGGTTCGGTCGCTGGCGGCGACCGCGCACGTCCTTGGTGCCGACCTGCTCGCCATCGCGGGTGACCTGTTCGATCACAACCGGGTGCCACGCGCCGGGGCCAACAAGCTGATGGCCGAGCTAGTCGAGCCGGGCGTGCCCGTCGTTATCCTGCCGGGTAACCACGACCCGCTGACATCAGGCTCCATCTACCGACACCTGGACGAGCTGCCGAACCTGTTCGTCCTCGGCCTGCACGGCACCTCGCTTGCGGCTGGGGATCGCTGGGTCGTGACCGGTCGCGCCCACCTGGACTACGGCAGCTTCCCGCCGCTGGACCTGGGGGACGCGGCTGACTCCGACGCAGCCGGCGCTGCGGATGAGCGCATCGTGCTGGCCCACGGCCACTTTGATCTGCGCGGCGAGGCCGGGGCCGTCCACCGTCCGGGCTGGCTCATCACCCCGGAAGACCTCGATCGGACGGCCGCGGGATACGTGGGGCTGGGTCATTGGGACCGGGCGTTCGAGGTCCGCTCGTCCGGGCCGCCAACCTACTACTCGGGCTCCCCCTGGCACGCCGGGACGGTCAACGTTGTGGACCTGGAGCCCCGCCAGGCGGCACGGGTCGAGCGGGTGGCGCTCCATGGTGGGAGCCTTGTCCGATGATCACGCCCAGTGAGCCCGGCCGCTGGAGCCTGGAGGCCGGCGACTACTCCATCGCCCAGCTGCGCCTGCCGGCGCCGCATCTGTTCATCCAGGAGGCATCGGTCTACCTGTTCTCGGCAGGCGACGAGCATCTGCTCGTGGACGCCGGCCCGTACCAGGATCCCTCGTGGCCATCGCTGGTCGAGCAGCTTGCCGAGCGCGGTGTCAGGCCGGCCGACATCGGCACGGTCCTCCTGACGCACGCCCACGCGGACCACTACGGATCGTCCCAACGATTGCAGGCGACCGGCGCACGCGTTCTCCTCCATCGTCTCGATCTCGCCTTCTACCAGGGTCGCCACGGCGACAAGGCCGCCTACCGCGAGCGGGTGTTCGCCTGGCTCGGGACCCAGGGCGTGCCGCTCGACGAGCGCCGGTCCTGGGTGGAGGCTCCGACCAAGTGGGGATCTGGCCCAGAGCTGCGGCCAGATCGGCTCCTGGACGGCGGGGAGGAGCTCTCCATCGGCCCGCTTCGGCTGCGCGTCGAATGGACGCCGGGTCACACGCCCGGCCATCTCATCGCGTGGGAGCCGCGCCACAACGTGGTGTTGCTTGGTGATCACGTCCTGCCCACGGCGTCGCCGAACATCGGGATCGACCAGGACTTCCCCGGCAATCCGCTGCCGGCGTACCTGGACTCGCTGCGCCGGCTGGGCTCGATCCCGGA
>SHYV01000133.1 GCA_009692605.1 Myxococcales bacterium
GAGATGTAGCTGGCGGGGGGGTCGCACGACGTGACCGAGGTCGCGGACCCGTAGCCGTCGAGGTCGGCGTCCTCGTACCAGGTCGACATGTCGGACGCGCCGTCGTCGATGGTGCCGTTGCAGTCGTCGTCGACGCCGTTGCAGACCTCGGAGGCGTCCGGATTGACGCTCCCCTGCCCGTCGTCGCACTCAAGACACGCCGCCCAGCCATCGCCGTCCGCGTCCACCATGCCGATTGAACCATCACAGTTGTAGTCCACAGCGTCGGTGCAGGACTCGGGCGCGTCCGGGTGATAATTCGCGTCGGTGTCGTCGCAGTCCGTGCCGGCCGCCACGCGCCCCGCAGGCTGGTCACAGGCCGCGGCACCGGTGGACACGTCGCCGTACCCGTCCCCATCGGCGTCGATGTAATAAAGGTCCACACCGCCCGCTTCGTCGATCTCGCCGTTGCAATCGTTGTCCACGCCGTCGCACTGTTCAGCTCCGTCTGGGCTGATCCGGTCGTTGTGATCGTCGCAGTCGCCGCCGGTCGCCACGTAGTAGGGTGGTGCATCGCAGTCGGTCACCGCGATGGCGTCGTCCCCATAGCCGTCGGCGTCGAGGTCGAGGGTCCAGACCGTCGCGCCGGAGGCCCCTGAACCGTCGATCTCCCCGTCACAGTCGTCGTCCACGCCGTTGCACACCTCGGCGGCCAACGGGTAGACCGCGCCGTTGGTATCATCACACTCATCACAGGCCGCAAAGCCGTCGCCATCGCTGTCTGCGTACCCAACCGAGCCATCGCAGTTGTAGTCGTTCGGATCGGAGCAGACCTCGGCGGCCCCCGGGTTGTACGCGGGATCGAGGTCGTCACAGTCGCCGGGATCCGCTGCGTAGCCGGAGGGCGCGTCGCACTGCGTGACCGTGCTCGAATCGAGGCCATAGCTGTCCGCATCCGCGTCCTCGTACCAGATCGGCGCGTCCACAGCAGCGTCGTCGATGGCGGAGTCACAGTCGTCATCCACCCCGTTGCAGATCTCAATCCCGTCGGGATTGACACTGCTCTCAGCATCGTCGCAGTCCAGGCAAGCCGGGAATCCATCGCCGTCGGCGTCGGCGTATCCAACGGAACCGTCACAATTGTAGTCGTTGGGGTCTGCGCAATCGGACTCGTCGGCGTCCGGATGGTAAGCCGCGTCAAGGTCATCGCAGTCACCGGCGATGCCGACGTAGCCGACTGGCGCCTCGCAGACGCTGACCGCGTCAAAATCAGCGCCGTAGCCGTCCCCATCGCCATCGCCGTACCAGGTCGGAGCGTCGGCGGCGTTGTCCACGGTGCCGTCGCAGTCGTTGTCGACCCCATCGCAGCTCTCGATGGCGCTGGGGTTCACGCTCCCGTCCTCGTCCGCGCAGTCGACCGAGAGCTGGTACCCGTCGCCGTCGAGGTCGTCGTCGAAGGTCGTCGCGTCGCAGTCGTTGTCGAGCCCGTCGTACGCGACCTCCTGGGCGCCGGGGTGAACAGCGGCGTTGGCGTCGTCGCAGTCGTCGCCGCCCGCCGCGGTGGTGGCGTAGCCGTCGCCATCGAAGTCCTCGCCTTCGGTGGAGTCGCCTCCGATCGGTGGGTCACCCAGCCCGTCTGGCTTGGCCTCGGTGCGGCAACCGGTGACCGCGAGGGCGAGCACGGCCAGCAGCATGGACTGGGGAGACAGACACGACGGAAGAAATATGAGGGAGCGCATGGGCGCTACGGTAGCACAGATCGGAGCCGACAACGTACCAGAGGGACGACCATCCGTTGACCGACGGCGGACACCGGGCTTGCGGACCCCAGGCTTAGTCCAGAGGACCGAACGGTTCGAGCATGCTGAGTTACCTCAACTACGCACTGTCCACCTACGCCGCCGACATGGACGGGGTCATGCGGTACGTCTACATCATCTGCGGGGCCTGGCTGGTACTGGCGGAGGGGGTGCTGTTCGCCTTCGTCTGGCAGGGCAGAGGCCGGGCCACCGCCGGCTGGGTGCTTGGGTCGACCTGGCAGGCTGCCAGCTAGGTCCTCGGCCCAGTGGCGCTTGTCGTCGTATGCGACTCCGAGACATCCGTGCGGCAGCTCAGGCGGGCGGGCTTCGAGATCACCATGATCCTCGACCTCATCCATGTCATCGAGTCCCTGTGGGCGGCAGCCTGGGACGTGTGCCCCGAGGGTGCCGTCGCAGCCGAGAAGTGGGTCAGGAAGAAGCTCGCGAAGCGGGAGAGCATCGACAAGGCGGCGGCCTACCTGCTCGCCTACAAGAGCATGCTCCGGTACGACGAGCACCTCCCCGCGGGACTGCCCATCGCCACCGGCGTCATCGAAGGTGCCTGCCGTCACCTCGTGAAGGACCGCATGGACATCACAGGCGACATGGATGCGTACTGGCAGCTCCACAAGCGCCAGGAGTTCTGGAGAAACCATGCTTCACGCTACGCAGATGCCGAGGGAACCTGGCTCTGGCAGGAGGCGGCTTGAGCGTCGTCGAAGTTGAGCCGCACCCTTTTGACTAAGCGAGGCCATGTGCAAAGACGAGCCAGGTACCTACAGAATACGCAGAATGACCGAGGCGCCCCCTCACCCCGCCACCACCACCTCCTCCCCATCGGTCACGATCCTCGTCCACCCGTCGCCGCTCTCCATCGGCTCCGGGAACCAACACTCCGCGCACCCATCCTCCCCCCGCGGCAGCTCAACCCCATCCACGCGCACCGCCGTCGCCGCGCCAAACACCTCGATGTCCCATCCCACGTAGAGCGTGCCCGCGGTGAGGTGGATCACCCGGTCGGCGCCGTCCTCCACCGGGTCGGCGCTCAGCGCCTCCCCGGTCGTCAGCTCGAACCCAGCCCCGGTCTCATCGACGATCACCCGCGCGTTCAGCACCCCCGGGTCATCTGCCCACGAGTCCACCCAGCCGACCTCTCCGACCGCCGGCCCCCCCTCACCAATGCTCGGCGACAGGGTCATCACCGAGCGACGCAGCATCGGGATCGCGCTGCCCGCCCGCTGGTAGAGCGGACCCGCACCCAACGGCGCGTTGACCGTAGCGGAAGCCGGCCCAGTCACGGTCTCGCCGGTCCACCAGTGGACCCAGCCCCCGGGCGGAAAGTCCACCGATCGCGCGGTCGCACCGATGTCCTCGATCGGGGCCACGAGGATGTCGTCCCCGACCAGAAACTCGTTCTGCGGGTGGAGGCCCAGCTCCGGGTAGGCCAGCCCGAGCGCCTGGACAATGGGCAGCCCCTCGGTCCGCGCGCGTTGGGCCAACGCCCAGAACGTGGGGAACAGCCGGGTATGCAGGACCGCGTAGACGCGGAAGATGTCCAGCGTCTCCTGATCGAACTGCGAGGTCTCGTCCTCCTCGTAGGCGGTGAAGTCCCAGGGATTGTGGTTCTCGCCGGCCCCGCCGTACTGCATGATCGGCAAGGTCGCGCTGTACTCGGTCCACCGGATCATCGTCTCCTTGGACGGGCGGCCGCCGCGGTAGCCCCCGGTGTCCGACGCGAAAAAGGGGTATCCGGAGGCGGCGAGGCTGGTCCCGCCCCGGATGGCAGAGGACAGGCCGCCGACCGGACCGTCGCCGCTCCCGGTGCCGCGGGTGAAGTGGGAGAGATCGTTGTCGAGGTCGCCGGGCCAGATGCAGTCGGCGACGGTGTGCCCGCCAAGCACGCCAGCCCGACCCAGGATGAAGCCGGCCCGCGTGCCGTCCATCTGCGGGAGCCCATCAGGGTCGGTGTCCCCCGACACGATCGGGTAGGGCTCACTGTAGGCGCGGTCGTAGTAGACCGCGTACTTGTGGTGCATCGTGCGCTCATCTTCGCCGTTGCCGAAGTGAGACTGAAGCCGCGCGCTGCCCAGGCCGACCTGGCCGTCCTCCCCGTAGTCCAGCTTCCAGCCCTCTATGCCGAGATCCGCCGCATCCGAGACCCGGGCCTGCCAGGCGGCCATGGCGCCGTCCAGGCTGAGATCGACCCAGTCACCGAACGGGTTGATCAGGATCGGCGCGTCGACGAACCAGCCGCTCGCCTCGTACGCATCGCGCTCGGGGTCCTCCTCTTCGAGGTACGGGGTCGACCAGGCCATGGTGCGGAAGCCCTGCGCGTGAAGGTCCGCCACCAGCTGGTCCCACTCCGGAAACTGGGCCGGGTCGGGCACCATCGAGTTGTAGGTCGTCTGCCAGGGGTTGTCTAACCAGATCAGTCCGGTAGGAATACCGTTTTCTCGAATTGCAGCCATGTCATCCCGAACGTCCTGTGCGCCATCGACGGCGTTTCGCCACTGCAAGGGGGCGAACGCCCACGTGGGCGGGACCTCGGGCATGCCGGTCCGCTCGTGGTAGCGGGCCACGACGAGCGCCCCGGTGCCGGGGCCGTAGAGATCGAAGCTGAAGCCCGCGTTGCCGGTGTCGTTCGGCGGGAGATTGTAGGTCACTTCCACGACAGCCGGGTCGGTCGATGCGACATCGAACACCCCAGGCCGGAAGCTGTCCGCGAGCAACCCCCACCCTTCGGAGCTCACCAGCAACGGGACCGGAACGTGCGCCTCGTTGTTGACGCTCTCCATGTCCGCCCAGAGCTCGAACTGCATGGCCTTGATGGTGCCGCGGTGCTCGACGCTCTGGAACTGCTCGCCGAGACCGTACAGGCCCTCGGTTGGCTCGACGGGGACGGTCACGCGGACGTAGGGGGCCCACTCGTCGTCGGCGGCTTGCACCAAAGTGACCCGGCCAGGCTCGAACGCGAGACGGGCGACCGAGCCGTCGGAGAGCGTCAGCACCCTGGTGCCGGGGTCCCAAGCTGTAGCAGCGACCCACTTCAAGCCCAACGGGATCGCGTCGACCTGATCGGGATCCTTTAGGTTGTATGGGTCGTAGTTAACGGTGTCTTCCGGATGCGACACGCGACCGAGCGCGAGGGTGAGCGTCCGCTGCGACCCATTGGCGTCGGTGAACGTGACCGTGCCGTCGGAATTGCCGTCGATGCGCGCACCATCCGAGTCAGTCCACCCCGACACCGATTCCCCCTCTCCCGAGTCCGGAGGCCCAGCATCGTCCAGCTTGCAGGCTGCCAACCCCAGCAGGCCGAAGCGGACAACGGCGGGGAGGAGCCCTGACGTGAGCGAGGCGGGGGAGGTGCGCATCGGCGCGGTATAATCCACGATGTTTCTGAACCGCGAGACGATGTCATCCCTCCCCGCGTCCGCGCTGCGGATCGTCCGGCCTTGGCCGTCCGCCGTGCTGCTCGCCGCGTGCACGAGCTCCGGGTCATTGTCCGCGCCGACGAACGTGACCGGGGCGCAAGGCGGGACCGTCGACCGCACGCTCTGGATCTTCGGTGGCGAAGGCGACAACGGGGTGAAAAATACCGTCTGGTCCATGAACTTCGACGACCTACACTGGGTCCGCCACCCGGACATGCCAACCGAGCGGGCCGGTGGCCGAGCGGTCTACGACGGCACCAGCGCGTTCATCGTGGTCGGCGGCTGCGCCGCGCAGGCCCCCACCGATGCCGCCGGCGCTGCCGGAAGCGAACCTGCTGCCGACGAGGCGCCCTGCGCGCCGGTCATCCGGTTCGACATCGAAACCCAGACGTGGACCCCTCTCGCAGCAGGGCCGGGGAACCGCATGTCCGCCGGCCTCGCGATGGACGGAGGGACACTCTGGCTGTACGGCGGTGTCGATGCCGAGACTGGCGCCGCGCTGACCGACGTGTGGTCCTACCTCGGCGGATGGACCTCGCTCGGCGAGCCTCGCCAGATCAACACCTTCGAACACCTCATCTCTGGGGCGACCTTAGCGGCCACCGGGAGCCGAGTCACCACCTTGTCGGGCGGCCTGCTCACCTCCTGGGAGTCGGGCACTCCACAGGCGGTGGCGCAGATCGGTGACACGACGATGCAGACCGACTGTATGTGGTTGAACGACGAAGATGCCTACATCTGGTCAGACGGCGACGTACAGGTTTGCGCCAATCCCTCTGCCGGAGGTGGAGCCGGACACTGCGAGTCGGACGCGACTGAGGTGCGATCGCCCGCGCCCGGAGCGGTGTGCGGACCGGTGGACGCGACCCTGTGGACGTTCGGAGGAGGCGGAACCACAGACACCGGCGGTGAAGTGGCCCTGAACAACGAGCTTTGGCGCTACCACGACACCGAGTGGCAGCAGGAGTTGGACGGCGCCGAAGCGACGTCTACAGACGGGTGAACCCCGACCCCCCTTCCGACCGACGCCGGCGAGAAAGCAGCCCGGTGGTCCCCGTGCAGCGCTCGACCACAGGCTCCCTGCTGTGGTCGAGGCCCGTCCTCAAGGCCGCCTGAGCCGAGAACGGGCAGTGGTCGGCTATGCGGCGGCCACCGCCCGCTCGCGCTCGGCGTTCAGTCGGCGCGAGGCGCCCCCCCGCAGCAGGTTGTGGGCCAGCGCCAGGATCCCCGTCCGCAACAGCTTGTCCCGCCACGTGTGCCGGTTGCCGTACCAGGCGAACGTCGTGAACACGTTGGAGGCGAGCAGTAGAGCGACGGTGTTGAGCACAGATCGACGATTAGCCCAACACCGGCCCGCGCCCGGCATAGACTCGGCTCGATGGGCGTACGCGGCCTTCTCTCCACCCTCGTCCCCGGGCTCATCGCCCTAGGGCTCCTGTTGCTCGGCGTTGTGGAGGGGCGGGAGCAGTGGGTGAGCGTCACCGATGGCACCCGGATGCGGGACGTGCAGGTGCTTGAGACCGTCGCGCTCACCGCGGCGGTGTTCCTCGCGGAGAACGACGCCTCCGCGCTGGACACGCTCATCGCCCAGGTGACGGCCGACGGCAAGGAGTCGGACCTCCAGCTCATCTCGGTGGTCTCGAACGATTTGCGGGTGCTCGCCCACAGCGACCCGGAGCTCTTCAATACGCGCCAGGACGATCCATTCACCCAAGCGGCCGTCGCGAGCGCGGCACCGACTTGGGCCTTCGGTCGGGACGAGCTTCGCGTTGCCGTGCCCGCGTTCGCGGGCGTGCGGTGGGGCACCGTCACGGCGACCTACTCGCTCGATCGGATGCTCGCCGACGTCGAGGCGAAGCGCCGTCGCTGGCTGCTGGCCTTGCTCGTCGTCGCCGCTGCAGTGCTGCTCCTGGTGTCCGGTGTTCTGACCCACACGATCGTGCGCCCGCTGCGCACGTTGCAGGCCGCGGCACGGCGGATGGGACAGGGGGATCTCGATGTGCGCGTGCCGCTGCTCGGAAACTCGGAGCTGGCGGACCTCGCGGGGACCTTGAACCAGATGGCAGCCGCGCTTCAGGGGGAGCGACAGAACCTGGAGTCCACAGTCGCGGCGCGAACGGCCGAGCTTCATGCGGCCAACGAACACCTCGAGCGCTTGTCGGTGCGCGACGGCCTGACGGGCTTGTTCAACCATCGACGGTTCCAGGAAGCCCTCGCTCACGAGGTGGAGCGGTGTGTGCGGTCGGGCACGCAGATGTCGCTCTTGATGATCGATGTGGACCACTTCAAACGACTCAACGACACGCTCGGGCACCCGGCGGGTGACGAGGTGCTGCGGCGCATCGCCGACCGGCTGAGCGCCGCGCTACGCACCGTCGACCTGTGTGCTCGGTACGGAGGCGAGGAGTTCGCGGTGGTCCTCCCCGGCACGCCATCGGCCGATGCCCGGATGGTGGCAGAGCGCGTCCGGGCCTCGGTTGAGTCCACGATGAACGACGTGCCGGGCAGGCCACCGGTCACCGTGAGCGTCGGGGTGGCGAGCTGGCCGGCAGACGGCCCGACCGGAACCGACCTGCTCGCCGCGGCGGACAAGGCGCTCTACGCGGCCAAGCATGCGGGTAGGAACCGGGTGGAAGCGGCGCCGGGCGCGACTCCGTGACGGCGCTGTTCGCAGTGATGCTCGCGGCGATGCTCGCGGCGATGCTCGCGGCGATGCTCGCCTGCACAGACGCGCCGCGGTCGCCTCCAGCGGCCCCCGAGGCGCTCGCCATCGCCCCGCCGCCCCCGTCACCAGAGCCCTGGTCCCCGCCCGAGGGCTTCACCCGGCTTCGCATCTCGCTGACGCCGTACCTCGACGAAGCCGGCCTGCTTGCGACGCACGAGCCCTTCCGGATCTGGCTCTCCGAACGCCTCGGGGTGCCGGTCGATCTGCGTGTCGCCGCCGGCTACGACGAGCTGGGTGCGCAACTTCGGGCCGGGGACGTCGACCTCGGCGAGTTCAGCCCCTACGCCTACGTACGCGCTCGTTCGGTCGACGCCGCCCTCGATCCGCTGGTCAGCTACATCGCGGCCGGTGCGGTCACCGCCGCCGGGTACATCGTGGTGGATGCGGGCAGCCGGTACCAGACCCTCGACGATCTGCGCGGGGCGCGCTTCGCCTTCGTCGACCGGGCCTCGACCTCCGGGTACCTCTACCCCCAGCGGCTCCTGGTTGAGCGGGGCCTCGACCCGGACACCGCGTTCTCGAGCGTCGAGTTCCTCGGCAACCACCAGGCGGTGTTGCTCGCCGTTCACGACGGCCGGGCCGAAGCGGGCGCGGTATTTGCCCCCTCGCTGCGTGCGCTCAAGGCGAAGACCGGCATCAGCCCCCAGGCGTTCCGCATCATCGGCAAAACCGAGCGCATCCCGAACGACCTGCTCTGCGCCGCGGGCACGCTCGCGCAGTCCGTTCGCGACGAGGTGCGGCGATTGCTCCTCGGCCTCACCGTGGTCACCGCCGAGGGCCGCCCCGTGTTGACCCCGATGGGGATCAACGCGTTCGTTCTGGCCGACGACCATGCCTACGATCCGGTGCGAGACGCGGATGCGGCGCTGCGGGCCAGAGGGGCGGCGGGGCCATGAGCGGGGCAAAGCCCGCTACACCAACCCCCGCTCCACCACCAGCTCCGCGTTCGCGATGGCGGCGCCCGCTGCCCCACGGATCACGTTGTGCGCGAGCGCGAAGAACTTCAGCCCCATCACCTCGCACTCCTCCACTCGGCCAACCGTGACGGTCATCCCGCCGCCAGCGCCTGCATCACCGCGCGGCGTGGGCCGGTCGCGCGCGTCGGTGACCACGATCGGCCGCTCGGGCAGGCTCGGGAGCACGACCGGCCCCCGGAACGCGGACAACACGCGCTTCACCTCATCGATCGACGGCCTCTCCCTCAACCGGACGTGGACCGCGACGAGGTGCCCATCCAGCACCGGCACCCGCACGCAGCGCGCCGAGATCGGAAACGCAGCGAGCTCCCCGCGCTCAGCCCCCTCTCCGCTGGCCAGGATCTTTCGGGGCTCCTCGGCCACCTTGTGCTCCTCGTCTCCCGGGTGCGGGTGCACGTTGCCGAGCATGTCCCACGCGCTCTCCCCCGGGTAGCCGGCCCCCGAGACCGCCTGATAGCTCGCGCAGGTGGCCGCCTCGACCCCAAAGGTGCGGTGCAGCGGCGCCAGGGCCATGGTCATCGGGATGCAAGTGCAGTTGGGGTTGGTCAGGATGAACCCCCTCCCTGCTCGCCGCGCCGCGCGCACCCACTCGATGTGATCGGGGTTCACCTCGGGGATGATGAGCGGAACGCCCGCCGTCATCCGGAACGCGCTCGCGTTCGAGACCACGACCCGACCGGCCGCCGCGAACGCTGGCTCCAGCTCCTGCGCCACGGACTTGTCCAACGCGCTGAACACCAACGGCGCCCGCACGGCCTCGGGCGTAGCGGCCAGCAGGGTAGCGTCGGACATCGGGTTGCGGCCGGGGAGCCGCCACGTAGAGGCGTCTCCGTACCGCCGCCCGACCGAGCGTTCGGAGGCCGAAAGCTCGACCACGTCGAACCAAGGATGGGCTTCGAGGAGCTGGACGAAGCGCTGCCCGACCATGCCGGTGGCGCCCAGGATCGCGACCGGGATGCGGCGGGGGTCACGACCTGCGGACGGGGGGCCTGCGGGAGAGGTAGCTGCGGGCGGCATCGCCCCGAGGTAGCGCGTGCGATAGATCCAGACAATGTGCCCGACCCCGCCTGTTGATCCGATCACCGGCTTTCCTGACATCGAGACGCTCATCCCCCACCGGGCGCCCCACCGGCATGTCTCCCGCATCGTCTCGGTGGACGGGCTGAAGGCGGTCGCCGAGGGCGATTTCATGCCGGCCGACGTCTCCGGCCACTTTCCCGGGCGGCCGATCATCCCAGGCGTCGTGATGGTGGAGTCGCTCGCACAGACCCTCTGCGCGCTGGCCACGCTCAGCGGCGAGCACGGCCAGATGGTGCTCACCGGGGTCGAGAAGGCCCGGTTCCGTGGCATGGCGTCGCCGCCCTGCACCTTGCGCTTCGAGGTCGAGGTGACCGAACGACGGCTGGGCCTGACTTGGGCGAAGGGCCGCGTCCTGAGAGGGGCCGACCTGCTGTGCTCGGCGACCCTGCAGGCAGCGATGGTCCCGGAAGACGTTGTGCAGGCCGCGTTGAAGGCCGCCGGACCGCTCACCCCGTGAAGCGGGCGGTCGTCATCGGCTCGGGGGCGGGCGGCCTCGCCTCGGCCGTCCTGCTCGCAAAGCGAGGTTGGGCGGTCACGGTGCTGGAGCAGCACACCCGCGCCGGGGGATTCCTGCACCGGTTCTTTCGAGGGGGTGTCGGCTACGACACCGGCTTCCACTACATCGGTTCGGCGGACAAGGGCCAGCTCGTCTGGCGTATCCTTGGCCACCTCGGGGTCCGCGACCGCCTCACCGTCCGATCGCTCGACACCGAGGGCTTCGACAGGATCCGGTTTCCGGGTCTGGAGTTTCGAGTGCCGGTCGGTGTGGACCGCTTCGCCGAGCGGCTGGTCAGCACGTTCCCGCATGAAGCGGTCGGCATCGCGCGGTACATCGAGCTGCACAAGGCCGCCGCCGCCGCCTACGGCTGGTACAACCTGCAGCTCGACCTCCCGGTGGAGGAGGTGCTGCGGGTAGAGGGCATGTCGTTGCGCTCCGTGCTGAACGACTGCTTCCAAGACGAACGGATCCGCGGCATCATCGCCGGGCAATCGGCTTTGTACGGGGTGCCCCCGCGCGATGCGCCGTTCGGCGTACACGCGATCGTCACCGACCACTTTATGCAGAGCGCGATGACCATCGAAGGCGGGGGAGACCGACTGGCGCTCGAGCTGGTCCGCGAACTTCGCGGCTTAGGCGGAACCATCCAATTTCGCGCGCGGGCCGAGCGCATCGAGGTTCAGGACGGCGTCGCCGTGGCGGTCCACGCGCGGGTCGCCGGCCCCTCTCCCGGCCCCTCTCCGGGCGAGCGCAGCGAGGGCAGGACCATCCGCCACGAAGCCGACCTGATCATCGCCAACGCCCATCCCAAGCACGTCCTCGACCTGCTGCCAGACGGGGCCACGCGCCCAGCTTACCGCGAGCGAGTGCGGGACGCGCTCCCGGGCCGCGCGCACATCGGCATCTACATGCGGGTCCGCGGCGACCTCTCGGCGCTAGCCAGCAGCAACCTCTACCGGTTCACCTCGTTCTCGGAGGACGCCATCGAGACACCCGCCAGCCCCGAATCGGTGCCGTTCTGGTTCCTCACCGCGCCGGGCATGCGCGATGCGGCCAAACCCGGTCAGGGAGCCGGCGGCAACGTAGTCCTCGCGCTGATCCAGGGGGACTGGAAGCAAGCCTCTGCCTGCGCGGACGACGTCGGAGTCCCGGGTGACCCGGCGCGTTATCAAACGCCCGAGTACGCCGAGTGGAAGGCGGCGTTGCTGGCCCGCGCGCTCGAGGCCTTTCGGGCCGACTCGCCGGACTGGGAGATCTTAAGCGCCGAGGCGTCGACGCCGCTCACCACCTGGCGGTACACCGGGTCGCCAGAGGGGGCCACCTACGGCCACTACCACTCGGTCGCGCAGATGGGCCGCTGCCGGCTTCCAATCAAGGTACGCGTGAAGAATCTTCTGCAGGTGGGGCACGCGGTCGGTTTTCCGGGCATATGCGGCGCGATGATGACTGCGTACGCGGCTATCGGCGAGATCATCGGCGCTGAACAACTGGTGACTGAGCTGAAGGAGGTGCAGTGATGCGAAGGGTCGTCGTGACGGGCTACGGGCTCGTTTCTCCGCTTGGCTCCGACCCGGAAGCCGTCTGGCAGGCCGTCCTCGCGAAGCAGAGCGGTGTGGTGGCGATCCCCGCGTTCGCTGAGGTCGCGGATCTGGCCACGCGCATCGGGGCGCCGGTAAGGGGCTTCACACCCGAGAAGATCCCCCGGAAGATGCGGAGGAGCATGTCGCGCATGGCGCTGTACGCCACCGCGGCGGCGACCGACGCCCTGGCAGCAGCCCGGTTTCCGATGGAGGAGATGGCGCTGGGTCGGGTGGCGATCGCCGCGGGATCGACCACCGGCTCTCCGGAGGCGATGGAGGAGTTCTGGCGCGAGTACCTGACCACGAACTCGATCCGCGGCATCCAGAGCACGTCATTCCTAAAGGTGATGTCGCACACGGTGGGAAGCCACCTCGCGCTCGCGTTCGGCGTGACCGGCCCCAACCACTCCCCTTGCTGCGCGTGCGCCGTGTCGACCCAGGCGGTGGGCATCGGACTCGACCTCATCCGTCTGAACCGGGCGGACGCCGTCATCGCGGGCGGAGCGGACGAGCTCACCGTGCTCTCAGCAGCGACGTTCGACGTAGTCCGCGCCGGCTGCCGCGGCTGGGGGGACAACCCGCAGCTCCGCCCCGCTCCTTTCGACCGCACCCGCGACGGTGTGGTCTGCTCTGAGGGCGCTGCCATCGTGATCCTGGAGGAGCGCGAACGCGCGATCGCCCGAGGCGCGCCCATCCTGTGCGAGGTCCTCGGGTACGGCGAGTCCTGCGACGCAAACCACATGTCCACGCCGGAGCCGGTCGGGATGCGCATGGCGATGGAGCGGGCATTGGCCGACGCAGGACTCCCCGCGCGAGCCGTGGACTACGTCTGCGCGCACGCGACCGGCACGCCGGTAGGCGATCTCGCCGAGTCTCATGCGACGTTCGAGGTGTTCGGCGGAGACGTGCCCGTCGCCAGCCTGAAGGGGAACTTCGGACACATGATGGCCGCGTGCGGCACCGCCGAGCTCATCATGTGCATCCTCGGCATGCGGGACGGCATCGTCCCGCCGACGAACAACCTGGTCGACCCGGACGTGGCCCCGCTCCTGTTGCCCACCGAGCCACTGCTGCGCGACCAGCGGGTGATCGTCACCAACAACTTCGCTTTTGGTGGCATCAACGCGTCGGTGGTGATCGGGCGGGCGTGAGCGAGAACCACCCTTCGCGACGTACGAAGCCGCCGAGATCGTGCTGAGCGCCGACGAGGGCCCCTATCCCGACGTGTGCTCGAACGACTCGAAGTGCTCCGCCAGCAGGTCCGCCCCATAGTCGTTCAGCGGATCCCGGTAGACCGCGTGGATGTGGTCCATGCCGTTGTGATCGAACTCCACGTACACCGTCGGTCCCTGAATCCGGTAGTACCACATGAACTCGGGAATCACCGGCCCGTACCAGAGCAGCGTGGTCTCATCGAGGGTGCCCTCGATCTCGGCCATCCGGCCGGGCAACCACGCTTCCTCTTGGTCCGACGCCCACGCTTCGATGAGGCCAAGGAAAGCGGTGCGCTGCGCCGCGTCCATGTCCGCGCCCGCGAGCCCGGCCTGATCTGGAAAGAGCCCGTTCACGCCAGGCCCTGCGACCAGGCCCATCATGTCGGTCTCTCCCCCGATCGCGACGGCGGATTGCTCAGGCGTCAGCGACGCCATCAGGTCCAGCGCCAGATCCATCTCGTCCTCCATCGCCCGCAGACCAGCCACGGCGCTGCCGTCGTCCGACACCGTGGTCGGGTAGGCCCCAAGCAGGTTGGGCGCCATGATCACCGCATCGCAGACCACCGTAAAGTTGTACACGAGGTGGTGACCATCGAACTGCCACGCCCAGGGCTCGGTGAGCGAGGGCGCTCCGTAGAACGCCCAGGTGTAGTACCTCTCGCCCAGCAGTGCGTCCCCGTTGACCACACCCCACTCGTCCAACGCGATGATGTCCAGCGCCTGCGAGTAGCCGGCGGCGGACAGGCTGGCCTCCAGCACGGCGTAAGCGAGGGCTTGTTGCGGCTCAGTCATCGCGTCCAGCTGCAGGCCATCCCTCGCCACAGTGGGGACAGGCAGGTTGGACCAGTTGCCGCGGTTGATCTCCGATAGCTCGAACTCGACAGTGGCCAACTGGTCGGCGTCCAGGCTTGCGAGGAACGCCGTGGAGGCGTCGACGAGGGCGGTGCAGCCTACCGTGGTCGGGTCCGGCGCGGTGTCGGTGTCGGTGTCGGTGTCGGTGTCGGTGTCGGTGTCGGTGTCGGTGTCGGTGTCGGTGTCGGTGTCGGTGTCGGTGTCGGTGTCGGTGTCGGCGTCGGCGTCGGCGTCGGCGTCGGGGACCACGCCGGCACTGTCAGCGCCCTTTTGATGGCAACCGGCCGACAGCAAGGAGCCGAGCACGGCGAGCAGCACCAACGGGGCGCTGGCGGCGACAGGCACGGCAGACAAAGCAGCAGAGCGCACGGTAGGCGGGAGCATCGTTGAGGTTCCGGAGTGGGGGAAGAACCTATCGCGCT
>SHYV01000134.1 GCA_009692605.1 Myxococcales bacterium
GATCGAGCGCGCGCTGCGGGCCGGGATGGAGCGGAACGGGATCACCGGCGAGCCGGCGGACAAGATCGTGAAATCGATCACCGCGTTCGCGCTCTACGGGTTTCCCGAGTCGCACGCGGCGTCGTTCGCGCTGATCGTCTACGCCTCGTGCTACCTGAAGGTGCATCACCCGGCGGCCTTCTATGCGTCGCTGCTCAACAACTGGCCGATGGGTTTTTATCATCCGTCGTCGCTGGTGCGCGATGCGATGCAGCGCGCGGTGGAGGTGCGGCCGATCGATGTGATGGGGTCGGACTGGCGGTGCACGCTCGAGGACGGCAACGGCAACGGCAACGGCAACGGCAACGGGAACGGGAACGGGAACGGGAACGGGAACGGCAACGGGAACGGGAACGGCAACGGGAACGGGAACGGGAACGGGAACGGGAACGGGAACGGCAACGGGAACGCGCCGGCGGTGCGGATCGGGCTGCGCTATGTCCGTGGTTTGACCGCGGCGTGCGGGGCGCGGATCGAGGCGGCGCGGGCAACTTCCCGGTTTGTTTCGGTCGAGGATCTGGCTTTGCGGGCGGCGCCGTCGCGGGGCGAGCTGACCGCGCTGGCCGAGGTGGGGGCGCTCTCCGGACTCGGGCGGACGCGGCGCGGCGCGCTGTGGCAGGTGGAGGCGATCGGGCGCTCCGGCCCGCTGTTCGCGCGCGCCGCCGACGATGCGGAATCCGGGATCCTCGACGAGATGAGCGAGCGGGAGACGCTGGCGGCGGATTACCGCATCGCCGGGCTCACCACCGGTCGCCATCCGCTGGCGCTCCGGCGGGCCGCGCTCGATCGCGCCGGCGTGGTCACCGCGCATGGCCTGGGCGAGCTGCCCCACGGGAAACGGGTGCGCGTCGCGGGGCAGGTGATCGTCCGCCAGCGCCCCGGGACGGCGAAAGGGTTCTTCTTCCTCACCCTCGAGGACGAGACCGGGCTCGCGAACGCGATCGTCACCCCGGCGAGCTTCGAGGCGAACCGCCCGCTCCTGGTGTCGGCGCCGGCGCTGGTGATCGAGGGGCGACTGCAGAAGGTGGAGGGGACAGTGAGCGTGAAGGCCGACCGCTTCTACCTCCTCGACGAGGCCGGGCCCCCGTCGCACGACTTCCATTAGTTGCGGGTCAAACGACCACGTTCACCAGGCGCCCCTTCACCACCACCACCCGCTTCGGGGCGGCGCCCTTGACGAAGTTCTGCACGCCGGTGTGGGCGAGCGCGAGTGCCGAAAGCTCGTCCTCGCCGATCTCGGGATCGACCTCGATCGTACCGCGCAGCTTGCCGTTCACCTGCAGCGCGATCTTCACCTGCTGGCCGGCGAGCAGCGATGCATCGAAGGCCGGCCAGGGGTGATCGATCACCCGATCCCCGGCGATGTGCCCGAGCAGCTCCCACAGCTCCTCGGCGAGGTGGGGGGTGATCGGCCCGAGCAGCAGCGCCAGCGTCTCGCAGGCCGCCCGCCCCGTCGGTGCGTGAAACTCGGCGCCGGCGTGGTACTCGATGATCGCCGAGGTGAGCTCCATCAGCCGCGCGATCGCCGTGTTCGGCTGCAGCCGCACCTCGAGGTCCTCGGTCACCCGCGCCGTCGCTCGGGCCACTGCGACGCGCAGCCGCCGGCTCGCCTCCCCGTCGCTGCCGCCTTCGCCTTCGCCCTCGGGGCCGGCGGCCCGCTCGATCACGTTGCTCACCGCCCGCCAGACCCGCGCGAGGAAGCGCCACGAGGCGTCGAGCCCCTCGTCCTTCCAGTCGAACTGCGCCTGCGGCGGACCGAGGAAGAGCATGAACAGCCGCAGCGCGTCGGCCCCGTAGCGGGCGATCATCTCGCCCGGATCGACGGTGTTGCCGTGGCTCTTCGACATCGCGTGCGAGCGCCCGCACTTGTCGCAGTGCATGCACACCATGCCCTGATTGAGCAGCTGCGCGAAGGGCTCCTCGGGTAGGTCCTTCGGCGCGAGGTCGAGGTCGCGCATCATGCGCGCGAAGTAGCGCGCGTAGATCAGGTGCAGGATGGCGTGCTCGATCCCGCCGATGTACTGATCCACCGGCATCCAGCGACGGGCGGCCGCAGGATCGACCGGCGCGTTCTCGTCGCGCGGCGAGGTGAAGCGGAGGAAATACCAGGACGAGTCGACGAAGGTGTCCATCGTGTCGGTCTCGCGCCGCGCCGGGCCGCCGCACTTCGGGCACTCGGCCTTCGCGAACGTCGGATGGCGCGCCAGCGGCGAGCCGCCCTCGCCGGTGATCTCCACGTCGAAGGGCAGCTCGACCGGCAGCCGATCCTCGCGCTCGGCGACGATCCCGCAGGCCGCGCAGTAGACCACCGGGATCGGCGCGCCCCAGTAGCGCTGGCGCGAGATCAGCCAGTCGCGCAGGCGGAAGCGCACCGCGCGCTTGCCGAGGCCGCGCCGCTCCACCTCGGCGGAGATCGCTCCGATCGCCTCGCCGGAGGGCAGCCCGTCGAAGCCGGGGGAGTTCACCAGCACCCCCTCGTCGACGAACGCCGCCTCCATTGCCGCCCCGTCGAGAACCGAGTCGCGCGGCTGGATCACCACCTTGACCGGGATGCCGTATTTCTTGGCGAACTCGAAGTCGCGCTGGTCGTGCGCCGGCACGCTCATCACCGCGCCGAAGCCGTACTCGCCGACCACGAAGTTGGCCGCGTAGATCGGGATCTTCTCGTCGCTGAGCGGGTTCCGGCAGTGGGCGCCGAGGAACAGTCCGTGCTTCCCCTCCTTGCCCCGCTCGGCGGCGCGCTTCTCGTCGTCCCACGCCTTCGCCGCCGTCGCCAGCTCTTCCGATTTCCCGGCGCGCGCGGCCAGCCGGCGGGCGATCTCGCCGTTCGGATCGACCGCCATGAAGGTCACCCCGAACAGCGTGTCGGGGCGCGTGGTGTAGATCGACAGCGCCGTGATCTCGCCTTGCGCCGGGTCGAGCGGGAACGACACCTCGGTGCCCTCCGAGCGGCCGATCCAGTTGCGCTGCATCGTCAGCACCTTTTCGGGCCACTTGCCCTCGAGGCTGTCGAGCGCGCGGAGGAGGTCGTCGGCGTGATCGGTGATCCGCAGGAACCACTGCTCCATGTCGCGCTGCTCGACCACCGAAGCGCAGCGCCAGCAGGTCCCGCCCTCGACCTGCTCGTTGGCCAGAACGGTCTGGCACGACGGGCAGAAGTTCACCCGCGAGGCCTTGCGGTAGGCCACGCCGCGCTCGACCATCCGCACGAACATCAGCTGCTGCCAGCGATAGTAGCCGGGGTGGCAGGTGGCGATCTCGCGGCTCCAGTCGTAGCCCACGCCGAGGCGCTGGAGCTGTCCGCGCATGGTGGCGATGTTCTCGTAGGTCCAGTCGCGCGGGTGGCGTCCGTGCTTGATCGCCGCGTTCTCCGCCGGCAGCCCGAAGGCGTCCCACCCGATCGGGTGCAGCACCGCGTGCCCGCGCATGCGCTTCTGCCGCGCCACCACGTCGCCGAGGGTGTAGTTGCGGACGTGGCCCATGTGCAGCTTTCCCGACGGGTAGGGGAACATCTCGAGGAGGTAGTACTTGGGGCGCGGATCGTCGTCGCGCACGCGGAATGAGTCGTTCGCCCGCCAGTGGGCCTGCCACTTCTCCTCGATCGCCTGCGGCTGGTAGTCGCTCGACATGGGGCTCTCCGGTGTGGGCGGCAGAGTATACTGGCGCCATGTTCCGCGATGATCGAAACGCGATGGTCCATCAGGTCGATTCCCTCAGCCGCGAGGCGGACAAGCTGCGGATGGAGAACCAGGCGATGCGCGAGCAGCTCCTCGCGGCGCAGCGCGGCACCTCGCAGCCGGTCTTCAACGTCTACCAGATCGACGCCTCCTACCTCGCGCCCGGCGACCGCACCGCGCTCTCGCACCACTCCGTCCAGCCCTTCCCGGTGTGGGCGGCGGGGCTCCTCCACTTCGTCACCTTCGGCATCTTCTCGGCGGTGCACTTCAACCTGATCCACGATCGGCTGCCCAAGGCGATGCACAACGATCCGGCGGGCGCCAAGGCGGTCGGCTTCTCGTTCATCCCGTTCTTCAACTGCTGGTACTGGTCGTTCTTCAGCTCGATGCGCCTCGCCGACCGTCTGAACCTGCAGTTCCGGCTGCGCGGGGAGCGGCCGCGGGCGCCCAAGGGGCTGGTGCTGGCCTCGTCGATCCTGAGCGTGCACCCCTATTTCTTCCTGCTCATCGGCTGGCCCATCCTCTGGACGATCGCCGTGTGCATGCTCCAGAGCGCGGTCAACCGCGTTGCTGCGATGGAGCCCTTCGTCGGCGCCCAGGCGGGGCAAGGCGCGACGCTGCCCGCGCTCGATCCCTACGCCCAGCCGCCCGCGGGGCTCCTTCCGGGCGCGTAGCTACTTCGCGCGCTCCTTTTGAGCGGGCTGACCGCCCAGGCGCTCGATCACCACCGCGGCGGCGAGCAGCATCATCCGCACCGAGAACAGCGACGCCGCCACCACGCTCCCGACGATCTGCCGTCTCACGCTGCCATCCTGAGCGCCACGTCACCGACGCGGGCGAGCTGTCCGCAGAACCCGACCACCGCGCGCTGCCAGGCGGGTTGCGGCGCCTCTTGCGAAGGGAAGAAGACCTCCATCGCCTTCTCGTTGATCCGCTGCATCATCGCCGAGCTGGCCAGCACCGCGCGCGGCTGCCCACCCTCGGAGGAGCGCATCCCTTCGAAGGCCTCCTGAACCATCCGGTTGCCGTAGCGCATCGCCTCGGCGTGGTCGATGCCGAGATCCTTGAAGTAGCGCTGCTTCAAGTGCGTGCCCCAGCCGATCATCGTGATCAGCTTGAGCTGAAACAGCCGCAGGCGCGCGGTCTCGAGGCGATCCGCGCCCTTTAGCACCGTCGGCAGATAGAGCACGCCGAGCCCGACGTGGCGGGCCTCGTCCCGCTCGTAGTAGGGCATGAGATCGGAGAGCACCGGCTCGACGCGCGCCTGCGCCACCGCGCGGAACAGGGTGAGCGCGGTGGTCTCGACGATCAGCTGCATTCCGAGCAGCTTGTCGGAGAGGCGGCGGGTGTCGAGGAGATCGTTCAGCACCGTCGCGGTGTAGCCGTCGAGCGGCGGAATCTTGCCGCCCAGCTCGAGGAGGTAGTCGCGCATCACGTAGAAGTGGCGCGCCTCGTCGTGGGCCTGGCTGGTGGCCGCCATCTTGGCCCCCGGCTCCTCGAGCATCAGCGCGAGGTCGCAGGCGATCGACCACGCTGCCAGCTCACCCCACAGGATCACCGAGAAGACCTCCCCGATCGCGATCCGCTTCGCGTCGGGGATGCGGATCCCGCCGTGTTTCTTGAGGAGGTCGGCGAGCACCTGCTTGCCGTCCCACGCCTTCTGCTGGCCAACGTGGTAGAGGCGCTCGAGGCGCTCGAACTTCGCCTGCGTCTTCGCGATGTGATCGCGATCCAGCAGGCGGTAGGGCGGGAAAGACATGCCGACCTCCTGCACTGTTGATAGCGTACCTACCGAAGGGGAGCAAGGAGCTGGGGCCCCACCGTGCCCCGCGCATGCGACGTTTCCTTTCCTTCGCCGCCGCGCCGCGCTATCAAGGGGGCAAGGAGCCACCATGAGCACGATCCTCGTCGCCATCGATGCCTCGCCGCTCGCCGAGACTGTCCTGCGCGGGGCGATCGCCGTCGCACGCCGGTTCGGCGGAAGGCTGGTTCTGCTGCGCGCGGTGGCGCTGCCGGTGGACCTTCCGGCGTCGTTCTTCACCGTCTCCACCGACTCGGCGCTCACGCTGCTCACCGAGCGCGCCAAGCACGACCTCGACGAGGTGGCGAAGAGCGTCCCGGCCGAACTCCTGGAGCGGGTGCAGGTGCGCGTCGGGGGCGCGCCGTGGGAGGCGATCTGCGACGCTGCGCGCGAGGGGGACGCGGCGATGATCGTCATCGGCTCGCACGGCCACGGCGGCGTGGCGCGCTTCCTCGGGACGATCGCATCGAAGGTGGTCGATCACGCGGACCGCTCGGTGCTGGTGGTCCGCGCGCCCGAGCTGTTCGAGTAGCTGTCCGAAGGCCTTTCTATGGAGGACCGCATGCGAGCGAGGATCGTTCCCGTCGTCATCACCTTGGCGCTGTCGCTGGCCGCCGGCTGCAAGAGCCGCGTGCCCGAGGCGGGTGCTCCCGCGGTCACGCCCGCTCCGTCGCCGGTGCCCGTCGCGCCGGCTGCTCCCGAGGCTGCGGCCGGCTGCGCCGATCAGCCCGAGGTGCGGATGTACCTGTTCGCCTGGAACTCGCAGGCCGGGCTGGCGCTCGCCACCGGCGGGAAGCAGGCGGTAGCCGGGAGCCTGATGTGCCAGCGCAAGGTCAACCTGCGGGCGATCCGCGAGGACAACACCGACACGATGCAGAGCCTGATGGTGGCATTCGCCGAGGAGCTCAAGGGCGGCGCGGCGCAGCCGAAGAAGGGTGCCCACTTCATCGCGGTGATGGGCGACGGGTCGGCGACGATCTTGAAGGGCCTGAATGATCGTCTGAAGCGCTTCGGCCCCGAGTACACCGCGGCGGTGATCGGCTCGGCGGGCTACAGCCGCGGCGAGGACAAGTTCATGGGGCCGCCGGCGTGGCGCGCGAACCCCGAGAAGGCGCGCGGCGGCCTCGTCGCTGGCGTGCTCCGCGACGGCGACTGGAACATCGCGATGAAGTGGCTCGGGGACCACAAGATCCTCAACAACCCCGACGAGACGACCTACGATCCCGAGGCGCTCAACTGGGTCGCCGCGCCCGATTACATCGACGCCGCGCAGAAGTACATCGCCGGCTTCTGCACCGAATTGAAGAACGTCAAGACCGGCAAGCGAGAGAAGCACTGCGTCGACGGCGTGGTCACCTGGACGCCGGGCGACGTGCTGGTCACCGAGAAGAGGGGCGGCCTGGTGAACCTCGCTTCGACGCGCGAGTACCGCACGCAGATGCCGCAGGTGATCATCGGCAACCGCAAGTGGATGGCGGCGAACCGGCCCCTCGTCACCGGGATGCTCTCGGCGATCTTCGAGGCGGGCGGCCAAATCAAGGAGGGCAAAGGGGGCAAGGCAGGCGACGAAGTGCTCCAGAAGGCCGCCGCGGCGAGCGCGGTCATCTACGGGGAGCAGGACGCCGCCTACTGGGCGAAGTACTTCCATGTGCGGAGCGAGAAGGACAAGCAGGGGCTCACCGTCGAGCTGGGCGGCTCGGCGGTCAACGATCTCGCCGACAACGTGGAGCTGTTCGGGCTGAAACCCGGGTCGCTCGATCTCTTCAACGCCACCTACTCGGTGTTCGGCAACATGGTGAAGTCGCAGTATCCGGAGCTGCTGCCGGCCTTCGATCCCGCGGCCGAGGTGCTCGACACGTCCTACCTCAAGGAGCTGCTCGCGGCTCCCTCACCGACGGGGGGCAAGTAGGCATGCGGCTCACGCTGACCGCCAAGATGTTCATCGCCGTGGTGATCGTGGGAGTGGTCGCCGCGACCTTCTACTACAACCCGAGCCTGATGAACCGGGTGGCGCCCGAGGCGCAAAGGCGGGGCTCGAACATCCCGCCTCCCGCCCAGCTGCCCGATCAGCCGTTCCCGAGCGCGCCCGATCCCGCCGCCGGCTGCGCGAACCTGCCCGAGGTGCGCTTCTACCACTGGGCCTGGAACGCGCAGATGGGGCTCCTCCTGGCCACCGGCGGCAAGCAGGCCACCCTCGGCAGCGGGATGTGCCAGCGCGGCGTCAACCTGCGCCTGATCCGCGAGGACAACACCGACACCATGGCCGCGCTGATGGCGGCCTTCGCCGAGGAGCACAAGGGCGGCGCCGCTCACCCGGCGAAGGGGGCGCACTTCATCGGCATCATGGGCGACGGCTCGGCCACCTTCCTGAAGGGGCTGAACGACAAGCTCGCCAAGCTCGGTCCCGACTATCGGGCGATGGTCGTCGGTTCGTCGGGCTACAGCCGCGGCGAGGACAAGTTCATGGGCCCGCCGGCGTGGAAGCAGAACCCGCAGGCGGCGCGCGGCGGCGTGGTGGCGGGCGTGCTCCGCGACGGGGACTGGAACATCGCGATGAAGTGGCTCGGCGACAACAAGATCCCCAACAACCCCGACGAGACGAGCTACGACCCGGACGCGCTGAACTGGGTGGCCGCCTCGGACTACGTGGACGCGGCGCAGAAGTACGTCAGCGGCTTCTGCACCGATCTCAAGAACGTGAAGACCGGCGCGAAGGAGAAGCGCTGCGTCGACGGGGTGGTCACCTGGACGCCCGGCGATGTCACGGTCGCGGAGAAAAAAGGCGGCCTGGCGTCGATCGTCTCCACCCGCGAGTACCGCTCGCAGATGCCGCACGTGATCATCGGTCACAAGAAGTGGATGGCGCAGAACCGCAAGCTGGTCACCGGGATGCTCGCGGCGACCTTCGAGGCGGGCGACCAGATCAAGTCGAACGACGACGCGCTCCGGCGGGCGGCGGCGGTGAGCGCGCTGGTCTACGGCGAGAAGGATCCCGCCTACTGGTACAAGTACTTCCGCTTCACCACCGAGAAGGACGTCAAGGGCCTCACCGTCGACCTGGGCGGCTCGGCGGTCAATAACCTCGGCGACAACCAGCAGCTCTTCGGGCTCACCCCCGGCTCGACCAACCTCTTCGCGGCGACCTACACCGTCTTCGGGAATATCGTGAAATCGCAGTATCCACAGCTCCTGCCGTCGTACTACCCGGTGGGCGAGATCCTCGACACCTCCTACGTCGAGGAGTGCGCCCGGGGCGGCGCGGCGAGCGAGCCGGATCTGGCGAAGTTCCACCCCAACGAGCAGATCAAGGACGTGGTCAGCCGTCGCTCGTGGGACATCCAGTTCACCACCGCGAGCGCGAAGTTCACCCCCAAGGCGGCCGACGAGATGGGCGCGCTGTTCAACGATCTGGTGGTCGCCGGCGGGACGCTGGTCGAGATCCACGGCCACACCGACAACCAGGGCACCAGCGACGGCAACCAGAAGCTCTCCGAGGAGCGCGCCTTCGCGGTGAAGGAGTGGCTGCGCGCGCGCTCGGCCACCAACTTCCCCGACGGGCGCGTGAAGATCTTCGCCCACGGGATGACCCAGCCGCTCGCGCCCAACGCCACCGCCGACGGGCGCGCCAAGAACCGCCGGGTGGAGATCGTGCTCGGCACCTCCGACTGACATGAGCACGCTGAGTACCAGGGGACTGGCGCGGCTGTTCCTGCCCAACCGGGTGATCCGTTCGTCGACCGCGCTGGCCCTGGTGGCGTTCTGGATGGCGACCGTGCTGACGGTGTGGCTGCTCTCGCCGTTCGCAAGCCTGCCGACGCCGGGCGAGGTGTGGACGGCGCTCGGCGCGCTGTGGTGGCGGCACGGGATGGGCCCCGAGCTGTTCACGACGATGAAGCTGATCCTCCACGCGCTGGCGCTGACGGTGGCGATCTCGATGGCGCTCTCCTACGCGACGATGATCGCCTTCTTCCGCCCGCTGGTGGCGGCGGTTTCGAAGCTGCGCTTCCTCGGTCTGACCGGGCTGGTCTTCCCCTTCACCCTCGTCACCGGCGGCGGCTACAGCCTCAAGGTGGCGCTGCTCACCTTCGGGATGACGACGTTCTTCGTCACCTCGATGGCGCAGGTGGTCCTGGAGATCCCGCGCGTGGCGTTCGATCACATGCGCGTCCTCGGCGCGAGCGAGCGGCGGATCTTCTGGGAGGTGGTGGTGCGCGGCACGCTCGATCGCGCGCTTGACGTGCTGCGCCAGAACGCGGCGATCGGCTGGGCGATGATCACCATGGTCGAGGGGATCTCCCGCGCCGAGGGCGGGATCGGCGCCATGATCCTCAATCAGAACAAGCACTTCCTGCTCGCCGAGGTGTACGCGATCCTGCTCGTGATCCTGGTGCTGGGCCTCCTGATGGATTACGGGATGGGCGTGCTCACGGACCTGCTCTGTCCGTACGGTCGCCTCGAACGGGTCCGCCGATGACCGGCGAGGTGCTGTTCTCGGTGCGCGAGGTGTCGCAGAAGCTCGGTGGCGCGCAGATCCTCGACCGCGTCAGCTTCGACGTGCACGACCGCACCCGCGCCGGCCAGACCACCGGGCAGATCATCGGCATCCTCGGCCCCTCGGGCGTCGGCAAGACGCGCCTGATCCGGATCATCGCCGCGCTCGACGCCCCTGACTCGGGGAGCGTGGTCGGAATTCAGGGCGCGCCGATCGAGCCGGGGCAGGTGGGTGTGGTGTTCCAGGACTACCCGCTGCTGCGCCACCGCACCGTGCGCTCGAACCTCGAGGTGGCGGGGATCGCCAACGGCCTCTCGCGGGCCGCGGCGCAGGGTCGCGCGAAGAAGCTGCTCGACCTGTTCCGCCTCGGGGACCGCGGCAGCTACTACCCGGCGCAGCTCTCCGGCGGGCAGCGCCAGCGCGTGGCGATCGCGCAGCAGATCGTCTGTCCGAAGCGACTCCTGTTGATGGACGAGCCCTTCAGCGGCCTCGATCCCTCCGCGCTCGAGGAGGTGATGCACCTGGTGGTCGAGGTGGCGAACATGGACGAGCTCAACACGATCGGCATCGTCACCCACGATATCCGCGCGGCGATGGCGGTCAGCGACACGCTCTTCATGCTCGGCCGCGATCGTACCCCCGACGGGAAGTGGCTCCCTGGCGCGCGCATCCAGGAGACCTACGACCTGGTCGAGCGCGGCCTGGCGTGGCGCGACGACGTGATGGAGCTGCCGGCTTTCTCGTCGCTGGAGAAGGAGATCCGGCAGAAGTTCAAGCAGCTCTGAATTCCAGATTCGAGGCTCTGAACAGCTTGTCGGTGAACTCCGCCTTCCGCGAACTCTGGGCGAACTCGCGCGGCAGCGTCCCGCGCTGGAATGGGATCAGCACCGAGTTCGCCGCCGCCGGGCCGCACGGAAGGCCCTTGTCGCCTGTTATGTAACGTTCGGCTGAGATGCTCGTAGTCGATTAACCGTCACCTCCGATACCGAAAAGAGTAGTTGCGGTCGTTGCGCCAACGGGACTACCGTCGCCCCATCGGTGGGACGGTTCTCGAGCGCCTTGCTTGGGCGGGCGCACTCAATGCCGGAGGAGGTGAGCGACGGAGAAGCGATGCTGCTCCGTGGGCTTCAAGAAGTCCCTGGCGCTGGTCGCGTTGGCTGTCGTCGCCACCGCGTGCAAGAAGGGAAACCTCAATTTCATCGACGGCAACGGCAAGATCGTGCTCTCCAAGATGACCTTCGTCAGGGATCCGCCGACCGGAGACGACTTCAACCCCGTCGACCTCGCGCCGATCTCCACGCAGTGCGTGGACCAGTACCACGTCGACTACCAGATCGACGGCCTCGACTGGAAGACTGGGATCGCGAAGACCCGACTCTCCCACCCCTCCGAAGTCCATTTCTTTGCCCGCGACCCCGACCTGCTCTTCACGAAGTTCAGCACCACGCTCGACGAGGGCCCCTGGTCGGCCGCCGAGGCCTCATCGATCCAGCACACCGACAACACCTTCCTGGTCAGCCTCAAGCCCGATCAGGTTCCCCACGTCGCATCGATCCAGTTTCCTCCGAGCGAACTGGCCGACCCGACGAAGGCAGTCTCCTTCAGCCTTGCTCCCGGCGATTTTTATTCGGGTGCCAACGGTCTGGTCGCTCCCGGAGCCTTGGATCCGGCCTGCCCGAACGGGGCGTCGATCCAGCACGTCCGCGCCAACCAACGTGGGCTCTGTTCGTCGTTCGTGCCGTACATGCCCGACCATCCAACGCCGCTCGGGGCGCTGTTCCCGGATGCGAACGGCGACCCCACCGACGTGAGCATCTTCGGCCGCCTGCTCAAGATCATGGAGAAGGAACTGCCAAATCAGTTCAAGGCGGTCTCCGTGAAGTATGGAGACTGCTTCAACGTTGGGAGCGCAGGGATGCGGGTGATGAGCTATCTCACCTCGAACGGCCTGGAGGGTGGCGGCGTGATGTTCAATGTCCAGGCGCAGTTGAGCGCGTCGGATTCTTTCATCGCGGAGAACGCCTTGGCTGGTGGGCCGTTCGCTGCCCTGGTCGGCAGCGATTCGCCGTTTCAGATGACCGGGGCGATCCAGATCGGCCTGGACGATGGGTTCGTCAAGCTGACGCGCCGAACCGCCTCCAGCAGGCTCAAGGTGCTGGGCGGAAACGTCGATCTCAAGATCGGAAGCGGCCTCGACCAGTCGCTCACCAGCTTCGGGGGACAGCAGTTCCAGCAGGTGTTCCTGTTCGCAAAGTTGCCAGTTGCGGGCTGGCAGGATCTCGGCTTTGTGCTCCCTGGCAATCCCAAACTGGCACCGCCCTGCGGCGGTGGTGGGATGGCCGCTTGCGAGGGCTCGGCCGGCGTGGCGCTGAAGGACTACCTCCCACAGGTGACCAAGGCCACTCAGGCTGTTGCCGGGGTCAATTTCATGGGCCAGGATCTCGCCGATGCGCAGGCCGCGGTGCAGAATCCCGCATCTTGGACTTGTCGGGCCAACGGCGCGACCCCCTTCAACGATGGATTCCCGAAGCACTGCGCCATCAACCTGCGGGCGAAGGCGTTGTAAGGTGTACGAGGACGGAATCGAGCTCGACTGGTTCAACCAGTTCCCCGACCCGAAGAACCCGAACTTCGTCCTCTGGATGCTGATCCGAGAGGCGCAGACCAGGCCAGCGGCCCAGCCATTTGCGGCGACGCTCCTCAACCTCCTGCACGCCGTCTGTGGAGATCCTGGGGTCGCCAACAGCGGCTGGAATCGTCCTTCTCAGTTCGCCGGCCAGAGGACGTCGCACGACTTCGCCGCGATGCGCTTGACCCCGGCAGGCGGCTATGCTGCAGGCGATGTGTGCCACGTCGAGTGCCTGTCCTCCTGCGGTTGCCCTGGCTGCCCCCCAGGCTCCCATTGCGACGCGTTCATGTTGAACTGCACACCGGACCATTGTCTCCCTGCCTGCGGCGACGGCTTCCACTGCGACAAGGGCAACTGCGTCGACGAGTGCGGATCGAACTGCCCGCTGGGCAAGGTGTGCTTCAAGGGTGCGTGCATCGGCTTCCAGAAGCCTCCGCCGCCCAACCCGGGTGGCTGTCCAGGCGGCGAGCCGCTCGATGGCGCGCCCTGCGCCAAGAACCTGGTGTGCAAGTACAAGCCGCACAAGTGCCCCTGTTTCGCGCAGCCGCTGAGCGACGTCGCGACCTGCGCCGCCGGCAAGTGGACGGTGACCGATCCATGCGACAAGTGTGGGGGCTACTCCGACATCGGCGGAGGATGAGAAGGAGCGCATCGCAATGAACGTTCGAGGGAATATAGGGCGCCACTGGCACTCCTTCCCGTGGGTGACCAGTGCGGCCGTGGCATCGGGTGCGCTTCTCCTCGTCGGCGCGCTTGGGTGCAACCAGGACGCGCTCCCTGTCGGCGCCGACGACGCGGCTTTCGTCGATGCCACCGCCGGTTCTCCCGACATGGCTCACACCGATCTGGCGGGGGTCGACCTCCATCTCCGCCCACCGATGTTCTCGCGAAGCATGACGCCTCTTCCGAACAACACGGGATTCTCCTACGCGCCGGCCGACTTCAACCGAGACGGCGAGATCGATCTGGCGCTGGCCAATGAAGCCTCGGGCACCGGAATGTTCGAGTTTTTCGCGGGCCACGGCGATGGCATGTTCGGGCCCCCGGTCAAGGCCGGCAAGGAGGGCGGCGTCAAGATCGCCGCAGCAGACTTCGATCGCGATGGCAAGGTCGACGTCGTGGCTTCGTCGGGTGCCCCCGGCAGCAGTTTGCTCTTTTTCTGGGGCCAGGGCGACGGGACGTTTTCTGCTCCCCAGGGCGTCACCGTGCGAGAACATCCGCGCCTCATCGCCGTCGCAGACTTCAACCGCGATGGCCTGCCCGATGTGGCGGTCACCCGTGAGGAGGCGAACGTGGTCGAGGTGGTGCTTGGCCTGGGAAAGCGGACTTTCGCCGCCCCCAGGGCGTTCTCGGTCCCCATGTTGAATTATGGTCATCTGATCGCCTCCGATTTCAACCGCGATGCCAACCCCGACATCTTGGTGGTCCAGCCGGAGGGCCTCAGCCTGCTCCTCGGCGACGGCTCTGGTGCTTTCAAGACGATGACCGCGTCGGAGGAGCAGCGACTGGTCCTCGCCGCGCCCGGCGATGTCAATGGCGACGGCATCCTCGATCTGATTGCGGCCACCTGGACGGGTCGCGCCGAAGTCCTGATCGGCGACGGCACGGGTCGGTTCGCCCTCTTCGGGAGCTATCCGCTGGCAGACGCCCGAGTCATCCTTGTAGGCGACTGGAATCAGGATGGGCGTCTGGACTTCGCCGGGGCCACCGGAAAGAACGCCGTCGAATTCCTGGTCGGCCGCGGGGACGGCACGTTTGAAAC
>SHYV01000135.1 GCA_009692605.1 Myxococcales bacterium
GGCGCATCCACCATTCCGAAAAGCTACTGTGCAACGCCGCCCCGGGCCACCTCCGGACGCCGGCAACCCCTCGCGCCCGACTTCACCGCCATCACCCTTCACTAACCACGACTACTGCCAGCCCCACCCCCACGCCGCGAGGAGGTGCTCGATCTCGACGAGGGAGAGCGAGTCCGTATGCCACGCGGGCGCGAAGGCGCTGGGCGTGTACGCCACGCGCCAATAGGCGGTCGGGGTGCCGGGCTGGATGATCACGCCGCCCCCTCGCGAGCAGCGCCCGACGACAGGGCAAGCCGCCCGGACGAGTGGGCCTCGCCCCGCGACGGCGCAGCGTCGTCCGACGGCCTGTTCCCCGTCTCCGGGTTGTGCCCACCTGTACCCAAAGATGGGGTCTTTTGCGGGTACAACGGGGTCTCAGCCCGTTTTCGATTATCTAAATAACGCTAACAAAACGCCTGTTTTAGCCCTAAACCCCCCCCACCGTATACACCTTCATCGTGTTCGTCGCCCCCTTCATCGGCGTATTACCCGCGAGCACCACCACCTCCTGGCCTCGCTCCACCAGCCCAGCCTCCAACAGGATGGTCTCCCCGATGCCGATGAGCTCGTCGGTGCTCGCCACGGTGGGCGCGAGCACGGGGGTCACTCCCCACGCCAGCGCGAGCCGGTCCAGCGTGGTCTGGTTCGGCGTCAGCGCGTAGATCGCCCCGGGAGGCCGTGACTTGCTGGCGTGCAGCGCGGTCGACCCGCTCCAGGTGAACACCACCAGCGGGCGGGGGATCTCTCGGACGGCGTAGCAGGCAGCCCTCACGACCGTCTGGGATGGGCCAGCCAACACCGACAGGTCCTCCACCCCGCCTCGCATCCACCGGCTCGACTCCACCTCCCTCGCGATGCGGTCCATGGTCTCGACCGAGCGCACTGGCCAGCGCCCAGCGGCCGTCTCCCCGGAGAGCATGATGGCATCGGTGCCGTCGAGGATCGCGTTCGCGACGTCGGTGGTCTCGGCGCGGGTCGGGTTTGGGTTGCGCTCCATCGAGTCGAGCATCTGGGTCGCGGTGATCACCAGCACCCCCGCCCGGTTGGCGGCGGCGATGAGGTCCTTTTGCAGCACCGGGATGCGCTCCAGCGAGACCTCCACGCCAAGGTCCCCTCGGGCGACCATGATGCCGTCGACGAGCGGCAAGATCTCAGAGATGTTCGCGACCGCCTGCGGCTTTTCAATCTTCGCGATGATCGGCAGGTCCCGGGCGTTGAGCCGTCCAAGGTGTTCGCGCAGCTCCAGCACGTCCCGCCCCTCGCGTACGAACGAGAGCGCCACGAAGTCCACGCCCGCTTGCACACCAACCTCAAGGTCCGCGAGGTCCTTCTCGGTCAGGCAAGGCGCGCTGACGGCGACGCCGGGGAGGTTGATTCCCTTGTGGCTCCCGAGCGCGCCGCCTTCGCTGATCCGCACGTCCACCTCGGGTGGGTTCAGGTCCCGTCGGACCGCTGCGACGCTGCCGCCGAGCGCGCCATCGGCGAACAGCACGGTGTCCCCGGCCCGGACGTCGCCCGCCATGCCCACGTAGGTGGTGCCAATGCGCCAGCCGTGTACGCCGTTTGGCGGCTCGGCCACGAACTCCTCGTCCATCATCAGCGTCAAGATGTCACCGCCGACCAGCTCGATGGGAGCGTCCAGATCGCCGGTGCGAATCTTCGGACCCTGCAGGTCGAGCATGATCCCGACCGCGAGCTTCTTTTGCGTGGCGAGCCGTCGGGTTCGGGCGACCATTTCGCGAATGCCGTCTGCGCTCGAGTGCGAGCAGTTGATGCGGACGACGTTCACGCCCGCGTCGAGCAGGGCTCCGAGCGCCTCCGGTGTGCGGGATGAGGGGCCGAGGGTTGCGACGATCTTGGTGCGACGGTTCATGCGGGCTGGTATGCCGAACAGCGTGCAGGACCAACCAGCAGCGCTCTCTCCTTTGCCCGATCCGGCCCTCGCCCCCAGGCCCGCCCGGGCCAGTCTACCGGGGCAATCCCCATTTCCAGGTCAGGACCTGCGGCTGGTGGTCGAGGGGGCGTTGGCGGCAGAGGGGCACCTCTACACCGCAGGGGAGGCGTGCGTTGCCGCGGCGATCCTTGATCTTTCTGAGGGCGCTCTCGATCTGTATGCCCGGCTCAGCCTGCGTCTGCCGAGGCCGTTCCGGCTGGGCGAGCTTCGGTACGCAGGAGATTTGGCGGCGCACGCGGCGGAGATCGTCGTCGCGGGCCTCGGACACGCATTCGTGCCCGATCGGCTGTGCCTACCGGCGTTCTCCGCGGCGGAGCTTGGCGCCTTTTGTCGTGGGCTGGGCTTCGACTCGCGGGGGCCTCGGGTTGCCCTCGAAGCACGGCTGGCTGGGCACCGTTGGCTGGACGAGCCTGTGCTGTTGTTGTCTCATCTGGGCCTGCTGCGTCGCATGGAAACGCTGTTCTTTCAGAGCCCGCACCTCGGTCGGCAGGACCTCGTGCTCGGCCGCCTCGGGCTGGCGCGGTGGGCGTCGTACGCGCCTACCGGCGGGCCGGGCCTGTTCAGGAATCGAAGCAGCATGCTGCGCTGGGAGCGGGCCAGGGCGTGGCGAGCCGGGGGGATCAGCGCGGGCGTCGACGACGTCGCTGCGATCCTCGCCGCGGGGCCGGGCGATACGCCCCTCCACCCTTTCCGGTACGCCCTTGATGCGCGGCTCACTGCGATCGAGGGGCTCAGCGCCGTCGCTCGCGCCGCGGCGCTGAGGTCGCTGCGAGCTGCCCTGCTGGCTCCCCTGCTGGCTCCCCTGCATCCGTCACTTCAGTCAGGTAACGAGGCCGGGCCGGCACCGGCTTGGGCCAGAGCTGCCGAGGGGGTCCGACTCGCGCTGTCTCGCGCGCTCGAAGAGGCCGGGGACCTTCGGGCCGCGCTGGACGAGGCGGTCGCAGGGCAGGGGAGCCGCACGGGTGATGCGCTCGCGTGCGCGCGCACCGCCCGGCGATTGGCCCGAGCGCTCAAGCGGCCGATCCCCCCGGTGCCGGAGCTGACAGCAGCCCGCGCCCGCACGATTGAGGTTTTCATCGCGCCGGCCCGGACCCGGCCAGCCGCGTCCCGAACAGCCGGGCGCCCCCGGTGGCCCACTTCCACTGGCGGCGAAGCGACCATCGAACGAGCGGCCATCGACTGGCTCGGGGCCCTCGGACGAGACGCGGTGCACGCCGAGCAGTCCCCCTGGATCGGGCTGTACGCGCTCGTATTCGCCGACCTGTACTTCCTGCCGATCAAGGACATGCTCCCCACCGCGTTTCGGACTGGCCCGCTCGACGTGGGCACGCCGGGGTTCTACCGGCGACGCAAGCAGCTGGTGGATGACCGTCTAGGTCAGGTCTTGGAAAATGGTACTTTGGGTTACAGTCGTGGGTCGAGCGGAGTGCGGCTCGCGGGGTTGTGGAACGTCTCCGATGCGGTGTTTCTGGCCCGGCACGCCCCGGGGCCCATGACCGCGGTTGTGCTTGGCCGACTGGCGAGGGAGGGGTGGATGGCGGCTGCCGGCCTGCCCGATCTTTTCGTCGCAGGCGGGCCTCCATGCCGTCTCGAGATGCACGCCCCGCGGCTCGCGGCGTTGCCGGCGATGCTGCCGGAATGCGGCTTTTTAGCGGAGATCAAGGGCCCGACCGACTCGCTGCGGGACGAGCAGCGAATCTGGATGGATGCTTTGGTAAAATCAGGTATTCATGTGGAGTTATGGACACTTAGGTACAAGTTCTTAACGTAATGCAACTAACGTAGGTTCAAGCACCATTTTTTCTCCGTCCAGATCATTGACACGTCAACGGACGGTGCTATGATTCCTTCACCGGGCCCCACCCGGACACTCAGGAACAGGTCAATCCGTCATCCACATCCGGAGGTTCAAATGCCCATCGCCAACAACCGCAACCGTGAACGGGTAGCTCGCAACTTCATGAAGACCTACGGCCGTGCGCGTTTCCGGCGCTTGCTGGAGGCGCTCGCCCAGTCCGAGAGCGGACAGGTGGTGGCGGACGAGTTCGGCGTGAGCCGCGAGCGGGTGCGGCAGTGGAAGAACACCTTTGGCACCGTGATCACTCTGTATCAGGTGCACCCTGAGGTTGAACGACTGTTGGCGGAGCGGGCCGGCAAGATCGCGCAGGCCGGGTAGCACTCCGTCGGGGCTCAGCGCAGGAACGGAGCCGTGGTGTTCCCCTCGCGCGTGCCATCCGCGTGCTTCCACACGTAGTCGAACACCTCAGCCTGATCGAAGGTCACGGTTTGCCCCTTTGAAACGGACCGGGCCTTGGACGGCTGGGTGATGACCACCCCGCCGAGGACCGAGCCGTCCCACCGTTGGAGGTCGACCCAAAGGTACTCGCGACCCCCATCGGAGGCAGGGAAGGGGACGGAGACGGCGATGGCCTCTCCCGACGCGAGGCCGGCCCCCAGCGCGGCGCGCACCGCGCTGCTGAGCCTCGACCGCATCGCATCTTGAGCTTCCGCGAGTGACCGTGGTGGATCGGCGGGAGGGAGGCGGGCCGCCGGAACCTCGATACCAGCAGGGGCAGGGGTGCCCGTTGGAGCAGGGCTCGCGACGCTCGCGGCCCCCGCGACCTGAGCCTCGGGCGGGCCGCCAAGGCTCGCGTCGGAGAAAATCTGCCCCTTGAACAGGACAGCGACGAGCGGGGGCTCGGGGTCTCCTGCGATGGCTGGCGTGTCGGCGAGGCACGCATTCCCCCGCGCTTCACCCGTGTTGACCTCGATCGACCACGCGCACCCGTCGTCCGCCGCCTGCTCCAGCATCCCGCTGTCCGCCGCGCCGTGCAGTGAGGACGCGACGGCGTTGAGCACACGGGCGGCATCCCCCGCGCTGTCGGTGGGAACGTGGACCATCACCAGCTCGCGGCCCCCGAAGCGCCGCAAGCCTCTGGTCACCATCCGGACCTCTCCGGCAGCCGAGGCCTCGCTGTTCTCGACGACGAACCAGTCGGTAAGCGGCCCGCCGGGCTGTTTCGCCGCCCACGTGGCCTGGCCGTACAGGGTCTGGGTGTCGAGATCCTCCACCCAGCCGTTGGCAGATTTCGCCGCGTTGGCGAACGCCATATGGGCGGTGGTCCACGTCGTCAGCGCGTGCTGCCTCGGGCTGCTGAACCACACAAGGATGACGGCCTGCGACTCGAAGAGCTCCTCCGCGCGGTCTACGCCCTGACCATACGCGTCGATGAACGGCTGGTCCGGCACCGCGAATCCAGCGTCGTCCGCGTACGGGCTGGCCGTGGTGTCCGCGAGCCCCATCAGCCGACCGGCGGAGACCGCGACCTCAGCGAAGCCATCTACCGCCGGGATCGCGCTCAGGTCATGTTCGAGGCCGTCAAACACCGATTCGGTGCAGATCGGGTTGCAGTAGAGCGCCAAGGCAAATCGGGCGTCCACTGCGAGTGGCTCGGCCGATGCGGGCGGGGCGATCAGGCGCAAGGCGGGGAGGGCGAGCGCAGCGGAGAGGAAGAGCGAGGTCGGCATCGGGTCTTGGACGTCCCCGCCCCCGGGATATTCGCCCTGGCCGGTTAAGTCCCGTGCGGTCGGAGTATTCGTGTCTCACGCTGAATCGTCGTCTGGAACTGCGCCTTTGGGTGTCCATCTTGAAGCCCCCGAACGACTTGAAGCCGCCGTGCTGGAGTTCTGGAAGACGGCGCGAATCTTCCAGAAGTCGATCGAACGCCCATCCCCGAAGGGCGATTTCGTCTTCTACGAGGGGCCGCCGACCGCCAACGGGATGCCCCACAACGGGCACGTGCTCACTCGCGTCATCAAGGACCTCTTCCCCCGCTACCGCACGATGCGCGGTTACCGGGTGGATCGTCGCGCGGGCTGGGACACGCATGGACTCCCCGTCGAGGTCGAGGTGGAGAAGGAGCTCGGCATCCACGGCAAGGCCGCGATCGAGGCCTACGGCCTGGAGCCCTTCGCCAAGAAGTGCATCGAGAGCGTGTTCACCTACACGCGAGAGTGGGAGGACCTCACCGAGCGGGTCGGGTTCTGGGTCAATACCGACACCGCGTATGTCACCTACCACCGCAGCTACGTCGAGAGCGTATGGTGGGCGCTCTCCGAGCTCTTCAAGAAGGGCCTGCTCTACAAGGACTACAAGGTGGTCTGGTGGTGGGCGCAGGGCGGCACCGCGCTGAGCTCGGGTGAGGTGGGAGAGGGTTACCAGAGCGTCGACGACCCCTCGGTCACCATCCGGTTCACCGTTGCTTCCACTGGGGATCAACCGTCGTCGGTGCCGCTGCCCGAGGCGGTCCGCGCTGCGATCGCGGCAGACGCTGTGCACTTTTTGGCGTGGACGACGACGCCCTGGACCTTGCCGTCCAACGTCGCGCTGGCGGTGAACGCCACAGCCGCCTACGCCTTTACCCGGCTCGAGAACGGCGAGGTCGTGGTCACAGCGGCGGAGTTGGCCCCCGAGGGCGAGACCCTGCACACCTGCATCGGCACCGACCTTCGGGGCTGGACCTACCGGCCGCTGTTCAGCTTTCACCTCGACATCCCCGATCAGGCGGCGCACCTGGCCAGCGGCCGACACTACGTCATCGTGACCGGCGACCATGTCGAGGTCTCCCAGACCGGCATCGTTCACACCGCGCCGGCGTTTGGCGAAGACGACTTTGAGCTTCGGCGCAAAGAAGGCCTCGGGTTTCTCCAGCTCATCGGGCCGGACGGCTGCTTCATCCCGGGATGCGGCCCGTACGCCGGCACATTCTGCAAGGACGCGGACAAGGAGATCCAGCGGGACCTCAAGGATCGCGGCCTGCTGTTCCGCGCCGAGCAGGTGCGGCACGACTATCCCTTCTGCCCCCGCGCCCCGTCCGACCCCCTGATCCAGTATGCCCGACCCGCCTGGTTCATCCGCACCCGCCAGAACAAGGCGACGGCCCTCGCCAACAACGCGACCGTCAACTGGCTCCCGGAGACGATCCGCGACGGCCGTTTCGGGGACTTCCTTCGAAACAACGTGGACTGGGCGCTCTCGCGTGAGCGCTACTGGGGCACGCCGCTGAACGTCTGGGTGTGCGACACCTGCGGCGCCGTCGAGTCGATGGCCTCCACCGCCGAGATCATCGCGCGGAACCCCGAGGCGTTCGCCGCGATGGACCGTGAGGGGATCTCGCCGGATTTGCAGGTCCACAAGCCGTGGATCGACAGGGTCACGTTCGGGTGTTCGGGCTGCGCTGAGCACGGGCGGTCGGGCACCATGACCCGGGTACCCGAGGTGATCGACTGCTGGTTCGACTCGGGCTGCATGCCGTTCGCGCAGGTCGGATTTCCCCACAAGGGCCGCGAAGAATTCGCAAGGTTCTTTCCAGCTGACTTCATCAGCGAGGCAGTGGACCAGACGCGAGGCTGGTTCTATTCCCTGATCATGATCTCCACGCTGCTCTTCGACGCCGAGACCTGCGCCCGGCACGGCCTCGATCGTATGTCCGAGTCGGGCTTTCCGCGGCCGTTCCGCAATTGCATCGTGCTCGGCCACGTCTGCGATCCCGACGGGAAGAAGGAGTCGAAGCGGCATGGCAACTATACGTCGCCCGATGTGGTGCTGAAGGGTCAGGCCCGGCTTCGGCTCTTGCCGGATGCGTCGCTAAAGCCCGGCCAGCTCGCGCTCAAGCCGGCGCAGGTCCGCTCGCTCGGGCTCGACCCGAAAGAGCGCCTTTTCGGTCCCGATCGGGCTCCGTTCGAAGTGGTAGGGCGCGCGGTCAAGGGCAAGGACACGGCGCACATCCATCCGGATGATCTGGCCCGGTACGCGGGCCCGGAAGGAGGATCGCGGGTCACGGAAGTGGTGTTCCAGACACCGTTCCCTGCGCCCGGGGCGGACGCCTTCCGCTGGTTGTTCTACAGCCAGAACCCGCCGTGGACGAACACTAGGCTGTCGCTCAAGGCCATCCTCGAAGGGCAGCGTGAATTCCTGTTCCGGCTCAAGAACGTGCACCAGTTCTACCTGCTGCACCGCGCGCTGCCGGGCGCCGTCGTGCACACTCCAGCCAGACCTGCGGGCCAGCACCCGCTGGACGCCTGGATCCTGCACGCATTGGACGCCCTCGTCCGCGACACGACCGCCGGGCTGGACGCCTACCGGATCTTCGAGCCCGCCCGGGCCATCAACACCTTCGTCGACGCGCTCTCCAATTGGTGGCTGCGCAGGAGCCGGGAGCGGTTTGATGCGGGGTCGGGCGTCGAGTCGTCCGGCTTGGACGACGCGCTGGAGGTGCGCCACACCCTGCGGTTCGTGCTCCTGACGGTGAGCAAGGTCATCGCGCCGTTCGTCCCGTTTCAAGCGGAGGCGATGTACCAGAGCCTCAAGGCTGCCAGCCCGGACGGCGGTGAATTTGCCGAGAGCGTGCACCTCTGTGACTGGCCGAGCCCCGACGATGATCGGGTCGCGCCGGCGCTCGCCGATGACATGGATCTGATCCGCGAGCTGACCAACCTTGGCCGCAACGCCCGGGAGGCGGTGGGTGTGCGCGTACGTCAGCCGTTGGCCAGCGCGGAGGTGGTGCTCGCGGATCCGCGACGGGCCGGCCGGCTGGAGCCGCTGTTGGGCTTGCTCAGGGACGAGCTCAACGTCCGGGTGGTCCGGTTCTCAGCGGACGCAGGCAAGTTCGTCACGTTCAACGTCAAGCCCGACTTCAAGGTGCTTGGGGCTCGCCTCGGCAAGGACATGAAGTCCGTCGCCGCCGCGATCACGCAGATGGACGCCTCGGAGCTGCGTAGTGCGCTGTCGAGCGGCGGAGCGGTCGTCGCCGGGCATGCCCTGACCGATGGGGACGTGCGCGTAGAAGTGGCTGCCCGGGCCGGTTTCCAGGCTGCCGGCTCTGCGGTGGCGGTGGTCGCGCTGTCCTGCGCTCTGGATGAAGACCTGCTTGAGGAGGGCCTGCTCCGCGAGGTTCAGAGTCGGGTTCAAGCGCTTCGGAAGTCCATCGGCTGCGCGTACGACGAGACAGTCTCGTTGACGATCACCGGAGGCGACCGCTGCGATCGGATGCTGGCGCGCTTTCTGGGCGTGCTGGAGGGCGAGACGCGCAGCCGGCTCGGGCCGCGTCCGGAGCGCGCAGGAGTAGAGGAGACCCTGACGCAGGACGGCGAGGCCCTGACGCTGTGGGTGCACCGCCTTGCCTGATCCGGTCGCCGCAACGCTCCCCCCGGAGGTGCTCGACCTCCTGTCGCTGGGCGGACGCGTGCGGCTGTCGCTCACCGAGAACGGGGAGGCCCGGGTATTGGATGTCACCGTGGCCCCTCTGCCGGAGGGGCTGTTCGTGCTGGTTCCCGCGGGCAGCACCGCGCTGGCGGCGTTGGAGGCCGACCCCCGCGCGGTGCTCACCGCAGAGGAGTCCGGAGGGTCAAGCCCCTGGCGGCTGGTGACCCGCGGCCGCGGGATCCCGGGCCGTCGCGTGGTGTCCGAGCCGCTCCGCGTGCAGCTCACGTACTGGCTACCCGAGGGCGCGCCGTCTCGGCAGGTCGCCGAGATCGTCGCCGTCCGGTTCGTGCCGGAGCACCTGGAGTATGTGCGCGGGGCAGAGCGGTTTTACGGTGCCATCCCCAACTCGCGGATGCCTGAGCCGCTCGCTGCCTGGTGGGCTCTCTCGGTGGACGGCCAGTGGTTCTGGATCACCTCGATGGTCGTGGTCAACTTCTTTGCCGGGATCTTCCTCGAGGAGAACACCACCGCGCGATTTGTGCTCGTCGGTGCGGCGATGCTCCCCGCCTTCGTGATGCTCTGCGGGTTGGTGCTCTGGAACCACGGGGCGGTCGCACAGCGATGGCGGGAGGGCCTTGAGCCAGAAGCGACGGCCTGGGGGGTGCGGAGAGGCTGGCTGGGGGGCCGCGAGCTGCGTCAGGGTGGCCTGCGGGTGATGGCGTTCGGGATGGCGATGCTGCCTGTCCTTGCCTTCGTCCACGCCCGGCTGGTCCCGCTCGCGCTGCTCTCCTCCGGGTTCGTGCTGCTGGGGCCGTTCTACGCGGTGAGGCAGTTTTTCCGCCACGCGGACGGAGACCGCCCCCCTGCGCCGGCGGTCGCGCCGACCGCCGCTCCCCCCGCCGTCGCCGCTCCCCCCGCCGTCGCCGCTCCCCCAGACGACCCCGATAGAGGTTCGACATGACCGTTTCCCTCCGTGGCAGCAGCCCGTCCACCATGGCGTTGGGGGTCCTGCTGCTCTCTCGCGCGCGGTCGTTCGGGCAGCGCATTCACGTTGAGATCGTGGGGGATCCCGGAGATGTGGGCGTGGTCGTTGGCCCAGCGCTCGTACACTCGGCGCCCGTCTCAAGCTGCGGAGTGGGGCGGGAGTTCGGCAACGGTGCCCTCGTGGTGGTCCCTGGGCCGATCGACGAGCCGCTGGCCATCTCCCTGGCGCCGGATGGCGTCGGCGACTGGTTCACGGTCGATCGGACAGGGGAGGGCACCCACCCCGCGACGAGGGCGTGGGTCGCGCTGCGTCGCGATCGCCGCCCGGAAGCTCGCGCTCATGCCGCGCTGCTCGCCGACGGGCTCGAGGCCATTGGCTGCGCCGCCGAGACTCCCGTGTTCGACCTGCTGTTCGGGGCCCCGGTGAACCCGTTGGACCGGGTCTCGCTGGCGCTCAGGGCGGGTCGGGCGCTGTCGGGGGCGCGCGGGCGTCCCATTCAGGACTTCCTGCTGCGCGACGTGGACGACGACGTTCCGGTGACCGTTGCGCGGGCGCTCGAGCGGTTCTCGCCCCTGTTCCAGCGAAATGCTGCGGCGTTCATCCCGGTAGTTGCCGCGAACGCGGAGACGGCCCCCCTGCTTGACGCGCTCAGCGAGCTGCTGGTGCACCTGTCCCACCTGCCGCGGGCGAGCATCCTGCCCCCGCTCAACCCGGCCTCAGACGCGATCGCCGTCGGGCTTGGCCGGGCCCTCGGGGCTGTCGCTGCGACCGGGGATCAGGCGCAAGTCAGCCTGATGCAGACCTACCGCTTTATAGGCGGGAAGTTCACGAGCACCGCGGCCCACCCCATCGAGCTGCGGTCCGACCCCCCGCCCGCAGATCGCCTCGCGCGTTGGGGCTGGTTCTGCAGCCACGTCGCCGACGCCGCTTCGCGTCTGGACCGCACGTGGCGTGAACTGATGGACCCCGCGAGCTGACTGACCCCAACCCCGAGGTGACCGTGAAAACCGCTGTCTACGCTGGAAGCTTCGATCCCATCACGCTGGGTCACCTCGATGTCATCTCTCGAGGCGCTCGGCTCTTCGATCAAGTGGTGGTCGCGATTGGCCACAACCCCCGAAAACAACGGACGCTGGACCTCTCGACCCGCCTCGCGGTGCTCGACGAGGTCTGCGCCCCGATCACGAACGTCAAGGTCTCCCATTTCGAGGGGCTGTTGGTCCATTACTGCGAGCGGATCGGCGCGCAGTCGATCCTTCGTGGCCTGCGCTCGGTCACCGATTTCGAGTTCGAGCTCCAGACCGGGCTCGCGAACATGGACATGTCCCCATCCGTCGAGACCGTTTTCCTCTTGACCGACCCCCGGCACATTTTCGTGTCGAGCTCGCTGATCAAGGAGATCGCCCTAAACGGAGGCCCCGCTGCGCGTTATCTGCCCGACGCATCATGGCGCGCGCTCGCCTCCGTGATGGCACTTGACGAGCCCCTGAACGTCACCGGCTCCCGGGGGTCCAAACCCCCGGCGACCGACTGAGGGGCCCGAAACCCTTGTCTTGCGCGGAGCCGTTCATGCCGACCCTGGTTTTTCCCGGCGCGACGACTCACCGCGTGGTTCACGCACAGTAGGAGCCAGAGATGTGTGGAATTGTTGGCTATGTCGGCGAGAAGCGCGCCGCCCCCCTGCTGCTCGACGGGCTGCGTCGTCTGGAGTACCGGGGGTATGACTCCGCCGGCCTTGCGATGATCACCCCGACGGAGGGCGGTGGGTACGAGCTGAACGTGATCCGGCGGGTGGGATTCGTGGCGGAGCTCGTGAAGGCCGTGCCGGAGAACCTCGCGGGCCGCGCGGGAGTGGGGCACACCCGGTGGGCCACCCACGGCGCGGTGACCGAGGCGAACGCCCATCCTCACGTTGACTCCACCGGGAGGATCGCGGTGATCCACAACGGGATCATCGAGAACTTCGCGTCGTTGCGGGCGCATCTCGAAGAAGAGGAGGGGGTGAAATTCCGGTCCGAGACCGACAGCGAGGTGCTCGCCCATCTGGTCCGTAAGTTCTACACCGGCGACCCGCTCGAGGCGGTGCGCTCGGCGCTGGCCGTCGTGACCGGGACGTGGGGCGTCGCCGTGGTTTTTGCAGACCATGCGGACCTGATCATCGCCTCCCGCAACGGCTCCCCGCTGGTCGTCGGAAAGGGCGATGGCGAGACGTTCCTCGCGTCCGACCCCCACGCGCTGGCCAACTACACCCGGTCCATCGTGTACCTCGAGGACCGCGAGATCGTGAAGATCACCCGCGAAGGATGGGAGATCAGCCGGCTGGACGGTCGCCCGGTGTCCCACGCCATCGAGGAGCTGGGAATCGAGCTTGGATCGTCCGAGAAGGGCAGCTTTCCGCACTTCATGCTCAAGGAGATCCACGAGCAGCCGGAGAGCCTGTCGCGCTGCTTGCTCGGCCGCGTGGTCCCCGAGACCGGCGGCGCGAAATTGGGCGGCTTCGACCTCACGCCGCGCGAAATCGTGGCGATCCGCCGCTTGGGCATCCTCGGCTGCGGCACCAGCTTCCATGCTGGGCTGGTCGGCGCGACCGCGATGGAGCAGCTGGCCAGGCTGCCGGCGTTCGCTGAGATCGCGAGTGAATTTCGGTATCGCAACCCGGTCATCTCGGCCGACGACCTGTTCCTCGCGGTCAGCCAGTCGGGAGAGACCGCCGATACGCTCGGTGCGATTCAGGAGGCCCAGACCAAGGGCGGCCGGGTCATGGGTGTGGTCAACGTGGTCGGCTCGACGATCGCGCGCACCTGCGGGCGTGGAGTCTACGTGCACTCGGGCCCCGAGATCGCGGTGGCCAGCACCAAGGCGTTCACCTCTCAGGTGGCGGCGCTGCTGGTCGCGTCGCTCATGTTCGGGCGCTCCAGGATGCTCGGACCGGGCGAGGGGCGGGCGTTCGGAGCGGACCTGTTGGCCGTGCCCGGGCGCATGGCGAGCTGGCTCGATGCCAACGCCACTTCCCACACCGGGCCGATCGTCGACGCGGTCGAGCTGCTGGTCAACGCGCGCTTCGTCTTCTTTCTGGGTCGGGGGGTCAGCGCCGCCGTCGCCATGGAAGGGGCGTTGAAGTTGAAGGAGGTCGCCTACATTCCCTGCATGTCGTACCCGGCAGCGGAGATGAAGCACGGTCCGATCGCGCTGATCGACAAGCAGACGCCGGTCGTCGCCATCGTGCCCGACGACCAGATGCGGGACAAGACGCTGTCCAACGTGCAGGAGGTGCGTGCGCGCGGTGCCCGGGTCATCCTGATCCACACCGAGGGCGACACCGAGGCGGCTCAGCTCGCGGAGGTGGCGATCGCCGTCCCGCGGGCCTCTGCGCTGATCACGCCGCTCCTGTCCGTGCTGCCGCTGCAGCTCTTCGCGTACCGCGCCGGGCTCGCGCTGGGCCGCGACATCGACCGCCCCCGAAACCTCGCCAAGTCGGTCACGGTGGAGTGAAGCATGGCGGGCGCTGATCCAGAAAAGCCTGTGAGAATGGCCTTTGATGTGCACCGCCCGCACCCGTGGCACGGGGTTCCGATCGGGCCGGGCGCGCCGGTCGTTGGCGTGCCGGAGGTGCTGTACGCCTACGTCGAGATCACTCCCTTCTCGACGATCAAGTACGAGGTCGACAAGGTCACTGGCTACCTCAAGGTGGACCGGCCCCAGCGGTCCAACTCGCTGCCACCCTACGCGTACGGCTTCATCCCGCGCACCTGGTGTACGTCGCGTGTGGCAGGGATCGCCCGCTCCACGGCGCCCGGAGTCACGCGGGGGGACGGCGATCCGCTCGACATCTGCGTGATCAGCGAGCGCCCGATCGACCGCTCCGACATCCTGCTGGGTTGTCGAGCGGTCGGCGGACTCTTGATGGTGGACGCCGGCGAGGCCGATGACAAGATCATCGCCGTGCTGGACCGGGACCCGGTCTGGGGAGATGTCCGAGAGCTACACGGGTTGCCGCCGGCGTTGGTGGACCGGCTCAGGCACTACTTCCTGACGTACAAGTTCGATCCAGCCTCCGGGGCCCAGCCTGTCACCATCGACGCGGTGTACGGCGCACAGCGGGCACGCGAGGTGATCGCGGCGGCGATGGCGGACTATGATGAAGGGTTTGGGGG
>SHYV01000136.1 GCA_009692605.1 Myxococcales bacterium
CGATCGTGCCGTTGCCGTCCGGATCGGCCATCCACCCGCTTGGGCTGCGAACCAGCCCCACAGCGTCGACCAGCAGCACCCGGTCGTCCGCCCGGCATACGCCGGTCTCCACCCAGATCTCCTCGGCCACCACGGGCACGGCGTGTACTTCGGTCGCCATCTTGGGCCCCAGCAGATCGTCCTCTGCGATGACTCTCCCCTTCTTCATGTCCACCCCGCGCTTGATCAGCGTGATGCCGAGCCAGATCGCGATCCCCAGCACCGCGAGGCCCGCGAGCAGCACCAGCACTGCGGGAGCCCCCCCCCCACACAGCACCGCGCAGCCGCCGTAGAGCACCAGCAGGCCGCCAAGGCCGCAGCCGACTCCGAGCACGACGATGCCCAGCACAAGCTTACGTTTCCCCTCCTCCGCCTGCCGCTCGGTCGGGAGGCTCAAGACACCGGTCCCCTCTGTGGCTTCGAACGCGTCGTCCATGGTCTGCGAGGCGGCCCACCTCTCCTGCCCCACCCTCATCCGGTTCAACATGGCAGGGTCCGCGATCTCCAGCACCCCGGTCTCATGCCAGCGCCCCGCGATCTGCTCGCTCAGCGCCTCCGCCCTCCGTAGCCGGGCGATCTGGCGGCGGACCCGGCGAATCAACGTGCCCCTCTCGGGCTCCCGCTCCACCTCCAACAGGCTGTGCTCGAGCGCGTGCTGGCGCCCGGCCGTCGTCGGCCAGTCGGCCAGTCCGAGGCGGACCGAGCGCATCGCGGCGCGCAGGTGGGTCTCGCGGTGCGGGTCGTCGTCCGCGCCGTCAAGGAAACGTTCGAGCAGCTCGCGCGATGCGATGAGCATCCCGCCGACCCCGGTCGCGACGTCGTGGATGAGCCGCTGGAACGAGGGGTGCATCTGGTCTTCGGGCCGCACCTGCTCGATCTCCTTGTACGTCGAGAGCGCCCCGAGCCCCTCGCCGAGCGCCTCGGTGTATGGAGCCAGCTCGCTGGCGCTGGCGGACGGACGGTCGTTGAACATCGAGTGCAGGTAGTCGCGCTTCTGGGCTGCCCAGCGCTGCCGGAGCTCGCGCACGTGGGCCTCAACGCCCAGCCGCTCGTCGGTGGAGGCGAGGGCACCGGCGGGGAGCGCGGTCGCTGCGAGCGCTGCGGCCCCTGTGGCGCCGGAGAGAAAGGTGCGACGGTCGAGGGACATGGTGTACTCGGGGGGGGGGAGTCCTATACGGTGTTCGCCGGCTGTCCGCTATCGTTTCGGCGTTGGCAAGCTACTGTCTCAGCCGGCGCACCTGCTCATCGGCCTTCTCTACGCTCCGGGCGCGCCCGAGCACGCGCGTCGGCGGCGGTGTACACGTCCATGCGGGGAAAGCCGCGCCCGTCGATCACGATGATGCTCGCGGTGCCATTGACCACGCCAACGCGTACCTCCTCACGCGTCGCGGCGAGGGCCCAGCCGCATGCCGCGACGAGCACGGCCAATACGCCGTAAAACAGGGCAGGAGCCAGGCCAGGGAGCCCGCGCCCCAGGCTCTCCGCGGCGACGGCGAGGAGGATGGGAGCGAGCCCGAGCGGCAGGATCGCCAGACCCATGGCGACGACTCCGCCGTCCCTCGTGAAGACGACGTCGCCGGCAGGGAGCTGGCGCCCCATGCCCAGCACGACGATGATCGCCGCTAACGCCCAGTACCCCAGCATCACCACGAGGATCGCAGCGGCTGGTGCGGCGGCGGCGGGTGTGAACGGGCGGGGCGTGAACACGGCAACCCCCACGGCGGCGATGGCCGTGGAGAGGAGAAAGACCGCCGCGAGTCCGATGTCTGGCCGCCGCATCCGGGCAGCGTATCCGGCGGCCGGCCTGTCCCGGGCTGTCCCGGTCTGTCCGGCGCCGCGACATCGGCCGGCTGGGGCCCTCGCGGCCGGTTACCCGCCCGCCATGAACTCACCTACTTCGCTCACGCTCGCCGTGCTCGGTGCTACTGGCGCTGCCGGTGACCAGCTGCTCTCTTCCCTTCATGGTTCGCCGTTAGTCACCGGGCCGGTGCTCGCGTTCGGCGGCCCGCGTCGGTCAGCGCGGGTGGATACGGCGAGCTGGGGCCCGGACAGCCTGCCCGTCCACCCGATCACCGCTCTGGGGGACCACAACCCGGATTTGGTGTTCTCGTGCCTTCCGCCGGAGGTGGCGGCGAGGGTGCTGCCCGGGCTGGTGGCGCGCGGGATCTTCGTCATCGACGTGGGGAACGCCAGTGCAGGCACGCTCGACGTGCCGCTGGTGAACCCGGGGACGATGGCGGCGCTGCCCGAGCGCGCGCTGATCGCCGGCGCGGTTCGGACCCCTTCGGCGCTGGGTTGGGTGCTGGCGAGCGTGCTCGTCCCGCTAGCGGAGGCCGGGGCGACGACGGTGACCGCGACCGCCATCGAAGGCGCGATCCGGCGAGGAAAGTCGGGAGCGGAGGAGCTCGGCCAGCAACTACTGGCGAACTTCTCGGGAAACGAGCCTCCCCGTCGGATCTTCCCGGACGGGCTGGCGTTCGACGTCTTGGTGGAGGACGTGCCGGGGGACGAGTGGTCGTCGGCCGAACGGTTGGCCGCCGAGGAGGCTGCGGAGCTCGCGGCGATGCCGCCCGACCACATCGCGCTCACGACGTACACGGCAGCGCTGTTTCAGGGGGTGGTATTGAATGTGCACGTTCGGGGGGTGACGCTCGACGCGGCTGAGGAGGCGCTCAACCTCGCGTCGGCGGGTACTGCGCTTCGAGCGGTGCTCAAGTCCTCCCGGCTGCATCCCCGCGGGGTCAGCGGGAAGCCCGGGGTGGCTTGGGGTAGGCTGCGCGCGGATCCAGGGGGTGATGGTGTGCACCTCGTGGCGGTTGGCGACAACCTGGCCGGCGCGGCCGGGGCGGTTCCCATGCTCGTCGCTGACTGGCTGGTGAGCGCAGGCGTCCTTGCCCGGGGAAGCTCCTGATGTACGCGCTCCCGTGGGTGCTCTTGCTCGCCCTGTTGCGCGAGGGGCCATTGTGCGCCACGGCGCTGGCCGCTCCCGACCGGGTTGTCGCGACATGGACAGTCGCGTCGCCCACCGAGTGGGCGCTCGCCCAGAGCGGGGAGTCGATCGCCATTTTGGGCGATGCGTTTACGCTTCTGGACACCGGCACGTGGGACACCACCTCGGTAGCGGTGTGCTCGGCCGCGGGCAGCCCCCGGGGCGTGACCGCGGGAATACGCAGCGTCGATGACGTCTCCATTGACGTGTACTGGATCGGCTGTGGCGACGGCACGGTCGAGCGCGTCGACGTCGCAGGCGGCTCCCCGACCCTCTCCGCCGACGTCCTGACCGCGGGCACCACAGCGGTCACCGCCATCGACACCGACGGGACGTACCTCTACGTCGTCATGGCGGGCGACAGTGGGCTCGCCGAGCTGACCGGCATGTCCCCGGACGACGAGCGCGTGCTGTCCGGCTATCCGACCACGCTCTCCACCGATCGGCTCGTTGACACCCTGCTGTTCGACGGCTCGCTCTACGTGCTGCACGGCGGGGATGACCTCTCCCGCATCACGACCTCCAACGCCGCGGTCTACCTGACGACGCAGGCGACCGGCGCCGACTACCAGACCGCGACACGCTCCGACGCCGGGCAGATCTACCTGACCGACAAGACCGGCGGCGACCTGTGGCTCTTTGACACCGGCAGCAACGCCTACACGCTCCTTGTCAACGACATCGGTGATGAGACCACTGCGTTGGCGCTCGACGAGCCCGGCGGATGGGCGGCGGTCTCGGTCGACTCAGACCTCTCGATCTACGACTACTCCGGCGGCAGCTTTGGCAGCGAAGCCGAGCGTGTCTACGACACGGGCTCCTTCGGTCGCCTCGCGACGATCACCGACCCGGCGGGCGGGGTGTCGAGCTTGTTGGCCATGTCCGAGGCGGACAGCTTGTTGAGCGTATTGACCGAAGGCCCCTGGGTCGAGATCACCTCCGCCCCGGCCAGCGCCGGCTCCGGCTCCGCTGACGTCCCCGCCGAAGCCAGCGTCTCGTTCACCTCCGACCTTGACGGCGACTGGACCCTCTGGCTCGGCGACGCTCTCGCCGACGCCACCGAGCTCGACTCGGGCTCGATCGACGCCGGGGACACCGTCACCGCCACCGCAACGGTGGGCGAAGCCTGGATTGAGGGTCGGAACCGGCTCTGGGTCACGGTTGACGGGGGGAACGCCATCGGCCACGACGCAACCGACGTCACCGTCGATACGCCTCCACCGCAGATGGTCACCAGCGTCGGCTTCGGCGAGAGCAGCATCCACGTACAGATCGCCGCCGATGACACCGAAGACCTCGACCACTACCTGATCTACCTGTCCGACGCGGTGTTCTCCGCCGGGGACTGGGTGACCGGTGGGCCGACCCTCGCGATCGAGGGGCTCACGGCGCCGGTCGAGCTGGGCGCCACACCCGGCTCGGGCGGCTCCTACACGTTCTACCCACTGGAAAATGGAACCACCTACTGGGCGGCGGTCCGGGCGTTTGACGCCGGTGGTCTGGAAGGGCCGATGTCCGACGTCCTGTCGGCCACACCGCGCTACACCTACAGCGCCTCCGAGCTCCGCGGCGACGATGGCGGGTTCAGCTGTTCGGCCGCGGCGATGCCTGCGGGCCGCGCGGCGTTGGTCCTCGGTCTCGTTGTGTCAGGCGCTGTCGCGCTTGTTTGCCGCCGCAGGCGGGCCGACGGGTTCCCGGGTTAGCATCGCGCCTATGGCTTTCTTCTCCCTCGCGCCCTCCGCACCCGGATCCCGGATGATCGTCGTAGCCGCCCTGCTCCTGCTCCCCGGGGTCGCTCTCGCGAACGACAACGCGACGTGGCAGTTCCACAAGGCCGTCGCCGTTCGGTACGGCACGGTGCAGCTCAACGACAGCTACCTGCAGGACGTGTTCGGAAAGCAGAACGACGTCATCAAGGTCGAGTACAACATGGGGTGGCGGCTGTTCGAGGTCGGGGTGTCGGCCGGTTTTGGGCAGGCCACCGGCTTCCTTCAAACGTCCGCTGGGGACGTCTCGGATGAGCATGACATGATGTCGCTCTACCCGTTCGATGGCGGGCTGCGGGTGCGGCTCGACTTCTTCAACGAGCAGTGGGTCGTTCCCACCGGAGGCATCGGCGCCAACCTGTGGCTCTGGCGCGAGAACTGGTTTGTTCCGGACGACGGCACCGACGACGACCGCAACGGCGCGAAGCTCGGCTGGCACTACTCCGCCGGCGGCATGCTGAGGCTGGACGCGTTCGACCGGAAGGCGTCGAGCGAGCTGCAGGCTACGACCGGGATCGACGACACCTTCCTCGTCTGCGAGTACCGTCAGAACTTCATGCCGAAAGGCCCGACGGAGCTGCATATGTCGGGTTGGGAAGTGACCGGCGGGCTGCGGTTCGATTTCTGATCGGTGCGGGTACGCCGGTAGCGGGCTGGCGTGCGGGCGCGGCTCGGCGGGTGAACAGGTTATCAGTACCCCATGGCCTTCACGCTCGTCTCCCCCCATCTTCCGGCTGGTGATCAGCCGGAGGCGATCCGGCAGCTCGTTGAGGGGCTGACGGCCGGCACGCGCCATCAGGTCCTGCTCGGCGCGACCGGAACCGGGAAGACGTTCACCATCGCGAACGTCATCCAGCAGTTCAATCGGCCGACGTTGATCCTGGCGCCGAACAAGACCCTCGCCGCGCAGCTTTACGGAGAGATGAAGGGGTTGTTCCCTCACAACTCGGTCCAGTACTTCGTCAGCTACTTCGACTACTACCAGCCGGAGGCCTACGTTCCCAGCTCGGACACGTACATCGAGAAGGACTCGATGATCAACGAACACATCGACAAGCTGCGCCACGCGGCCACCCGGGCGGTGCTGGAGCGGAACGACGTCATCGTCATCGCGTCGGTGAGCTGCATCTACGGTCTCGGCTCCCCCGAGGCGTATGACAACATGATCCTTCAGCTCGAACCAGGGCAGTTGATCTCGAGGCAGACGATCCTCGCCCGGCTCGTCGAACTGCAGTACAGCCGCAACGAGCAGGATTTTCACCGTGGGACGTTCCGGGCGCGCGGCGATGTGATCGAGGTCATCGCGGCGCACGAGACCGACAGGGCCCTCCGAATCGAGCTTTTTGGAGATGAGGTGGAGAGGCTCAGCGAGTTCGACCCGCTGCGCGGAAAGATGCTGCAGACACTCGAGAAGATCTGCATCTACCCGGCCAGTCACTACGTCACGCCGAAGGAGAAGCTGGAGGCGGCGGTGCTGTCGATCCGCGACGAGCTCCAGCCGCGGCTGGAGGCTCTGCGGGAAGGTGGGCTGTTGCTGGAGGCGCAGCGGCTCGAGCAGCGCGTCATGTTCGACCTCGAGATGATCGAGGAGATGGGGTACTGCAACGGGATCGAGAACTACTCGCGGCACCTGACCCAGCGCCCGTCGGGTGAGCCTCCGCCGACGTTGCTGGAGTACTTTCGGGGTGACTGGCTGCTGGTCGTGGACGAGAGCCATGTGGCGGTGCCGCAGGTCGGCGGCATGTACAAGGGCGACCGTGCGCGTAAGGAGACACTGGTCAAGTACGGGTTTCGCTTGCCCAGCGCGCTCGACAATCGCCCGCTGATGTTCGAGGAGTTTCTGGCCCACGTGAAGGTGGCGATCTACGTGAGCGCCACTCCATCCAGGTGGGAGTTGGATCAGGCCGGCGGTGTGGTCGCCGAGCAGGTGATCCGGCCGACCGGGCTGCTGGACCCGCAGGTCGTGGTCCGCCCGGCGAAAGAGCAGGTGGACGACCTTCTGGGTGAGATGCGGGCTGCGATCAAGCTTGGGCAGCGTGTGTTGGTCACTACCCTGACCAAGCGAATGGCGCAGGAGCTGACAGACTACTACGGGGAGCTCGGCCTGCGTGTGCGTTACCTGCACTCGGACATCGATACGATGGAGCGCATGGAGATCCTCAAGGACTTGCGCGCTGGCGCCTTCGACGTCCTCGTCGGTATCAACTTGCTGCGAGAGGGCCTCGACCTGCCCGAGGTCGCGCTCGTCGCCGTGTTGGACGCCGATAAGGAGGGCTACCTCCGCTCCGCCACCTCGCTGATCCAGACCATCGGCAGGGCCGCCCGAAACGTCGACGGCCGCGTGATCCTCTACGCGGACCGCATGACCCCGAGCATGGAGAGGGCCATCGGGGAGACCGACCGGCGCCGCGCAAAGCAGGAGGCCTACAACGCGGAGCACGGCATCACCCCCCAGACGATCCGGCGCAACATCGACAGCCCGCTGGCCCAGCTGCTGGCTGGCGACTACGTCACGCCGCCCAAGGGGAATCCCCGCGCCAGCGAGGGAGAGGTGCGGCTAGAGGAGATCCCGGCGATGCTCAAGCGCCTTCGCGCTGAGATGAAGGGCGCGGCTGCCCGGCTTGAGTTCGAGAAGGCCGCCGCCACGCGGGACGAGATCAAAAAGATGGAGGAGCTGCAGCTCCGGCTGGGAGAGATGACGTAGCTGCGCAAGCCCTTTCTACCCCCACTCCACTCCCACGAACGCCGTCTCCCCGCTCTTCCCCTGCATCCGGTTGAGCCAGCCGCGGGCGATCGCGTAGCGCCGGAAAAACCGCTCGACCTGGGCCCGGCCAACGGCGTCGACCGGAGATCCCGCGCAGATCAGCTTCGGGTCGTCACACCCGGCGTCGGTGAACCGGACCACGCCGCGCACGGCCGCGATGACCTCGGATCCGGCGGCGCGCTGTGGCCCGAGCACGACGGCGTCCGCGGGGTCGCCGTCATCCGCGCGCCGGTCAAGGACGCAGCCGTAGTTGAACGGGCTCGGGACGGGCGAGATGTACTCCAACACCAGTCGGCCGCCCCAGGCCGTGGTTCGCCACTCCCGCTTGAGGTGGCTTCCGCGCGGAACCTCGATGAGCACACGCACAGTGCCCAGGCGGGGCGCCATCACCGCGACGGCTCGATTGAGTCGTCCAGCACCACCCGCCACAGACTACCGGCCGCGTCCTCGTATACCTTCACGAGGTGCGGGTCCGCCGCCGCCGCCGCCGCCTCGGGTGGGGTCGTCACGACTACCCAGTCTGCGTCGAAGGCATGCTTCGCCATGTCTCCAAGCCGGGCCACGCGCCCGGCTAACGCCGCCTCGACCAGCTCGGCGCGCTTCGGCTCGGTCGCGAACAAAAAGTTCGGATCGAGGCCAACCGTCAGGGTGCATTGCGGGGCGTGGTAGAACAGCTCAGAAAAGTCAGTCCAATCGGCTTGAAAGACGTGGCAGTCGCTCGCGGGAAGGTGCGCTGCGATCCCTGCGAGCCGGTCCGCTCGGGGCAGAGTGTCTCGGATGTGCCCGACCACCTGCGCGCCGTTGAAGAACAGCAACGGGGTCAGAACCAGCGTCGGCCACGGTGACCAGCGCGCGTCCCGCCACGCGAGCGCCACTCCGAACACCGCGAAGGGCACAGCGTACTCGAGCCATTTCACCGCGAAGGTCGACGCTACCGCCCAGCCGAGGGCCAGGAGCAGCACCGCCCGAGCCTCGGGCGTGGTTGCTGCCCGACGCCGGAGGCCGAGGACGCCAAGCAGCAGGAGCACGGGGGCGGTGTGGACGATCCACGTCGGGAGATCTACAGGCATCCACTCCGCTCCCACTGCCTGATCGCTGGAATTCACGACCTTCTGGAAGGCGTGCTCGTAGAAGAAGCGCAGGGTCTGCGGGGACTGGGGGTGCAGGACGAACCCCAGCGCGACGCCGATACCCGCCGTGACGATCGGGGTTGCGCGTTCGCGCGCCGTTCCTGGCTGGAACAGCGCGATCACCGCCAGAATCGGAAGCAGCATGACGGCGAGGTGGTAGGTCCAGACGAACAGGAACGCGAGAAGCGCGAGCGATCGCGGCGCCCGAAGCGGCCCCCGGAGCGGTACTCCGGCTTGCCCATCCGACGTGTCGCCGGGGGCGATCAGCGCGATCGCGCCGAACATCAGCGCGATCGACAGCGATTGCGTTCGTGGCATCATCAGGCGGTCGACGAAGAACCGCGACGAGGCCAGCAGGACCACCGCCCAGATGGCGGCGCGGGGCACTCGCCAGCTCGTCAGGGCGAACGTCCAACACCCCACTGCGATCGCTGAGAATACGGCGGCGGAAGCGTGGGCGGCGTCAAGCAGCGGCAGGGCCAAGGTGAACGGCCACTGCAGCGCGTGGAACAGCAGCTGGTGGTCGACGTAGCGATCGTTCGCGAAGATGCCGAACGGCATCCATGGAAACTGCCGGGAGGTCCAGGCCAGCGGCCCGAGGCTGGCGAATCGTACGTGGAAGTAGCCGTCGTAGTCGGCCAGTCGCGGGTCGGCGGCGTGGAGCACCCCGAACCCGGCGAGCGCGATGGCGAAGGCGAGGCCTGCCGGACGCCAAAGGGAGCCCGTCTGATGCCGGAGCGTGGGGGCGGGCGGGGTGGACATGGCGGTTGGATACTACCCCGGGGACCGGCGACGTCGGGTCGCACCGGCCACGCCCCCTGTTATCTGCCGCGCGGTCCGGAGCTCGAGTGATCCTGTCCCTGCTGGTCGGCGTGCTGCTGTCCCCCACCTTCGCTTTGGCCGCGCCGGTCACCCTCGATGACGCATGGGCGGCTGCGGCGGGCAATTCTCGAGAAGTCAAGCTCATTCAGGAGCAGCGAGTCCAAACCGACACGCTGAAGACTCAGGCGCTCGCCCTCATCGGGCCGAAGCTGGTCGCAGGCGGCAATTTCACGCTTAACCAACGCGAGACCACGCTCGACTTCGCCGAGTCCTTTCCAGCGGAGATGCTCGACTTGATCGAGTCGTTCACCGGAGAGCCGCTCGACCTCGGGGAGCCGCTTGTCATCAACAAGAAGTCGTACTTTGACTGGAACGTGAGCGTCGTTCAGCCGATCTTCTCGGGGATGGCGCTGCCGCTCTACAAGGGGGCGGTCGCGACGGTGAAGGCGGGCAGGGCGCAGGAGGAGGCTGCGCTGGCGAAGGTGCGGACGGGAGTCGCTCAGGCCTACTGGGGCGTGCTGGTGAGCCGGGTGGGCGAAAAGCTGGCGACCGACGCGCTCCTGAACGCGCAGAAGCACAGGGAGCAGTCCACCCTCCGGGTGTCGGTCGGCACAGCGACCCCTCAGCTGGCATTGCAGGCTGAGATCGCGGTGGCGCGGGCGGAGCGCGAAGTCGCCGGGGCCGAGCAGCAACGGGGGGGTGCAGAGATGGCGTTTTCCAACCTCACCGGGGTGCGGGCGGACGCCGAGCTCGTGGTGCCGGAGTCGCGCGTCCTTCCCTATGCGTCCCTCGATGAGGCAGTGCAGCGCGCGTTGACGCAGCGAGGGGACATCAGCGCGGCGGGCTACCAGGCCAAGGCCGCGCACGCCCAGGCCACCGGTACCAGCCTGTCGTGGTTGCCCTCGGTCGATAGCCGGTTCACCGGGTCGTATACCCAGAACAGCGGGTTCTCCGGCGAGCCCTACAACTGGCAGTTCGTGCTCAAGGCGGACTGGGTGCTCTGGGACGGTGGAAATCGCCTTGCCGAGCAGGCCAAGGCGGCGAGCATGGTGCGCATGGCGGAGGTCGCGATCGAGAAGACCGAGGCGGACGCCACCACCGAGGTCACCACGCTGTGGGATGGCCACGCGCGCGCTCGCCGAGCGGTCTCTGCCGTCGACCGCGAGCTCGCCTTGGCGACGGAGAACGCCCGTCTCGCCGAGGCCGCGTTCGACGCCGGGACCCTCTCCTTCCTCGACCTGGAGGACGCCCGCTTGGGTCTGGACGCCGCGCGGCTGACCCAGATGTCCGAGCGCATGAACCTTGACGTCGGCGCCGTACAGCTCCTTGCCGCCACCGGCGACCTGCATTAGTCACCGCGCCCTGCTTTCGGGCGGGAATTCCACACCGGGCCTACGAGCCCCCCCACGGTGCCGTCGCGAGACGGTCGGGAGGGTTCGCCGGTGGTCGTCCAACCACAACTCGCGGAACACTCCGCATCAAGCGGCACAAGCCGCGTCAAGGTCAGAACATCATGGCAATCTCCCTCCGCGAAATGCTCGAATCCGGTGTACATTTCGGTCACCAGACCCGTCGCTGGAACCCCCGGATGAAGCGCTACATCTACGGGCAGAAGAACGGCGTCCACATCATCGACATCCAGCAGACGGCGAAGGCGCTCATCGGCGCGTCGGCGTTCGTGAGCAGCCTCATCTCCCGCGGCCAGACGCTGCTGTTCGTCGGTACCAAGCGCGCCGCGCGCGAGATCATTCAGGAAGAGGCGCAGCGCTCCGGCCAGTTCTTCGTGAACGAGCGCTGGCTCGGTGGGACGCTCACCAACTTCCAGACCGTCAAGAAGTCGATTGAGCGGCTGAATTTCCTCACGAAGTCCCGCGAAGAGGGCAAGTTCGAGGCGCTCACCAAGAAGGAGCAGCTCACGCTCAACCGTGAGATCGAGAAGATGGACAAGTCGCTCGGCGGGATCAAGGCGCTCAAGGCGCTCCCCGGAGCCCTGTTCGTCATCGACCCCAAGAAGGAGCACATCGCGGTGGATGAGGCCAACAAGCTTGGCATCCCCGTGGTCGCGCTCTGCGACACCAACTGCGACCCCGACGGGATCGACTACGTCATCCCTGGGAACGACGACGCGATCAAGTCGATCCGCCTGTTCGTCTCTGCCATCGCCGAGGCTGCCCACAAGGGCGTCAATCAGGGCCGCTCTGATGCGACTCCGGTCAATTCCAGCGAGGACATCGGCTACGAGGTGGTCCGTCGCGCCGCGCCGGTCGAGCCCCCGGTCGGCGAGGCCTGATCCTTCGGGGTCGCCCCGGCAGGACTCCTCCGCATTCAGGGCTGCGCCACCGTGGCGCAGCCCGCTTCTGTAAAAAACAACAACGAATCAATACGAGGCTCCCATGGGCGCAGCACAGGTCAAGGAACTCCGCGAGCGCACTGGCGCTGGCATCAAGGACTGCGTGGCAGCCCTCGCCGCTACGACGGACAACATCGATCAGGCCATCGATTGGCTTCGTGCAAAGGGGCTCTCGAGCGCCGGCAAGAAGGCTGGGCGGCTCGCGTCCGAGGGGCTCGTGGAGGCGTACATCCACGCCGGCGGCAAGATCGGCGTCATCCTCGAGGTGAACTGCGAGACCGACTTCGTCGCGCTCAACCAGGGCTTCAAGGACCTGCTCCGCGGCATCGCGATGCACATCGCCGCATCGGCACCCGACTACGTTCGCCGCGAGGAGGTTCCTCCCGAGGCGATCGAACGCGAGCGCAGGGTTCAGCTTGAGCGCGTCATGAGCGAAGGCAAGCCGGAGCACATCGCGATGAAGATCGTCGACGGCCGCATGTCGAAGTTCTACGAGGATGTGTGCCTGCTCGACCAGAAGTACATCCGGGACGACTCCAAGACCGTGGATCAGGTCGTCAACGAGGCGATCTCGACCATCGGCGAGAAGATCAGCGTGCGCCGCTTCACCCGCTACGTGATGGGTGAGGGCTTGCAGAAGAAGTCCGACGACTTCGCGGCGGAAGTCGCGGCAGCCGCAGGCCTTAGTTAAGCAGCGACGAAGCAGGTTGCGTCGGGAACGCGACGAAAGAACGACGCCAAACGCGCCAACCGCGGGGCGTTTCGCGCTATAGTCGCGATCCGGCGCTTCGCGTCGACCTCCCGAACAGAAGGATGCTCGCTTGCCAAAGGTCACCGATCGGCACGGCCGCCCCGTCTCCGGACAGCTTCCGGGACTAGTAGAAGGACTCGTCACGGACAACGTGGACCCCGAGAAGCTCGGGCGCGTCAAGGTCAAGTTCCCGACGCTCCCCGACGCGCCGGAGAGCGACTGGGCGCGGCTGTCCATGCCCATGGCCGGCCAACAGCGGGGGTGGATGACCATCCCCGAGATCAATGACGAGGTGCTCGTCAGCTTCGTGCACGGCGACATCAACCACGCCATCGTCGTTGGCTCGCTGTACAACGGTGTCGACCTGCCGCCGTACGCGAACGAAGACGGCAAGAACAACCTACGTGTCTTCCAGAGTCGCTCCGGTCACCGGTTGACCTTCGACGACACCGCGGGTGAGGAGCGCATGGAACTCATCAGCCACAACGAGGAGCTCCGGTTCATCTGGGACGCAAAGGAGAAGGTGTTCAGCCTCTACTCGGGGAAAGACATCATCGTCGAGGCGAAGGAGACCATCAGCCTGAAGTGCAAGGATTTCATCCTTGAGGCCAGCAACAGCATCTCGATCAAGGCAGGCGCGACCATGAAGGTGGAGGCGCCCACGTCGACGGTAAACGGGGGAACCCAGCTCACTCTCTTCGCCTCCATGACGAACATCAACTAGCTCCCTGGATGTCTCCATGATGAACGGCGTGGTTACTGGACTGGTCATCGACAACGTCGATCCGGACAAGATGGGCCGCATCAAGGTCAAGTACCCGGTGGACCATGAAGACAACCCGGAGTCCTACTGGATCCGCCTGATGAGCCCGATGGCGGGCACGTCGCGCGGGCTCGTGATGCTGCCCGAGGTCGGCACCGAGGTGCTGATCGGGTTCGCCTACCGAACGAACTCGCCGTACTGCATGGGGGCGCTATACAACGGAGGCGACGACACGCCTGACCCCTACGCGAACGAGGACGGCAACGACGACCATCGTCGCTTCTGGTCGCGCAACTCCCATTGGGTAGACTTCGATGACACCCCGGGCGCCGAGCGCATCGAGGTGATCTCGACCACCGCGAACAACGCGATCTACATGGAGATCCACGCCGCGAACAAGGTGCTCACGGTGAAGGTGCAGAAGAACATCGTTCATGAAGCGAAGGAGACGATGAGCTGGAAGTGCAAGGACTTTGTCCTCGACGCGAGCGCCAGCATCGACATCGGGGCCAAGTCGACCGTGGCGATGGAGTCGGGGCAGTCCACGGAGTGGAAGGGCACCACGCAGACATGGCACAGCGATGCCCGCGTGGACATCAACACCGCCGCACCGGGCCCGGCGAAGTCGGCGAAGGCGGTCCCGTCTCACAAGCACCCGCCCACCGGCAAGGGCGGTCGGACCAGCGGCAAGGGGGCGGATGGCGCGACGACGAGCGGTGGAGGTGGCGGTGGCGGATCGTCGGGCGGCGGCGGCCCTTCGGGCGGTGGCGGATCGTCAGGCGGCGGCGGCCCTTCGGGCGGCGGCGGATCGTCTGGCGGCGGCGGATCGTCGGGCGGTGGCGGATCGTCTGGCGGCGGCGGATCGTCAGGCGGCGGCGGATCGTCGGGCGGCGGCGGATCGTCGGGCGGCGGCGGCCCGAGCGGCGGATCGTCAGGCGGCGGCGGCCCG
>SHYV01000137.1 GCA_009692605.1 Myxococcales bacterium
AGGCAAGGTTCCCCCCCGGCGCGTTTGACGCGTCGGTGTGGAAGACTGTCGCGGCCGGTCAGATCGCCCATCGCCAGTCCGACGAAGGAGTCCGGGGCATCGGTGTGATCGCCGAGAGTAGAGTGGCGATCTGGCTGGCGATCACCGACGACCACCCCGTGGACGTCGTGAGCGGCCTGACTCAGGTGGCATGGGCCGGCTCGTGGACGGGAGACAAGCTGCTGTACCAACGGCTTGACCTGCCCTGGCCCTTTGCGGACCGGCAGTGGGTCGCTCGCACCGAGACCAATTCGGCCATGGGCGGGTCGGGCGTATGGGAGCGGGCCTGGGCGAACGCGCCGGAGCGCTTGCCCGAGGCACGGTCCAAGACTGATGTCTCCGCGTTTGACGGCGCTATTTCGATCCCGGTGAACCGCGGGAGCTGGATCCTGCTGGATCTGACGCATGGCGAGACTCTCGCGATTTATCAGGCGCAGGTTCGGCTCGGCGGCGAACTACCGGCTGGCGCCGCCGACCAGTACGCCGAGTCTGGGTTGCCTGATTTCTATCGGGGAACCTTGAAAAATGCCAAATCGATGCACGATCGATATGTATCGTCATGCGTCCAAACCGGCGGCGACGGGCAGGTCATCCCCTGTTTCGGGGATTAGCTTCAGCGCGATGTCCGTGCCCCGCCCCGAACGGCCGCTTGTGCTCTACGATGGCCATTGCGGTTTCTGTGACGCATCGGTTCAGTGGCTCATCGCTCATGACGACGCACGGCAGTTCAGGTTCGCCGCATTGCATGGCGAGACGGCGCGGGCGATCATTCAGCGGCACCCATTGCCACCCGGTCTGGATAGCATCATCGTGGTGACCGCGGTGGGGACTGCGGACGAGGCAGTGCGCTTACATTCCGCCGCCATCTTCTCGATCTGCCAGCGGCTTGGATTTCCGTGGCGAGCCATGAGCTGGTGCGGGTGGTTGCCTCGTCCATTCACCGACCTCGGCTACCGGGTCTTTGCTCGATATCGATACCTTGTTTGGGGCCGTACGGAGACGTGCCGGATTCCGAGCGAGGCCGATCGCGAGAGGTTCATGGCTTAGCCGGCCGCGTCGGTCAGGGTTGGCTCGCGTTAGTCATGGCTGGCTGTGGCCCTCGCGATTTCGGGGCGGCGCTCCTTGTCCGGGCGGCGGGCGGTGGCGGCAGCGTCGGGCATGAACGAACGGATCGCGTCGCCGAACGTGACGGCGGCGTAGCCCTGCTTGCGGTGTGACCGCACGGCCGCGCGCCCGAACAGCGCGAACAGCACGCCCGGGGCACCCACCATCAGGGTGAGGAGTGAACGGAACCTTACCGCTCCGGTGGGCCGCTTGTCGGCCAGCAGGTTGCGGTACTTAAGGACACGGTCATAGTTGATACCGACTGGGATGTACACGATCTCTCGGTCGGGCTCACGGCGGAGCACGCCGATCAAGTAGTCCAGAAGTCTGGTTATCGGCTCCCTCAGGCGGCCGTCGCGAGAGAGTCCTCCTTCGAGGAAGAAGGCCGTGGTCAGCCATCGAGCGGCCACGAGCTGGAGGTAACGCTCCAACACACGGTGATACAAGGGGTCCTTCTCCCCCCACCGGACGAAGTAGCTGGCGAAGCTGCGAAGCAACACATCGAGCGGCCAGACTCGTGCCCATTCCCCTACCGCGTAGGACAGAGCGACCTGACTCATGGCCCCGACACTGAGGACCACGTAGTCGGCGTTCGATCGGTGGTTCGCCACGTAGACTGTGACTGCCCCGCGCGGAATCTGGGACCGCGCCCACTCGAGTGACGCCGCGTCGAATACGAGCTCGTAGCAGGCGTTCGCCGCTGCCTGCGCGACAGCCCCGCCTAGCTTGTAGTACGATAGGATGTTGAAGTACGGGACGATTTCATGGAGCCAACCGTCGATCTTGCGTCGCAGGGTGAGCAGGCTCACTCCGGTGACTCGTGCTCTCGCGGCCGTCTCCTCGCATGGTTCGGGGTCGAGGAGCAGGGTTTGCCTCACCCAGATCCGGTCGGTGAATCGGAAGTGGTCGAGCTCCACGTTGTGGCGTTGGATGAAGCCCTCGACCGATCGGTTGAGCCGCCGTCGCACTACCCGAACCGCTTGCCAACGTGCGAGATCGTACCCGAGGACAGCGGCCAGCACACCAGCGTATACGCCCGCCGGCGTCACGCCACGGGGCCACCGTGCGGCGGGGCTTCCAAGGTGATCGCCTTCAGCCGACCGCGCAGGGCTTGGGTCCACTCCGTTGGCTTGAACGTCTCGGGATCTACACGGACAATCACTCGGCTTCCGGTGCAATACGGCTCATCGGAGTCCATCGGCAGGATGCGCATGCCGAACGTCAGGCTCGTTCGGCCAAGTTGCTCGACCCAGATCCGCACGCGCACCTCACCAACGCCGCGCACTGGCCGATCGTATACGATGTGGTTCGCGCGGACGACGTGGTACTGGTCGGGGTTGTCGGCGGGCGCGAGCAGGGACCCCCAGCCCAGCTGTCGCCAGAACGACCCGATGGTGCGCTCGAACAGCAGCAGGTACCGCGCGTTGTGGAGGACCTGGAAGGCGTCGAGGTCGTCGAAGTAGACGCCCATGACTTGTTCGTAGAAGCGCATCGGCTCTCAAGGGGAGGGAAAACGGGTAACACCGGACCCGGCGGCGGGATATCGCAGGGGGTGCCTGCAACGATCGTCATCAACGGGAGCGCGCTGCGGCCCGACCATGTGGCTGCCGTAGCCCATGGGGCTCGGGTGGTCTTGGGGGGCGAGGCGCGGCGCGCGATGTTGCCTTCGCTGCATGCGTTCGGCGACGGGACCGCGGTGCTGGAGGGGAAGCGGCGCCAGCTGATCGGTGGCCCGCAGGTGGAGGGCGCCGCGCCGGAGGCGTTCATCCTCAGTCATTGCTCCGCGGTTGGTGCGGCGTTGCCGGTGCCCGTCGCTCGGGCGTTGATCCTCTGCCGGGCCAACGTGCTGGCCGTGGGCGCGAGCGGGGTGCGGCCCGAGACCGTTCAGGCCATGCTCGACCTGCTCAACTCGGGGCTTACTCCGGTCATCCCGTCGCAGGGCAGCGTCGGGGCTGCGGGCGACCTCGCCCCTCTGGCGCACGCCGCGCGGGTCCTGTGCGGGTTGGGCGGCGCTGTGGACTTGCCGGATGGCCGCCGCGTAGACCGCGTCGACCTCGGAGCGTGGGGCCTCACGGCGGTGAAGCCGACGCCGAAGGAGGCGCTGTCGCTCATCAACGGGGCGACGCTGACCGTCGCCTTGGCGGCGATGGCCGTCCATCGTGCGCGCCGGGTGCGCGATGCCCTGGTGACCGCGTGCGCGATGACGATGGAGGCCTTGCGCGCCGACCTCCGCTGCTTGTCCCCGGGTGGGATGGAGCTTCGCGGGCACCCCGGTGGGGTCGCCGTGGCGGCTGAGCTCCGCGCCCTGCTCGCCGGGTCAGAGCTCGCCTTCGCCGGTCGTGCTCCGGATCCGTTCAGCCTTCGGGCGGCGCCTGCGGTGCTCGGCGCCCTCACCGAGGCCCTCGACCACGTGCAGGCCGTGGTGATCCGCGAGCTGAATGGCGCCTGCGACAACCCGATCTGGCTTGAGGCGGAGGGCGTCGTGGAGGTCGGGAACTTCCACGGTGCGCCGGTGGCGCTCGCGCTGGACTACCTCCGCGCCGCGTTGACACAGGCGGTGACGCAGTCCGAGCGCCGGACCTACCGGCTGTGCACGGGGCATCTGGCCGGGGATCTCCCAAGCTTCCTCGTGGAGGGAACCGGGTTGAACTCCGGTTTGATGCTGGCGCAGTACACCGCGGCGAGCCTCGCGAGCGAGTGCAAGGGCCTCTCGCATCCCGCCGTCGTGGACAGCATCCCCACCGTGCAGCACAGTGAGGATCACGTGAGCATGGGGCCGATTGCAGGCCGGCTGGCGCTCCGGCTGCTCGAGAACACGGCCGACATTGCCGCGATCGAGGCGCTTTTCGCGGCTCAGGCGCTTGACTTCCGGAGGGCGGGTGTCCGGTTTCGGGGGCCGGTGCGCGAGGTGGAGCCGCCGCTCGCGGGGGCGCCCGGCGTAGAGGCCGCGCGCCTTCGCGTGCGTGAGGTCGTTTCGTTTTGGGAGGACGACCGAATCCTCGAGCCCACGCTCTCCGCGGCGGGGGCGCTGGTGCGCTCCGGGCGGCTTGCATGCGGCGTGGGCCAGATGGACCCGTGGTAGCGAGCCTCGGCATTTCCGCTTACACCCCCGACTCCACGCACTCCTTGGCGTAGACGCATCATGGCTCCCGCATCGTTCCGCCTCGACACCCTCGCTGCCAACCTCATCGAGCGGTTGGAGCCGGTTCGGCGCGCCTACGTTGACTCGCCCGAGGCCGCCCGGGAGGTGATGCTGAAGACCACGGAGGAGATCGCTGACAATGTCGCGCGCGAATGCCGCGCCGTCATGGGTGACGAGGTGCAGGCCCGCCGCATCGAGACCGAGGCGGTGGCGACGTTTCTGCCCCGGTACGTGCGGCTGGCGATCGAGCAGAACAGGGTGGAGCGCTGGGAGGCGATCACCCCGTTAAACGTGATGATGCAACGCCTGATCCCGCTGCTCCTTGGCCTTTTCGGGGCTGGCTTGATGATGCGTCTGGTCGCGGGCCGGTGGGATCTGGTATTTTACGTCATTCCGTTGCTCGCGCTGTTCTGGCCCGAGTGGATCGGCGCCTGGGCGCGTCGCCGGTATCGCGCCGAGCTGCAGGAGCTGGCGAATGACCTGGGCCAACTGCAAGACGCGGATGAGCGCTTGTCTCCTGGGGTAGAGGTCGCCGAGGTCGGGCCGATGAAGGCGGAGCGCGCTAGGCGGCGCCCCGCATCCAACCACGAAAAGGGGTGAAACCGATGGTGTACCAATGGCTGTAAAGATTCCGTTCCCGACACCTCCCGTCGCCGGGTTCGTCAAGTACGCAGTGCTGGCGGGCATCGCGGGCCTGTTCCTGATCTTCCTGTGGGTGTCGACCACCGTGAGCATCGGCCCGGATGAGTTTGGGATCCGGCAGGTCTATTTTGGACCCGGCAAGGGACTGCAGCAGGACATCTTCGCCCCCGGCACGCACATCCTCGTTCCGGGGTACGAGCGCTTCCACGTGTTCTCACGGAAGTTACAATTAGTTGAGTTCAACGACGATACCATTCAGCGCAGTGAGATGGCGGACGTCACCCCGTCCATCCACATTCAGACCTCGGAGGGGTACCGCGTGGTGGTGGATGTCACGGTCGCCTACCGGATCGTCGACCCCCACAAATTGATCACGTCGGTTGGACCCGGTCGGCTATTCGTCACGGCGCTCGTGATGCCGCGGGCCGATCAGGTGCTCCGGCAAAAGCTCGGCGAGCTCAACGCGGAGCAGTTCTACTCCGGTCCCCTGCGCCGACAGAAGGCGCTCGAGTGTATGGATCTGCTCACAAAGGAGCTCAGCCCCTCCGGCATCGCCGTATGGGGCGTGCTCGTACGGCACTATAGCTACGACGAACGGTATCAGGAGGCGATCGAGCAGCGCAAGATTCAGGACCAGATGGTGTTCAAGAACCGCGCGGAGTCGATCGCCGCGACCGAGGAGGCCGAGAAGAACCGGGTCCTCGCAGAGGGGAAGGCGACCATCGACGTCGAGCGGGAACGAGGCACATCTGAGGTGACGAAGATCACCGCGGACTACGATCTGTACAGCCGCAAGCGCATCGCCGAGGGCGACCTGCTCGTGGAGCTGGCAAAGGCCCAGTCCAAGGCGATGGAGAACGACGCCCTGAACAGCGCTGGGGCCTCAAACCTCGTGGGGCTCAAGATGGCGGATGCGATCCGGAACACACAAGTCATCATTGTCCCGACCGATGGGGCCGCAGCTATGAACCCGCTCGATCTCGAGCGGTTGACCCGGGATTGGTAACCATGCGAAATATCTCCTTGACCCCCAACTGGCTTGTTCGGATGCTGGCGACTGCGAGCCTCGGCGCGAGCCTGGGCGCGACCCTGTCCGGCTGCGTTCCCCACTCGCTGGAGTCCACCGAGGTCGGCGTGCGCACGGTGCAATTCGCGGTGTTCGGTCGCACCGGGGTGCTGAGTGAGCCTTACCCTGCGGGTCAGACTTACTTTTTCTTGCCCGTCCTGAACGGGTGGACGGTCTTCGACGTGGGGCTGCAGAACCTTGCCATGACCCAGTCGCCCGACTCCGGGGCGCGGACCGGCGACGACGCGCTGAACTTCAAGACCTCCGACGGCAACGATATCAGCGTTGACGTCACCATCGCCTGGCGCATCGACCCCGCCAAGACCCCCTACCTGTTGCAGTTCGTGGGGAGCAGCAGGAAGGAGATCGAGGAGCGCATCGTCCGACCGGTGGTTCGAACTGTGCTCCGGGACGTGCTCAATGAGCTGCGCTCCGAGCAGTTCTACGACGCAGGCATGCGCTCCGAGAAGGCGCAGCAGGCCCGGGGTTCTGCTGCCCACTTCCTCGGGCCCGAGGGGGTGCTGGTGGACAGTGTGCTGCTCGGGGAGCACCGGTTCAACCCGGCGTATGAGCAGGTCATCAAGGACAAGACGGTGGCCGAGCAGGAGGCTGCGCGGCTGCGGTCAGAGAGCGAAGCGGCGGCCGAGCAGATGAAGCGTGAGCTCGAGGTCGCCAAGGGCGACGTCAACCAGACGATCGAGACCGCCAAGGGCGAGGCCCAGAAGGCTCGGCTCAAGGCGGACTCCACCTACTTCCAGCGGGATCGCGAGGCGCAGGCGCTGCTCGCCGAGGCCAAGTCCCGGACCGAGGGGCTCAAGGCGCAAGCCAAGGCCATGGCGGGCAGCGGCGGGCACAACATGGTCAAGATCAAGGTGGCTGAGGCCCTCGCTGGCAAGCCGATCCTGTTCATGCCCTCGGCGGGTGGCGACCTTCGCACGACCAACATGAACGATCTGATCTCACGGTACGCGGCGATGTCGGCGATGGGCGGCTCGAGCCCAAGCCAGTAGGCGCAACCCGGTAGGGCGTGCCGGTAGGCCCCCGGTCAGCCTCGTTGCTCCACTACTTTCGCCGCTCCCCGAGCGCGAGGAAGCTGACCGATACGCCGATGACGGCGAGGGAAGCCCAGTCTGCGCCTGCCGGTGCTCTCCCGCCCAGCCAGTAGTGCGAGCACAGCGTGGCGACGGTGCCGGCGACCAGCGAGGTCAGGCGGTTGACCAGGCCCGAAAATGTGGCGCTGCGCCCCGGCTGGAGGAAGATGAACACCGAGAAGAACGCGACCATGCCGTACGCGGCTCCAGCGGCGAGCGCCTGGGGCCAGACCGGCGGTGGAGCCAGCCAGGCGGTGCGCATCGCGTCCCCGACCGCCCCCGTCAAGGCGCCCGCCGCGACGGCGATCGCGGCGCAGAGCATGACGACGGTGGCGACCGCCTGCTCTCCGGCGAAATAGAACCGGCTGTCCGCCTTTTTTTCGACGATAGGTGGTGCACCTTCCGGGAGGCGACCGGCTGGGTCGGCATCCGCCGGGGCCCGGGCAGCTTGAAGCTTGAACAGGTTCATCAGGTACAGCCGCACCGCGTAGGCACCGACGTAGCTCCCGAAGATCGCGAGCGCGGCGGCGTTCAACTGCAGCGTCGGGGACTCGAACAAAGGAATGCATAGCGCCAGCAGGGCGAAGACCACCGCGACGTTCTCCTCCCAGCGGACCACGCCCTTGCGCAGTCCTTGCCACTGCAGGGTGGCGTCGACCAGTCGGCTGACGATGATGATGCTCCCGCGCATCATCACCATCGCGACCATCACCGAGATCGGCAGCGAGTAGAGCAAGGTGGTGGCGGGGATGATGACCGCCGCGCACAGCCCCGAGGGCACGAGCGCGCGGACCTCTTCCGGTACGGACACGCCGAGGATCTCGGTTCGCCTCCCCGAGCCGAGCTTGAACCAGCCGAGCGCGAGGCAGATCAGGATGCAGAGCCCGGACCCGCCAGCGGTGCTGTAGACGAGGAACGTCCCATCGGCGAGCCCTGGATAGCCTTTGCTGGTCGGGCCCTGAAAGTACTTCACCGCGACGCCGGTGATCACGTAGAACCCGAAGTAGCCGGCACAAAGCGCCGGGAGGGGCGGGGAGGTCAGGCGAGCGAGTTGGGCGGGCTGCGTTTCGGGGGGCACCGGCTACAAGTATCGCGTAACAATCAGGAAACGAACGAAGCAGCCGTAACAGTCGGTACCAATGTGCCGCCACCGTCTGCCGACTCCGTGGTTTAGCCGCCTGCGCGGGCTTTCCAGAGCCGTTGGCGTCTTCCGCCGCGCCCGAGCCGGATGTACAGCGCCGCCCGGAACATCATCATCGCGTGGATGTAGACCACCATGCCGAACGCGCCGACCCAGCTGATCGGCCCGTCCATCCCCATCAACGCTCCCCCCGCGTTCACGAAGCCGAACTGCGGGCCGAACATCGACAAGATGGTCGCCACCGACCCGGGCCGCCAAAGCGCGATCGGCAGCATCAACAGCGCTTGTGGGACGAACCACTCGGGGCCGTTCTCCTTGAGCCAACGGACCGCGTCCCCCAGGAGCTCGATGCCGGAGGAGCGAGTGCGCCCGATCATCTCCGGGGAGACGTTGAACGCCACCGCTACGAGCACCTGGTAGATCCAGGACAGCGGCCCGGACACGAAGCTGACGAGCAGGGCGCCGATCCAGATGGGAAATGCGACGCCCAGCACCTCGGAGGTGTACCGGCCGAGATTGCCGCGCAGGGTCGCGAACGACAGGCTCCGGGCGGGCGCTGCGCCGAGGGTATTGTCGAGCGTCGCGAGGTAGGTCCCCGCGCACGCCGCCATCAGCAGGCTCGCGGCCATACCGCCGATCATCCCGAGCGGGCTGAGCGCGGCGCCGGCCACGGTGAGCAGGGGGGCGAGCAGGAGGAGGAAGACGAAGCCCCAGGCGCTGCGCGTCGTCGCTCTTACGGCGTCGAGCGCAGAGTCCCGGTAGATCGCGAGGGTCGAGCGGACGAGGAGCACGGGAGCTGCTTTACCGTGGTCGAGGCGGACGCGGTAGGCCTGACGGCGGGCGGCCTCACCCCCAGTCCAGCGTCTCCCGCACCCGGCTGCCAGGCAGGAGGACCTGCAGCTTTTGTCCGGCGAGGATCGACCGGCCTGGTGCGGGGTGGAGCTCCCAGCCGTTGTCGCCCTTGGCGCCGACCACCGAGATGCAGTGCGCCGCTGCGATCTCTCCAACCGTGCGACCCGTCAGCGGTGACCCTGGCCCCGGGGAAACCTCGAGCACCACCAGCAGCTGATCTCCAAGCCGGTGCGTGCCCACCACGCGCTTGTCCAGCGCGGCAGAGGCGAACAGCGGGGCCGCGAGCTTGGACGTGCTGACCGAGAGCTCGATGCCGATCAGGTGCCCCACCTTGTCCGCCAACCGCTGGTCGAACAACCGGAGGACAATCGGGATGCGGGAGTTTAACTCGCGGACGTCCATCGCGATCTCCAGGTTCGCGAGGTCGTCGTTGGTGGCGATGATGATGGAGCGCGCGCTCCCCAGGTTGAGGTTCCGGAGCTGGTTCTCGGCGCGTGCGTCGGCGATCAGCACCTCCACGCCCTTGCTGCGGGCCAGGGCGACGAATTCGTTGTCTGCGGCGCGCTCGATGACGAACACCTGCTCGCCCACAGCGAGGAGCTCCTCGAGCACGCGATACCCGACCGTGCCGAGCCCACATAGGATGACGTGCTGTCGGGAGGTGGAGGCGAGCATCCGGATCCATACTCCGAGGTTGCCCTTCTTGCGAAACGTCGAGAAGCCGAGCTTGATCACGCCCTCGGCCACGAACAGGATGCCCAACAACGGCATCAGGACGGTCACCACCTGAGCGACTGGGCTAGCCGGGAGGCCGAGGAAGTCTCCCATCAGCATTTGGTAGGACTGGTAGAACGCGACCGGCCAGGAAGCGGCCACTCTCGCGTTCTTGAGGACCGCCGCGGCCAGCGCGCAGGTCACGACCATCGCCAGGGTCGGCCCGATGAGCGCACGCAGGCCGTGCGTAAAAAACATCGCCTCCGCCAGAGACCGGCGAAGGCGAAGTTCGAGGCGCCTCACTTGGATAACGACTCCCTTTGTCCGCTCTCAGCTCCTACGAAGCATGGTCGGGATGTCGTAGTCGTCACTGCGGACCGGGTCGTAGCCGGGGGCCATACGCAACGCGCCATTGCGGCCCATCGTCTGGTTCACGGTCTTCTGGATCCGCTGCTCGGCGAGCTGTGGCGTGAAGGTGCCGGCGCGCTGGTTGTTCGCGAATCCGGTGGCAACGACGGTGACCTGAACCTGATCGCCGAGCGACTCGTCGATGACGAACCCGAAGATCACGTTGGCCTCCTCCGCGCACTCCTCCTGCACCATACAGGCGGCCTCGTTGATCTCGAACAGGGTGAGCGAGGCGCTCGCGCTGAAGTTCAAGAGCACGCTGTTGGCGCCGTGGATGCTGATCTCGTCGAGCAGCGGAGAGTTGATGGCGCGAGTGGCGGCCTCGACCGCACGATGGCTGCCGGATGCAACGCCAACGCCCATGAGCGCCAGACCCTGCCCCTTCATGATGGTGCGGACGTCGGCAAAGTCGACGTTGATGACGCCGTTGCCGTTGATGAGGTCCGAGATGCCCTTGACGGCGTTCAGCAGGACGTCATCCGCCTTCTTGAACGCGTCGACCATGGACGACTTCTCGTTCATGACCTGAATGAGCCGGGCGTTCGGGATGGTGATGAGCGTGTCCACGTGGGTGGTCATGCCCTCGATGCCTTCTTCGGCTTGCTTCTTGCGCTTGCGGCCCTCAAAGGGGAACGGGCGGGTCACGACGCCGACGGTGAGCACCTGCAGCTCCTTCGCGACTTCGCAGACGACCGGCGCGGCGCCGGTGCCGGTGCCGCCGCCCATGCCCGCGGTCACGAAGACCATGTCGGCGCCGGCGACGAGCTCGGCGATGCGCTCGCGGTCTTCAAGCGCGGCCGCGCGGCCCATCTCGGGGTCGGCGCCTGCGCCGAGGCCCTTGGTGAGCTGCCCGCCAAGCTGGAACCGCTGGGGCGCGAGGGAGCGCGCGAGGTCCTGCGCGTCGGTGTTGATGACGATGAATTCGACCCCGGTCAGGCCGGAGCGAATCATGTTGTTGACGGCGTTACCGCCGGCGCCGCCGACTCCGATGACCTTGATGCGGGCACGGTTTTCATTGGCAATTTCGTTGATAAATTCGATCATGGCGACCTCGGGGGCGGGACTGCCGGCCAGGCAGTGAGGGGTGGGGAGAAGCAGGGGGGGGGAGATGGCGGGAGCGGGGCGGGGGAATCAGGGGGAGCGAATCAGGGGGAGCGAATCAGGGGGAGCGAATCAGGGGGAGCGAATCAGAGCGGGGTGACGACGGCGAGTCGGGGAGAGGCGAGGTCGACACGGTGCGGCAACGAAAGGTCCACGCCTTGACGGGCGAGGCGGCCGAGCCGATGGAGTGCGTCGTTCGGCGTGAAGCCGAGGAGCAGCTCGCCCCCATTCCTGAGCACCATTGTGTAACCCGCGCGCTGGTCGAAGCGCACCTCAGAAACGGCGTTGCGTGGGATTTTTCCTACCTGATCGGGTGCGGCTTCCGACGCGGGCTGGGAGGTCCCGTCGGCTGTGGACAAGATCGCCAAGGCGTCGAGCACCACCCGCCGGGCCAGATCGGGCTGCTCGGTCGCCCAGGCGGCCGGAATGCCGGTGACAAGTGGCAAATCTACGGTGGTCCCTTCGGCCCGCCGGAAGATGTTGGCGTTTTCGTCTACAAGGTAGAGCTGGTCGAGGAGGAGCAGCGCGGTAGGGGTGCGCTCCACCACGGTGATGACCACCCGGTCGGGAAAGGCCCGTCGAACCTGTGCGCTCGCGACCCAGGGGTGGCGCTCCACGCCCGCCGCCGCGGCTGCCAAGTCCACCCGTACCAGCGGCGCGCCGAGCGCCACGTCGGCAAGGTGCCGGATCTGCGCTGGATCGGCCCTGCCGCAGCCCTCGACATCGACGGTGTGACACCGAGTCAGCTCCGTGCCCAGCAACACCCACGAGCACAGCGCGGTCGCGCCGGCTGTGCCGAGGCTGATGAGCGCGGTGCGGAGGAGGCGATTCACTAGGAGATCCGGGGAGTGTTGTGGTTCTACTACAACCAGCGAGTCTTGACAAGACAATACTGAATAATTTGTTGACATGAGGTGGAGGCACGAGGATCAGCCCCCCGCCAGCGGTCTCCCGCCAGCGGTCTCCCGCCAGCGGGGCCCCAGCCCCGAGGCTACCCGCCTTCCGGCCGACCGGATTCTGGGAGCGCTACGTGGAGTCGTGCACCCAGGAGCAAGCGTTCCACGAGGTCATCAAAGCTCATGCCCACCACCCCCGCGGCCATCGGCGAGAGCGACGTCTCGGTCATCCCGGGCAGCGTATTGATCTCCAGGAACCATGCGGTGCCCTCGGCGTCCACGATGAAGTCGGCGCGCGCTACGCCCGACAGGTGCAGGGTGTCGAACGCCTGCTTCGCGTGGCGCTGCGCGGCTGCCGCGATCGCGGGGTCGATAGGCGCCGGTGCCACGTAGGTGGTCATGCCCTTCTTGTATTTGGCCTCGAAGTCGAAGAACTCGGTGTGTGGCACGATGCTGACCACCGGTAGCGGGACACCGTCCAACACTGCCACGGTGATCTCGTCTCCAGCAACAAACTGCTCCAACAGCACCTCCGGGGCGAATTCGGTGCAATAGAGCAGGGCGGCCTCGAGCTCCGCCGCGTCGTGGCACTTCTTGATTCCGAGCGTGCTCCCTCCCTCGGGTGTCTTCGCCATCACTGGAAAGGTGACATTGGTCGGAAGCGGGTCGCCGGCGCGCCAGATGGTGTCCGCGGCCATCGGGATGCCGAGCCCTCGAAGCGCCCGCTTGGTTGACACCTTGTCCATCGCGACAGCGCTGCCGAGCACTCCGGAGCCGGTGTACGGGATGCGCATCACCTCGCACAGGCCCTGCACACAACCGTCCTCACCGATGATGCCGTGGAGCGCGAGCCAACAGACCGTCACGCCGTTTGCCACAATCTGGGCGGGCAAGTCGGGTCCGACGTCGATCTCGACTGCTCGCCAGCCTCGCCGTTGGAGGGCCGCGCTCACCGCGTGGCCGCTCTTCAGGGAGATGGGCCGCTCGGGGGAGAAGCCCCCTAGCAGCACACCGACTACGGTGTTGGCTTTGTCGAGCGGCGGGTTCACGTTCCTGACAGGCATTACAGTCTCCCTCCTCGACCGGCGGGTACGAGGCGTTCTTCAAGTTGAATTCCGGTGGATGTCTGGATGCGCTCGCGCACCGCGCCGAGCAGCGTGCGGAGCTGTCGGGGCGTGGCGTCGTCTCGATTGGAGAGCACGGCAGGGTCGATCTCGCCGAGGGTGGCGCCATGGACGCGCAGGCCCCGGAGCTGGGCCTTGCCCAGAATGGCGCGCAGCCCGGGCCCAGCGCGCTGGAGCTCGACAAACGCCTGCCCTGCGCTCGGCGGCTTCAGCTTGCGGCCCGGTCGGAGCACAGCGGAGACAAGCAGCGATTTGCCGTCCGGCTTCACGTCCTCGCTGTCCTCCACTCCGCGTCCGCGGACCCGGCGGACGCGCACCAACGCGGGCTGGATCCAGCCCTCCTCGTAGGCGTCCTGCAGGGTCCCGGGTGCGAACCGCAGCGCCTCGAAGCCCGGCCGCAGCCCGATCGGGGCGAGCACGGCCCCCGCGCCGACCCGCAAGCAGCCATCCGGGTCCCCATCCGCGGCGCGGACGCCCTCCAACTCTCCACCGAACCGCAAGCCGAGCCCGACCATGCCGCCCTCGGGCGGAAGGGCATCGTGAAAGGCGGGGATCGGCCGGACGGTCCACTTTTCCGCCCGCGCGAGCTTGAGGATCGCGACCAGCTCGGCCTCGTCGGCCACCTCCACCCACTGCTCGATCGCCCCGCCGCAGCGCAGTGGCAGGTGTCGCGCCAGCGGCTCTTCTGAGCGGACCGCGACGGTCAGGGAGGGAAGGGGGCCTTGCGACATGGTCACGCCCCGCGCCGCTCGGTGAGGATGGAAGCGAGCTGGCCGCACAGCCGGTTCACGTCTCCCGCGCCGAGGGTGATCACGAGGTCTCCAGGGCGCACGCACCCGCGGAGCTCCGCCAGCGCGGCGTCCAAGCTCTCGACCGCCACCACGCTGCGATGACCGAGATCGCGCATTCCGTCCGCCAGCCGTGCCGCGTCGAG
>SHYV01000138.1 GCA_009692605.1 Myxococcales bacterium
TCGGTGTCGGTGTCGGTGTCGGTGTCGGTGTCGGTGTCGGTGTCGGTGTCGGTGTCGGTGTCCGTATCGGACGCAGTGTCGTCCTGACCGGTGTCGTCCACGGCGGTGTCGGTGGAGTTGCAATCCGCGTCGAGCCCCGGCGAGCCAGGGTAGACCGCGGCGTCGTTGTCGTCACAGTCGGTGGTGACCGGGTAGCCATCGCCATCCACGTCAAGCAGATCTGCGCCGTTGCAGTCCTGATCGATCCCGTCGTAGGCCACCTCGACAGCGACCGGGGACACGGTGGCGTCGAGGTCATCGCAGTCCACACCGCGCGCATAGCCATCGCCGTCGACGTCGGTAAGATCCACGCCGTCGCAATCCTGATCGATCCCGTCGTAGGCCACTTCGGCCGCGTCTGGGCTGATGGTGGAGTCGCCGTCGTCGCAGTCGACGTCGCTGTCGTAGCCATCGCCGTCGTAGTCCCGGACCGAGGCGACCCCACCGTCGCCGCCGTACGCCCCGATGTCGCAATCGCTGCCGTCAGCATCGAGGATCGACGGGTCACCCGCGTCGATTAGCGTGCTGCCCGGGGCGAGCGTGAGGTCGTCGTTCGTGCTGTCGCCATCGTCGCTGTAGTCGGTGAACAGTGGATCATCGGTGATGTTGCCGCTGCCGGAGATGTCGCTGGCCGTGAAATAGCCGCCTACGTCCGCCGCGAGGTTGTCGATCCAGTCGTTGTACGTCGTGGTGCTGTTGTTAACGCTGTCAAGGTCAGCGCCGTACAGCGCATACCCGACGTTATAGGCATTTATGTTGTTTCGCCAATCCACATAGGCGTAGTAGAGGTAGCCGCCTCCGCCGGCGCTCGCCCGATTGTCAAGAAAGTCATTGTTTACGACCGTGGAGCCGTAGTCGGCATGAAGGTAGAGCCCGCCGCCGTAGGATGCGGTGTTGGAGATGAAGAAGTTGTGGTCCCAGGAGTCGCTACCGCTCGTCAGGTAGCTGTAGGCCGCACCGCCGACGTAAGCGCTACCGCCGTAGAACAGGTTTCCGCTGACCTCCCGGTTGACGACCGTGCTGGACAAGATCGCCCCGCCGTAGCCGCTGGGCGCGCTGCTGTCGGTGAACTCGGAGTCGTGTACGTTGAGAGTGTCGAGCGTCGTGGCGTACAGCGCGCCTCCATTGTAGTAGGCGCTGCTGTCCGCAAACAAACAGTCATCGATCTCGAGGCTGGATGTGCCAACAGCGTACCCATTTGCGTAGATCGCCCCGCCTGCGTTGGTCGCCGAATTCTCGGTGAACGCATCGCCGGTGAAGTTGCCATTCGAGGAGTAGTAGACGACCGCAGCCCCTCCATACGAGGCGCTGTTGTCGTTCCAGGTGTTGTTGCTGGAGACCAGATCCGAGTAGTAGTAGGCGTAGACCCCGCCACCGTTCCCTCCGCTGGACTCGTTCTCTTCAAAGGTGTTGGAGTCCGCGGTGATCGTGCCGTACAGCGAGTCCGCGTAGAGGACGCCACCCCCATAAAGACCGGCGTTCTCCGAGAAGGTGTTGCGGTTCAGCGTGATCGATCCATCGAAAATCGCAGCGATCACGCCGCCGTAGTAGCCGGCCGTGTTGTTCGAGAAGGTTGAGTCCTCAATGGTGAGGTCGAACCCATTGTAGACGTAGAGTGCGCCGCCGTAGTAGGCCGACTCGTTGCCATCGAACGTCGAGTTCGTGATGGTGATCGTACCGCCGAGGTAGCCGTAGATCGCGGCCGCCCAGTAGGAGGAGGTGTTGTCGGTGAAGGTGCAGTCGTCGAGGGTGAGGACATAGTCGCTGTGGGCGTAGACCGCTCCGCCGTAGTACCCCACGATGTTCTTGAAGGTGACACCCGACGCTGTAAGGCTGGAATGGTCGTACAGATAGACCGAGCCCGAATAGCCGGAGGTGGCGTACTCGGAGTCGCTCGCGTCGTCGGTGCCGCCCGTCCAGACGATGCTGCTTCCGTCCTTCGCGGCGATAGCCGCACCATATCCATAGAAGGTGTAGGCGCCCTCGAAGTCGGTGTCGGTCAGCGTGAGGGTGGCCCCATTGTCGAGCCCGATCCCGCCTCCATCGTAGTAGCTCCAGCTCAACGAAAAGGTGGTATCGGCGACGGTGAGGTCGCCGTCGTCGACGTAGATGCCGCCCCCGTAGTAGGCGCCGGTGGCGCTGACGAGGCCGTCGCTGACGGTCGGCGTCGCCCCGCCGGTGATGTAGATGGCGCCCCCGAAGGAGGCGAGCGTGGTATCAAACACGCACCCCTCGAACGCGGGTGCACCCCCGTCTACATAGGCGCCGCCTCCACTATAGGAGTAGGAGCCGAGACCGTCGAACACGATGTCGGAGAGGACGGGGCTGGCGTCCTCGATCAGCACGCCGCGAGACGCTCCAGCCTCAATCGTGAAGCCCTCCAGCCGGGAGGACGACGCCTCGCCGTTGCTGAACGTCACCGTGTTCCCCCCAGTGCCGACGAGGAACGTCGACCCGGAGCCGCTCGCAGAGGCGACCGAGATGGCCTTGCCATCGAAGTCGAGCGTCTCGGTGTAGGTGCCGGCCTTCACGGTGATCGTATCGCCGTCGTTGGCGGCATCGATCGCGTCTTGGATGGAGGTGTAGTCCCCCGACCCAGACGCGTCGACGGTCAAGGTTGCGGCGAACGCGGAGGGGAGCGCGGAGCGAAGCAAAGCCAGCAGTAGGAAGGTCATCCGGCAAATGTATCAGAAATCAACACGCCAACAAAGCACCTTGTCGAACTCGCTCAAACAGCAGCACACCGGCGGTCACGCTGACGTTGAGGCTCTCCAGCCCGCCAGCGAGCGGGACCCCACAGATCGCGTCGCAGCGCTTCCGGACGGGATCGGTCAGGCCCTTGTCCTCACCGCCCAATACAAAAGCCACAGCACCCGAGAGCGGCAGGTCCCAGGGGGCCTTCCCGTCCATGTCCGCGCCCACGATGTAGACCCCGGCGCGGTGCAGCTGCGCGAGCGCCGAGCTGATGCCCTCGCGGATCACCGGCACGGCCTCGGCGCCGCCCATGCTCACCCGGTGGACGATCGGCGTGATCCCCTTGCCGCGCTGAACCGGGATGATCACGGCGTCCACCCCCGCTCCCAACGACGAGCGGAGCACCGCCCCGAGGTTGTGCTCGTATTGCACCTCGTCGATCAGCACGAAGCACGGCGCGCGACCGCTCTGGAACACGGTCTCGAGCACCTGCGAGATGCTGACGTCTTCGAACGGCTCGGCTGACGCGATCACGCCGTTGTGGACGCCCGTCACGCTCATGCGATCGAGGATCTGACGGTCGACCCGCAGCACCCGGTCGCCGCCCAGCTCGAGGATCCGCGTGACCTTCGCGTCGGGCTTCGCGCCGGCATCGAGCCATATTTTTAAGACCTTGCGCCGATTGCGGACCAGCGCCTCCAGGACCACATTCCGCCCCTCCAGCTGGTCGCCCGAGACCACCGGCCCGGCGCGGACCGGGACACCGGCGGGCGCACGGGCGATTGAAGGTGGCCGGCTGCGATCTGGCGTGCCGGTCTGCCAGCTCTCCTGCCGCGCGGGCGGGCCGCCCTCCGGACGAGTCGGGCGGCCGGGCTTGTGGGGACGGGTCACCGGCCCGGCCTAACGCCCGGCGAGCCGCGATGCGGGTACCCTGCTGGCCCGAACAGACCGCGCCTCAACGGGCGCGAGCGCGAAGCTCCGCGAGGGTGACGCCCTCCTTCAACAAATAGAAGCACCCCAGCGTGAGGGTGAACGCGAACTGGCCGAGGTGCAGCACCACGGCGAAGGTGCGCGACTTGTCCGGGTCGGCGGCGAGGACGGCGAGCGCCGCCACGCAGAGCGCCTCAAAGCCGCCGAAAAACCCGGGGGTCGGCACCGCGGCCAGCCCCGTCAGGGTGAGCGTCCAGACAAAGACCACCGCACCCGGGTCGCTCGGCAAGCCGGGCAGCGCGGCCAGAGTCGCCCACACCGCGACCAGCGTCACGACCCAGATCAGCGCGGTCAGGCCCATCACGCGCACCATCCGGAGCGGCGCCAGGACGAACGCGCGTATCCCCTCAACGAACCGCCGGACCAGGATCGCCGCTGGCAGTCCATCGGTGATCCGAAGCGCCCGCTCGCCGAGCAAGGTCACCACCGAAAGCCCCACCACGCCAACGGCCACGCCGACGCCGAACAGCCGTTGCCCCGCGGCCACGACGTCCGTACCCTGCACAATGATGCCGCCGGGCGGAAGATCGACCGCCCAGCCCACGCTCAGCAAAAAGGCCAACAGCATGAGGATGTCAGCCAGCCGCTCCATGAAGATCGTGGCCATGCCCTCCCCGAGGGGGACACCCTCGTCGGTCAACAGGGTGGGCCGAACCAGCTCGCCCATTCGAAAAGGGAGCACGTTGATCGCCAAGAAGCCGAGGCTAGTGATGCTCATCAACCGCCAGAACCCCACCGGCCGACCGAGCAGCGCCTGCAGCCGCCAGCACCGAAAGCACTGCGTCAGGTAGTAGCAGACCCAGCACACCGCGAAGCTCCGCACGTCGAACGCCGAGAGGCTCTCGCGGACTACGCCGAGGTCGACACCCCACAGCACGCCCAGGAGGCCAAGGGCCGTCAACGCCAGCACCGCAGCGAGCTTCATGGGCCGCGGTTCTCCGAACCTACGCCCGCCGGCTTCAGCAGTTGCAGCCCGAGGACATCGTTGGAGAGGTCCTTTTCAGGCACCAGCCCGTACTCGGCCGGAGGCTGGGCCTGCGAGACGTCCGACCCGAAGAGCAGGTCCCACGCTGGGAGGGCGTTGGCGTAGGCGCCATCGCACAGATCGGCGTCGCGCACGTGGTGCCAGGAGTGGAACAGCGGGTTGTTGAAGACATACCGCAGCCGGGGGTCAAGAAAGCTGGGCCAGCGCAGGTTCGAGTGCTCCAGCGCGTCTGCGACGACGCCAGGCACCATCGCCGCCGGGATCGCCCAGCTCGCCCAGCTCGAGGTGTCGAGCAGGACCCCGAACACGAGGCCGGGAAGCACGGACAGCTGGAGGAAGTCCACGGCGTGCATCCGGAACCCGGCCGTGCTGTCGAGCGAGCGGAGCGAATGGTGCACCCTGTGGAAGTGCCAGAGGAGGGGTACCCGGTGGTGTGCCCGATGCAGCCAGTAACGGGCGAAGTCGATGAGCAAGAACGCGCACAGGCACTGGGCCACGGGGTTCGAGAGGCCGCTGGTGGACAGAAGGCCCACGCGCGCCGCGTACACCCCGGTCAGCCCAATCAGGAGCTTGAGACCGTACAAGCCCGCGCCGGTCAGCAGGTTGATCCCCGAGTCACGGTTCAGCACCGGCCTTGGGTCGCGGGGCCAGAGCGCACCAAGCCCGAGGCCAAGGCCCAGCGCGGCGACCTGAGTGAGCAGGTTGAGCACGTCCCCGGATATCAAGCTCATGGGGATCGAGCCGGGGCGGGCCATCCGAGGCGGGCTATGGGCGCTCCACGAACTCGACGCAGCGGCTTCGCACTTTCTGCGTCGCGATCGCTTCGCACAGCGCCAGCGCCCGCGTGGGGTCGGCCCGCTTGAGCTGATGAGCCACACCTTGCCGGCAATAATCCGCATACTGTCCAAGCTCCGGGCAGGACGCGAGCGTACGGTCGGGGTCCCGCTCCGACGCTCCCCACCCGGCGCCATGTACACACGTTCCGCGCCATTGCTCCGTCGCTCTCTCGCACGCCCCCGCCGCCTCACGAAGGTCACGGCGCGCGAGGTATTTCGCGATGCCATGCCAGCACGTCTTCCGGGTGAGGTCGTCGTCCGCCCTCTCCACCTCGCCGCGCGCGCAGAACGCCACGCCAGCGTCGAGGTTTACGAGGCTCACCTCTCCTACGACGTCGTGCCGGCAGAACCGCTCGAAGGCCTCAGCGTAATCGCACCGTTCGAGGGCGTACTCCGGGTCGGTCTCCGCCCACGCCAGACCGACCCCGAACCAGCACTGGCCTCGCCATTTACGGTCCTCGACGCCGAGGCAGATCCGCTCCGCGCGAGCTCGCTCGCGCAGCGTGATGGCCTCGGCCACGTCGTCGACGCACTCAAGCCCCAACTCCCGATCGATGATCTCCGCGCATACGCCGAGCGCCCCTTCGGTATCGACCTCGGCCTGCTGCCGCGAGAGGGACTGGAAGCAGACGTCCTGCACCATCTTTGACATGCCCTGACAGGCAGCGAACGACAGCCGCCGCTCGCCGTCGCCCTCGCCGGGAGCGTCGGGCGCTCGCTGCCCGCCCGGCTTCGGGGGGATGGCCATCGCATCACTCTGTACGCTCGGGGCGGCGCGGGTGACCGCGACCCTCCCCCACCCAGCGGTCAACGCGAACTGCAACCCCAACAGCGCGAGGAAGACCACGCTGAACAGCGCCGTGAATGGAAGGCTCCGCACGGCAGTTCAGTCCGTGTACCCGAGGCTTTGCATCCAAGACTCGTACTCATCGGTCGGGATGTCCTTCAGCGCGCGCTCGGAGAGCTCCTGTTCTTCCCGCTCACGATGGACGTACCACGCGGTGCCGCACGCCCCGGAAAGCACCACGAGCCCACCCAAGATCCACCGCCGGCCCGAATTCGGGAGGATGCGGGCAGCAGCAGCAGAGGTCTTCACGATTTCACTATATCTGTCGTGCGCGCGGTTGGTGTAGACTGCCGGCCCGGAAGCCTGCGAGAGGCCCGCGCGTTAACTGCGCGCTCAGCCCCCACTTACCCCATCGGAGCGTCCATGAAGTCTACTCACGTGCTCGCCATCTTCGGCATCGGCCTCATCGGCCTTCCCATCGCAGCGCTCGCCGAGAGCGTGCCCAAGCCGCAAATGTCGCTCTCCGTCAAGAGCGCCGACCCGGTGCTCGTAGACTTCAACTTCCCTTCCGGCCTGCGCGTCGTCTTTCAGGAAGACCACAGCCAGCCGGTTGTGTCGATCACCTCGGTCACCGACCGCGGGTCGACGGCAGACCCCGTCGGCAAGGAGGGCATCGCGCACGTCGTCGAGCACCTCTGGTTCCGGTCACACCAATCGGGCAGCGATGGCAAGCCCCTGCCGAAGATCTGGGATCTCCTTGAGGAGATGGGCGGGGTCATCAACGCGTTCACCGCGGACGATATCACCTGCTACATGACCGTGGCGCCGGCCGACAAGCTGCCGCAGTTGATGGCGTTCGAGGGAATGCGCATGCGCAACGCCCTGAAGAACGTCGCCGCCGAGACCCTGACGGTGGAGCGCGAGGTCATCCGCAACGAGCTCCGCTTCCGCTACGAGAACAACACCGGTGCTGTGTTCGGGCAGGTCTACACCCGACTTTTCCCTCAGTCCCACCCGTACGGGCGCTCAGCCTACGCGGGCATCGGTAACAACGACTCGCTGAACGCCATCACGATCGAAGACGTGCAGGCGTTCGTGAAGGAGAACTACGGCCCAGACAAGACCACGATCTTCGTCGCGGGCGACCTGAAGGCTGCCGACGCTTCGAAGTACCTGGCCGACCTCGGCCTTGACCTGATGGTCGACCCGGCCAACCCGACGGCGCCGCTGAAGGCCGACCTGCCGCCCAAGCCCCACCTCAGCGGCCAGCGGGTAGAGCCCCCCATGGCCCCGGTAGCCCCGATCGAAGTGAAGGGTGGGCTGCAGAAGATCGACGTCGTCCACGGCCCGGTGAAGAAGAAGCTCGTCGTCCTCGCCTGGTCCACCCCCGGAGGCCGCATCCTTGAGGACCAAATCCTCCAGAACCTCGCTGGCAGCCGCCTCGCGAGCGCCATCTATCAGGAGATCAACCCCGAATGGTCGTACGGCCGGGACAAGGACCAGAAGACCGTCGACTGCGGCGCGAACCCGCAGTCCCTCGGCGGTGCGATGTTCTGCTTCATCGAGGTCCCCGCCAGCGACGACGGCAAGAGCACGATCAACAGCGCGCTCGACGGCCTCTACCACCAGTGGGAGCAGAGCGAGATCGACGAACAACGCAAGTACGACGAGTTCCTCTTCAGCAGGTATCAGGAACAATATCAGGCCTATCTGCTCAGCCAGATCGACCTGTTCGCGTCACTCGGTTCGGCCCGCGTCACCGAGGCCGCCCAGTACACGCACTTCAGCGGATCGCTGACCTACTTCTCCGACAACATCAAGGGCGTCACGACCCTGACGAACGCCAAGCTCCGGGAGTTCGCCCAGAAGTACCTGAATCGGCAGCGGGCGATCGCGATGATCATGGCGCCGTACGAAGAGGGCGATGTCACTCAGGACAGCTCCGACGCCGTCTACGCCGGCGAGGCGCGCGCGGACCGCGACGCCAGCTTGCTGAAAGAGGCCGATCTCAATACCGATTTCCTCAAGAAGGTGCTCGTCACCCCCGACGTGACCAAGGTGCAGGAGTTCACCCTTGCCAACGGCATGAAGGTGAAGGTGATGCCCTACACTGAAGGCATGCTGGTGCAGGAGCGCATCGTCTTCGACGGCGGGTACAACATGGGAATGCAGGCGAGCTTCGCCGCCGGGATGCTGGGCGATACGTCGTTCCCAGCGGTCGACTCGCTCCGCGTTGCCGCGTTCGATGGGGTGTCGATGGGCGATACGAACGTGACCTTCGATGCGGCCGGCTCCGCTGGCAACGCGGTCGACCAGCTCTACATCCTGCGGTCCAGGCTCGACGGCGTGACCCCGGACACAGACGGCCGCATCAGCTGGATCAAGGCTCGAAAGCGCGGCATCCTCGACAAGATGGCGGAAGAGCAGTGGTGGGCGGACAACGAGCAGTACCGGCGCCTGCTGGGTGACCACGAGATCGCCAAAGTATTGAATCACAGTGATTACGACGTGATGAGCAGCTGGGGCTCCGCTCAGGCCGAACAGTTCTACAGCGCGATCCTGCAGCCGACGAACGCCACCCTTCTGGTGGTCGGAAACGTGGCGGTGGACGAGGTCAAGAAGGCCGCCGAGACCTACCTCGGGACCTGGAAGGGCTGGCGCCCCGGCAAGGCCGGCACGCTGAAGCCCACGAACCAGTACGCCCCGCCGATGGACCCGCCCAAGCGGGCGGTGCTGATCGTCGACCGCCCTTCTGCGTCGCAGACCCAGATCAACTACCTGTGCCAGATGGAGCCCGTCAAGACCGTGGAGGACCGGGCTGCGGGCAAGGTCCTGGCCGGCGTGCTCTCTCAGGACATCTGGAACGAATTGCGGGAGAACACCGGCGCGTCCTACGGCGCGTACGCATTCGCGATGGACTACCCCGGCGGGACGAACCTGCTCGGCATGGAGAGCCTCGTCCAGAACAGCTTCGCGGCGATCGCGGTCAAGAACATGCTGACCCTCGGCGAGCAGGCCCAGACCACGATCGACTCGTACAAGACTCAGCTCGTGAAGTACGGCGACGCCCAGCAGTATGGCACCCAGCAGCAGTCCACCGATCAGATGGCGTCCCGACTGCTTGGGGTCGTCGCCCGCGGCGACACACTGGATTACTTCGACCGCTGGCGCACCGCGTTCACCTCGGTGTCCGTCGACCAGATGAAGGCTCAGCTGCCTCGCTGCGTGGGCCACGAAATCGTGACCGCGACGGGGCCTGCCGAGGCCATCAAGCCGCTGTTCGACAACGAGGGCATCACCGTCGAGGTGATCGACGCCCACAAGGCGAAGTTGGAGTACGCCACGAAGTTCGGGCTGAAGGAAGTCCTGAAGGCCGAAGAGAAAAAGAAGGCGGACGAAGCCAAGAAGAAGGCCGAGGAGGCCAAGAAGGCCGGCGGGACGCCCGCGAAGTAGGCGCAGGCCGCATAGCCGGGGGCTCGGGGGCGGGCCCCCCCGTCAGCTCAAGCCGCCCGGATGCGCACGGAGTGGTGTCCCTCCCGGCCTTGACGGGGCATCTCGGCCTGGCCATCCGGCATGCCAGACTGGACTAGCCAGCGGACGAGCAAGTCAGCAGGGGCAGAAGGTTTGGGTGAGCGTCAGCGCGGACCGACCCGTCGTCAGGTCGGCACGGCCCTAAGAACAGCCGCTCGTGCCACCGCAGGTCATGCACTTCAGGCAGGTCCCGTTCCGGACCATCGTCATCGCGCTGCAGTCGGGGCAAGAGTCGCCCTCGTAGCCCTGAGCCTTCGCGTCCCGGATCGCAGACGCGAGCCCAGCCATGCTCTTCGAGGCGGCGCTGCGCTCACCCCCGAACGAGGAGTGGGCCTCGGCCCTTGGTGGCACCGAGGGCCGAGGCGCGGCCCCGGCGGCGGCGACGGTGGCGCTGACCGGAGGGGCTTCGTCGACGTTGATGGCGGCATCGCTGATCATGACGCTCTGGATGGGCACCACTTCTTGGTCGGACCAGGTGGGCTCCTCCTCGTTGTGCAGCGTGTCGTGTCGGAGCGCCTCGGGGTCGACGTGCGCGAGGTCGTTACGGCCAAGGTAGTTGATGGCGAGCTCGCGGAAGATGTAATCGATGACGCTCGTGGACATCTTGATGCGCGAGTTGCCCTTGACCATGCCGTTGGGCTCGAACCGGCTGAACAGGAACTGATCAGCGAAGCGCTCAAGCGGGACGCCGTGCTGCAAGCCGATGCTGATGGCGATCGCGAAGCTGTTCATAAGGCTCCGAAACGCCGCGCCTTCTTTGTGCATGTCGATGAAGATCTCACCGAGGGCGCCGTCCTCGTACTCGCCGGTGCGCAGGAAGACCTTGTGCCCGCCAACCGTGGCCTTCTGCGTATACCCGGTGCGGCGGTCCGGAAGCCGACGGCGACGCGCAAGGTACCGGATGATCACCCGCTCGGCCATCTGGCCGGCCTGATCGGTGGGCGACTGCTGGAAGAACGCATCGGCCGTTGGCAGCTCGCCCGGCGAACCCACCGGCGCGCGGTCGCTGTCCCGCTCTGCGGTGTCGATCGCAGCAAACAGATCCGCCGCAAACATGGACGACAGCGGCTGGGACAACTTCGACCCATCCCGGTAGATGGCGTTCGCCTTGATCGCGAGCCGCCACGACATCAGGTAGGCCTGCTTCACGTCCTCGACCGTGGCGTCGTTGGGCATGTTGATGGTCTTGGAGATGGCGCCCGAGATGAAAGGCTGGCAGGCAGCCATCATGCGAATGTGCGCTTCGTAGCTGATGTAGCGCACCCCGGAGCGCCCGCAACGGTTGGCGCAGTCGAACACCGCCTGATGCTCGGCCTTCAGGCCAGGAGCGCCCTCAAGCGTCATGGTGCCGGTAGCGAAGGCGTTCGCAGCGTCGATCTGGCCCCGGCTGAACCCAATGGCCTCGAGCAAGTCGAAGACCGGATCTCCAAGCTGCGACGGCGACAGACCGAGCACATCACGGCAAAAGGACTCGCCGAGAGAGTACCGGTTGAAGACGAACTTGATGTCGAAGGCGCTGGGGAGCGCCTTCTCGACCTTGGCGAGCGTCGCATCATCAAATCCGCGAGACTTCAGCGTCTCGTGATTCACGCCGGGCGCACCCTTCAAGGTGCCGTGGCCAAGCGCGAAGTACAGGATCTCCCGGATCTGTGGCTCCGAGTAACCAAGGCGGCGGAGCGAAGGGGGCACGGACTCATTCGCGATCTTGAAGTACCCGCCGCCCGCCAACTTCTTGAACTTGACGAGCGCAAAGTCGGGCTCGATCCCGGTCGTATCGCAGTCCATGACCAAACCGATTGTGCCGGTGGGCGCGATGACCGTGGTCTGGGCGTTGCGGTAGCCATGCGCCTCACCCAGGGCGAGCGCGTTGTCCCATGCATCGCGGGCTGCTGCGAGCAGGTCCGGGGGGCACTTCTCGGCGGAGAGGCCAACCGGGCGGATGGTGAGCCCCTCGTATTCGGTGGCCGGCGCGTTGTAGACCGCACGACGGTGATTGCGGATGACCCGCAGCATGGCCTCGCGGTTCTTCTTGAAACCGGGGAACGGTCCGTGCTCTTGCGCGATCCGCGCGCTCGTGGCGTAGCTGTCCCCGGTGAGGATCGCGGAGAGGCCGCCGCAGATCGCGCGGGCGTCTGCCGAGTCATAGGGCACGCCCATCACCATGAGCATGGCGCCGAGGTTCGCATAGCCGAGGCCGAGCGTCCGGAAGTCCCATGACAGCTTGGCGATCTGGGGGCTCGGGTACTGGGCCATCCCTACAGAGATCTCGAGCACCATCGTCCAGAGGTGGATCGCGTGGCGGTACCCGGCGACGTCGAAGGTGCCCGTCTTGCTGTCGTAGAACTTCATCAGGTTCAACGATGCAAGATTGCAGGCCGTGTCGTCGAGGAACATGTACTCGGAACAAGGGTTCGAGGCGTTGATCCGCCCGTCCTCAGGACAGGTGTGCCACTCGTTGATCGTGGTATCGAATTGCAGCCCCGGGTCCGCGCACGACCATGCGGCCATCGAAATCTCGTCCCAAAGCGTCTTTGCCTGCATCGACTTGACGATCTTACCGTTGTTGCGCGTGCGGAGGTGCCACTCCTCGTCGCGCAGCATCGCGTCCATGAACGAGTTGGGCACGCGTACCGAATTGTTCGAGTTCTGGCCCGAGACGGTGCCGTAGCCCTCGCCGTCCCAGTCGGTGTCGTAGGCCGGAAACCGGATTCCCGTGTAGCCCTGCTTAGCAAATTGCAACGTACGGACGATATAGTTGTCGTTGACGCCGACCAAGCGGGCCTCGCGCATCGCCCTGCGGAGCGCGGCGTTGTGTCGCGGGTCGAAGCGGCGATTCCCGAGCAGCTCACCGTCCGGACCGGGGTGGTCCTTGCAGGCGATCAGCACCGCGTTGAGGTGCGTCTGGTTCAGCTTCGACCCGGTGACGAGCGCCGCGACCTTCTGCTCTTCGTGCACCTTCCAGTCGATGAACCGCTCCACGTCCGGGTGATCGAGGTCGAGGCAGACCATCTTCGCCGCGCGACGCGTGGTTCCACCGGACTTGATGGCGCCGGCAGCGCGGTCACCGATCTTCAAGAAGCTCATCAGCCCAGAGCTGCGCCCGCCGCCGGACAGCCGCTCGCCCTCGCCGCGGATGCGGGAGAAGTTCGTGCCCGTGCCCGAGCCGTACTTGAAGAGCCGCGCCTCACGCGTCCAAAGGTCCATGATCCCACCGTCGTTCACCAGATCGTCGGTCACCGACTGGATGAAGCAGGCGTGCGGCTGCGGCCGCTCGTAGGAGCTCGTGGAGGCCACGACCTTCTTGGCCTTATCGTCGAAGTAGTAGTGCCCCTGCGCCGGCCCATCGATCCCGTACGCCCAATGCAGCCCGGTGTTGAACCACTGGGGCGAGTTCGGCGCGCAGATCTGGGACGCGAGCATGAACCGCATCTCGTCGTAGAAGGCCTTCGCATCGTCTTCGGACGAGAAGATGCCATCCTTCCAACCCCAGTAGGTCCAACAGCCCGCGAGCCGGTCGAAGACCTGCCGGCTGTCGCGCTCCGGGCCCACCCGGCGGTCCTCGCTCATGGCGGCCAGCGCGTCCTGATCCGCTACGCGGCGGCAGAGCCACGGGGGCATCCCCGGCTCCGGAACCGGCTTGAACGCCGCCGGGATCCCGTCCTTGCGAAAATACTTCTGGGCCAAGATGTCCACCGCCACCTGGGACCAGCCGGCGGGCACCTTCACATCCTCGGCCTCGAACACCACGCTACCGTCCGGGTTGCGGATCTCCGAGCGACGAGCGACGAACTCGATCAGATCGTAGGGCGAGGCCGACTGCGACGCGGGGATGAACGGCTGGGGATCGGCGGTGAAACGGCGGGGGATCAGCACAAGGGCTCCAGAATCGGAAGGCGGGGAGGAAGACGGAAGGGTCCCAGCCCCCCGCAGCATCGAACTGAGGGAGCAAGCAGGGTGACCCGGAACCGGCACCCCATTGTATGGGTTGCGCCTCGGGAGTTCAAGCCACAAACCCCAACATAGTGTGGATTTCTTTTGCCCCCTCCACCACATGATGTGTCAATAGGTTTTCCATAGGGTATCGAGTGGTTGCCCACAAGTTACAGATAGCCTGAGCGGATATCGAACCCGAAGAATCGCTGAATTCCACTACGAAAGTCTAAAAAGTCAAAATCAGGACCCCTCACAGGCAACGCAGGTCTTGACATCTTTTACTGTCATGTTTACAGTAATGGCATGCTCCCCGATCCGAACCAGCGCTGGAGTCTCGATGGCCTCGCCGAGGCTGCGGGAGCCGTCGTCAACATGCTTCCCCGGCCGCTAGACCAGCGCGTCAACC
>SHYV01000139.1 GCA_009692605.1 Myxococcales bacterium
GATCGACAGCGGGGCGGGCACATAGGCAAGTCGCATGAACGCCGCCAGCGCTCCGCGATCCACCTTGCCGACGAACGCCGGGTGCGCCTTCAACGCCTTGAGCTCCGACCCAAAGAGCAGCGTGTCACCAAAACGTCCGTAGTAGAGGGGTTTCTCCCCCAAGCGATCCCTACAGAGCGTGAGCGTCTGGTCGCGGGTGTCCCACAGGGCGAAGGCGAACATGCCGATCGCGCGGGTCACGGTGGCCTCGATGCCCCACGCCTCGAAGCACCCGAGGAGGGTCTCGGTGTCCGAGTGGCCGCGCCAAGGAGGCGCCCGCTCCCCTAGCTCGGCCCTCATGCCGGCATGGTTGTAGATCTCCCCGTTGAAAACCAAGACGAACCTGCCGCTCGCGGAGACCATCGGCTGCCGCCCGGCCGTGGACAGGTCGAGGATCGATAGCCGGGCGTGCCCCAGCCCCACGGCTCCGTCGCACCAGACCCCCGCGTCGTCCGGGCCTCGGTGGTGCAGCGCCGCCACCATCGCGCCCACATGCATCGCCCGGTCAGCGGCCGACCCGACCCCAAGACCCAGTTCGAGCACGCCGGCTATCCCGCACATGCGCTACCGCTTGTACCCGACCGCGGTCCAGAACGGAACATCCGGGCTGAACGAGATCCGTTCTAGCCCCGCAGCTTCCATTATGACCTGAATCTCGGCCCGCGGGAAGATGTCAAAATACTGCCGCAAGGTCCGAGGCCCCTGCTCGGGGGAGAGCCCGGATTGATCGAATTTCTCCCCCTCGCCGCCGAAGTCCATCACCACATGCGGGTCGGCGTTCGGATGAGCCTGAAGGTCTGGTTCGGACATGGCGGTCGCGGCCGATATGCCGCGGCCAGGCCACCCGCAAGACGTTCCGCTGAGAGGCCTAAAGCGGCGACGAGGATCGCCGGCGACGAGGTTGCGTTCCGCGAACGACGGCATTCCGGAGCGTGGTCACATGGAACGTCCCGGGATAGGCCCGACGCGTGAGAGTGCTGTGGCCGAATGAACAACGCTCAGGCCGCCGCAACGGCACCGATCAATCGCCTGGTGTGGCTGGCGTGTAGTCAGGATCAGGGGCGTGAGGACCGGGGGGCCAACCCTTGAACACCTACGTCGTCGCGTTCCTCTTGAGCGCCGTCGTGAGCCTGCTCCTGACCCGCCAGATCCGGGATCTCGCGATCGCGCGAGGGCTGGTCGACAGCCCGGCGGACCCCCGCAAGGTCCACGTCACACCGATTCCCCGTCTGGGCGGCATCGCCATCGCCATCGGCTTCGTCCTGCCGCTCATGGGGCTGGCCGTGGTTGACAACGCGGTGGCGCAGGCGTTCTGGGACACTCCCAGCAACGTCTTCGGCTTTTTCGGAGGGTCGGCGATGATGGTCGGCCTTGGCGTCGTCGACGACCTTCGGGGGCTGAACGCCGTACAGAAGCTCACGGTCCAGCTGCTCGCTGCGTTGCTCGCGTGGGCCACAGGTTTTCGCATCACAGAGATTGCGAACCCGTTTGGCGACCCGCTCCAGTTCGGTCTTTTCTCCCTGCCGGTGACCCTGCTCTGGATCGTCGGGATCACGAACGCGATGAACCTCCTCGACGGGCTCGACGGACTCGCTGGAGGGGTGGCGTTCTTCACAGCCTTGCTCCTGTTCATGATGGGGGTCAACAGCGGCTACCTGCCGCTTGCCCTGATCGGCGCGGCGCTGAGCGGCGCCCTCGTCGGCTTCCTCAGGTACAACTTCAACCCGGCGTCGATCTTCATGGGGGACAGCGGAAGCTTGTTCCTCGGGTATGTTCTGGCGGTGACCGGCATCTGGACCTCGCACAAGTCCACGACCGTCGTCTCCATGGCGATCCCGGTCCTCGCCCTCGGCGTCCCCATCGCCGACACGTTCATGGCCATCTTCCGGAGGTTCATCCGAGGTCGACCCGTATTTTCGGCGGACCGTGAGCACATCCATCACCGCCTGCTGGACTTGGGAATGTCCCAGCGCCAAGCCGTCGTAGCCATCTACGGAGCGTCGTCGGCGCTGGCGGCTGGTGCCATGACCCTCGTGTACGCAAACGGGCCTCAAGCGGCGATGATCCTCTCGGCGCTCGGGGTCGGCGCCCTCGTCGTCGGACGGCAGGTGGGATGGTTGGACATCAAGGCGCTCAATCAGTCCTGGCGGTTCGGACGGATGCGGCTGTACGGAGCGATGGGGCGAGTCGAAGCGGCGCGCGTTTCGGCCGAGCGAATCCGCGCGGCGGCCTCCATCGATGAGGTGCTCGCGGTTCTGGAGGACATGGCACCCGCCCTGAAGGTGCAGGAGCTACACATAGACCTGCTCGTCAACGGCCGACCCTACTCTCGTCGGTGGTTGGCCGAGGGGGGCGCGACGCTGTCGTCTCGCAGCTATCCGCTGGCCTGGGAGCTCGGATCCGTGACCATTCAGGGAACCCTGCAGTGGGGATGGCACGCGCCCGAGAGCCTGATCCAGATTCCCGAAGAGCCCTGCTTCGACTTCCTCTCGTTGGTCCTTCGCGACCGGGTCCTCATTCTGGAGCATGCCGGAAACCCCAGCGCCGAACCCACGATCCAGCCATGATCGCCAGCGCACAGCCGGCCCCTGCGAAGGGAACACTGCTCATCGTGGTGACCGAAGACTTCTACTTCTGGTCGCACCGACTTCCTCTGGCGCGCGGAGCGCGGGACGCCGGGTACAGAGTGGTCATCGCGACTCGGGAAATCGACCACGGCGATCGCATCCGCAAGGAGGGCTTCGAGGTCGTGCCGTTGCTCAGCCTACGGAGAGACAGCGCGAATCCACTCCGGGAATTCCGGACGCTGCGGGAGCTGGTCGCCGTCTACCGTCAGGTGAGGCCGGACATCGCACACCACGTCGCCATGAAGCCCGTCCTTTATGGCAGCCTTGCTGCAAGGGCGACGCGAGTGCCAACGACAGTGAACGCGTTCGCGGGCCTCGGCTGGGCGTTCACACAGCACGGATTGCGCGCCGCGATCGTGGAGCCGGTCTTCAGTCTCGCCTACCGAGTCACGATCGGGCAGCGCGGATCCGTGGTGCTCTTCCAGAACAACGATGACCGGGAAACCCTCGTACGGCTCCGAGCCGTCGAGAAGGACGCGACGGCCGTGATCCGGGGCTCCGGTGTGGACGTGGAGTTCATCCGGCCCGTCGCACCCCCCAGCGGCCCGGTCGCGATCGTTTTTGGAGCACGAATGCTCCGCGACAAGGGCGTCGGCCCCCTCGTTGAGGCAGCGCGCCTGCTCAAGCAACGTGGACACGACATCGTGGTTCGGCTGTTCGGCGACCCGGACCCGCAGAACCCGTCGTCGTACACCGCCGATGAGCTGGCGGCGTGGACGCTAAGCGGGACGGTGGAATGGCGCGGAGCAACCACCGACATGAGGCGGGAGCTTGGGCGCGCCCACATCGCCTGCCTACCCTCCTATCGCGAGGGCCTCCCCAAGTTCCTGATAGAAGCCGCCGCCGCCGGCCTGCCCATCGTCACGAGCGATGTGCCCGGGTGCCGCGAGGTCGTCACCGATGGGCTCAACGGCTTCCTTGTGCCGGCACGGGAAGCTGGCCCTCTGGCGGCCGCGCTGGAGCGCTTGATCGTCGACCCCGAGCTCCGCGCCCGCATGGGCGCGGCCAGCCGACGACGGGCCGAGCTGGAATTCTCAGAGCAGCGGGTGATCCGCGAGACGCTCGCCCTGTATGACTCCCTCTCCGCCGCAGACACGCAGTGAGCCACAATGCTCAATGAGCTGACCGCGTCGATCATGGTGATGCTGGCCGTAGGGCTACCCCTGCTCGGCATGCTCGCTCGTTACCGGCGGGAGGAGAGGCAGCTCCTCCAGATCAGTCTGGTCGCCCATTTCTTGTCCGCGATCGCCCTGATCGTCGTCTATCGCCACTATTATAGAGATGGCGGAGACATCCTGAACTACTACGACGCAGGGCTGACACTGACGGAGTGGATGAAGACGGATTTCCTGATCGCGGTCCCCGAGGTGGGCAAGCTCATCCTGCAACTGGAAAGCGTTGCTCCGCTTGACTACTATTCCACAGGCTATTCGGCAGGAAATTCTACAGCAACGATGTGCGGTTTTTCCGCCATCGGCATGCTCTTGGTCAACGACTCTTTGTACGCCGTATGCATGCTCGTGAGCTGCCTTTCATTCCTCGGCAAGCTCTCAGTATACACTGTCTTTCGCGACTCCTTCCCTGTAAAATATCACCGCCGGGCGTTGTTGGCGACCATGCTCGTCCCGTCTGTGGTCTTCTGGTCCGCCGGTTTGGTCAAGGAAGCGTTTGCGCTGTCCGGCCTGGGGTACCTGTTCCTCGGCGTCCACCGCGTGATGGCGGGACGCCGGTCCGGATGGCTGCTTGTGTGGATTGGCGGCGGGCTAATCGCTATGGTGAAGCCGTACATTCTGTTCTCGTTCGTCTTGTCTGCGGCCATCTGGTACTACTGGGCTCGAGCCATCGCCCAATCGGGAAGGGTCGAGATTCGCCCCCTCCCCCTTGTGGTAGGCACCGGGCTAGCCGTGGTGGGCATTGGTCTGTTGGGCACGGTGTTCCCCGACTTCGCGCTCTCGACCGTCGGGGAGGCCGCGGGTCGGCAGAGGGAAGTGTCGCTGACGATCGACGCCGGATCAAGCTTCAACCTCGGGGCATCCGGAGACCAATCAGTGGTCGGGCAGCTTGCCTACGCCCCACTGGCCTTGTTGACAACGTTATTTCGTCCAACAATATTCGAGGTGAACAATCCAGTCATGTTCATCAACGCGATGGAGACGATGCTCTTGACCACGCTGTTGGCCATGTCGGTGTGGCGACGAAAGTGGATCGGGATGTGGAGGATCGCCACCGCCACGCCACTCCTCATGTTCTGCCTCGCGTTCACCGTCTCCCTCGGCGTAGCGGTCGGGCTTACGAGCGCCAACCTCGGGACCCTGTCCCGTTACCGAATCCCGATGATGCCGTTCTTCGGTATCCTCGTCTTGATGTGGAGCGCACCCGGCGCGGCGAAGGATCTATCACCCGCCCGGATGGCGACCCGTTAGCCTAAAAAATGAAGGCAACCGACCTCCAAGCAGGAAAGTGTGGGTAGTCGCGCTACGACGAAAAGGGGGCCAATTCCCCAAGCCCGCACCTGTACTGCCCTCCCGATGGCGCACCACCGAGCAGTAGACCGGAGGAGGCAAACGCTATCGCACGCCGACGCAGTTGATCGGCACGCGCGTCCGGAAATCCCAACTCTGCGCACCCAGAGCGCTGAGGACGCCATCCACCTCTCGATCCGTCATCGGAAGGTCAAACGTCGGGGCGAGCATGTCGAAGGTGTCCAACACCGTCTCCTGATAGCGCTGAGCGCGTGTGATGTCCTTACGACCCACATAGTTCGCCACTGGGATCGTGAACTGTGCAACTTTCCCGAGCATCGGAAGCCGAAAAAGCATGTCCGTGGCTGGAAACAGCACCGGCATGGCCAACTCGATGGCCGAGAGCAAGGTGTCGCTTGAGATGTGCCGGGTCAGGCGGCGAGCCAGATACTTCGCGTTCAACTTCGTCCACGGCTGACGGGCGTAGATCGTCAGCGCAAATCGGCCGCCCGGCCTGACGAGCTGTACGACGGACCCGGTGGCCCGTGGCGGGTCGGGAGTATGCTGCAAGACGCCGATGCAATATGCGAAATCGAAGGTGCCCGGACGAAACGGTGGTTCAAAGATGCTGGCTTGAACGACGTCGACGTTGTTGAAGCGGCAGAGCGTCTCGCGAGTAGCGTCGACAGCGGAGGAGAGATCCATGCTGACGAGATTTGGGCCGCGGGCAGCCACCACCTCCGAGAACCGGCCGGCTCCACATCCGGCGTCGAGCAGCCACTTTCCCGAGAGGTCGGCGCTGGTCCACCCCGCCTCCGCGTCGAATCGAACCTGCGATGCTGTCGCACCCACGGCGCTGTCAAGCTGCTCCTTTCGAAACTTATTCCACTGCTTCCCAAAGGAAGCCGCATAGTTTTCTACAGGCACGAACCGCGGGATGCCGCGAACGATCGGGTAGGTCCGCCCCGAGCTCTCCGAGAGGAGCTCCCCCCCCGATATGTCTCCTCCAGCGCCCTCCGCCGCCCGAAGCGTGAGGGGGCTCCCAGTGACCGGCTCCACGAGGATCTCCAACAACTTTTCTCGCAACGCGGACTCCGCCTGCGATCAGCGCAAGGCGCTCGCAACTATCCCGCGTACTATGACCACGCCAGCGTCGGCGACCTCCCGATCCGCCCGGTGCCGCGATACCCCCGGTCAGGTCCGGAAGCTGAATGTCCCGTGTCCTCTTCGTCAGCGCCAATGGCATCCTCGAGCCGCTCGGTCATTCCCAGATTGTCCGGGTGGTGGAGGCGCTGTCCCGCCGTGGCCTCAAATACGACATCCTCTCCCAGGAGCGTGACGCCGATCTCACGCGCACTGAGCACGTCCAACGGCTCGAAGCCCAGTTGGCCCTGGCGGGCGTCCGCTGGTATCGGTGTCGATACGAACCCGGCGGCCCAAAGGCTGCAGCGCGAAACACCTGGGTATTGACGAAGGCCACACTCGAACGGACGCGAAGTGGTGAGTACGAGCTCGTCCACGCGCGGGCTTTCCTTGCCGGGGTCCCCGCCCGGATCGCACGGCTCGCCACCGGGGTGCCGTACCTCTACGACGCCCGCGCCTACTGGCTTGATGAGAAGCTCGACGACGGGCGCTGGTTTCCAGCGGGTCAGGGAAGCCCGGCGGAGCGCCTCGCCCGCCGGATCGAACGCCAGGTGTTCGCCGACGCAGCGGGCATCGTCACCCTCACCGAGCTCCAAGCGCAGGACATCCGCGCCGGTACGCTGGGCCCACCGGGCGGCCGTCCCCTCGCCTGCATACCCACCTGCGCCGACTTCGACATGTTCGCTCTACCCGGCGCGCGTACAGCCGGCGCCCGCCCAGAGTGGACCCACGTCCCGATCTCCGTCCGCGAACGGCTTCAGGGCGGACCGGTCATCGGCTTCATCGGCTCCATCAACCGTTCCTACTTCAGCGAGGAGTCGGCCTCGCTCGCGGCACGCCTGCTGCGGCGGTGGCCGAATGCCATGATCCTCGCCACCAGCCCCCAAGTGAAAGAGTACCACGAGCTGTTCGCTCGCCACGACATCCCCCCTGATCGAGCGGTGGTCGGCAGGGTCGAGCACTGGGCCATGCCCGAATGGCTCTCTCTCGTGAGCTGGGGAATGCTCCTCATCGACCCAACTCCGGCCAAGCGCGCCTCGGTGCCGACAAAACTCGCCGAGTTCTTCGCAGCTGGGGTCCGTCCGATACAGTACGGTTGCAACTCGGAGATCAGCGAGTGGGTCGCGCGCGCAGGCACGGGCGTGGTGCTCGAAGGGGTCGATGCCCGGACTCTGGACGACGCGGCGGACCGCATAGCAGCGACACCGGACGAGGCCGGGGCCCTCGAGCGTGGACGGTCGATCGCCGAGCCCCACTTCAGCCTCGCCTCGGGCGTCGAGCGGTATGCTCGGATTCTGAAGGCGCTCGGGCAGTGACGCCTACTGGTGCCTCACCCCCCAGTCGTAGGGGATGATGCTCGTGTCGTGGGGATCCATGCGACTCGAGCGAGAGGGATCGTGGGCGTGTGTGCAGCAGTTCGCCACGATCGCAGCGGGCTCGCTCATTCCCTTGAAGCCGTTCCACACGTCCGGAGGGATCGCGACGAGGCTGTAATTGTCCGGGCCAAGGAAGATCTCCATCAGCTCTCCGCGCGTGACCGAACCCGGCCGGTCGTCGTAGATCACAAGCTTGATCCGCCCGGACATGCACGCGTAATTGAGCGTCATCTCCCGGTGCAAGTGCCATCCCTTGATGGCGTCCTTGTAGATGGTGGAGAAGTAGATCTCCCCGAAGCGCTCGAAGTGCGGATCTGTGGACCGCATCATGTGAAAAATCGTGCCGCGCTCATCAGGGATGCGGCGAAGTGGGATTACGCGAACACCGTCGATCATGCTCGCGGAGCTATCAAACCACCCGGGGTTCCGGCACCGGCACGATGAACTTTCCTCCAGCGGCCCGGTACGCGCCCTGCTGCTCGAGGATCTCGGTCGCGAAGTTCCAGGTCAAGAGCAGCACGTAGTCGGGTCTTGAGGTCAGCAATGCCTCAGGCGGGAGCACTGGCAGGCGGACGCCGGGCATGTAGCGGCCCTGCTTGTAGGTGCTGCGGTCCACCACGAAGTCCAGCAAGTCGGGTCCGATCCCGCTGGAGTTGAGCAAGGTCGCGCCCTTCGCCGCCGCACCGTAAGCCGCGATGCGCTTCCCCTGTCGCTTGAGGTCCAGCAGCAGCTCCTTGAGCGAGGCCTGAAGCTGCGTAAACCGCGCTCCGCGGGCCCGGTAGACCTCGACGTCGCGAACGCCCCATGCGTCCTCCTCCGCCAGCATCGCGGCGACCGCTGCGCTCGGCGGTGTGCCAGGATGCGCGACGGTCACCCGGATCGATCCCCCGTGAATCTCGAGCCGCTCGACGTCCACCACCTGCAAGCCCCGACGCGCGTACAAGCTCACAAGCGCGGTCAGCGAGTAGTAGAACAGGTGCTCGTGGTAGACCGTGTCGAACTCCAGGTGGTCGAGCAGCGGCTTGAGGTACGGGCTCTCCGTCACGAAGATGCCCCCCGGCTTCAGGAGCGCCGCGATACCGTCGATCACCCCGTTGATGTCAGGGACATGGGCCATCACGTTGTTCGCGAGGATGACGTCCGCCTTTCGCGCCGGCCGGCTCCGCCCAGCTATGCTGTCGCCGCACGCCAGCCGAAGGGCGAGGTCCCCACCAAAGAACTCCTCGATGGTGTCCACCCCTCGCTCCCTCGCGACCTTCGCGATGTTGCGCGCCGGCTCGATCCCCAGCACCGGCACGCCGGCGCTGACGAAGTTCCGCAGCAAGTACCCATCGTTGCTCGCGATCTCGACGACCAGACTGTCAGCACCGAGGTTCCGGTCTCGGATGAGCTTGGACGCCGCGTCCGCCGCATGCCTCTGCATCGTGTCAGAAAACGATGAAAAATATAGGTATTCCCGAAACATATGCTCGGGTGGCACCCGCTCGGTGATCTGAAATAGCGCGCAATCGGCGCACAGCACCATCACCAAAGGGAAGCGGTCCTCGGGTCGGTCCAGCTCCGCTTCAGTCAGCAGTGCGTTCGCGAGCGGGGTCGTTCCGAGGTCGAGCACGGGCTGGAGCCGGTGGCTGCCGCACGCGCTGCACGTCGTGCAGGTCACGGAGTCGGTCACACGCCCGCCAAAAAGGGTCGGTACCAGTCCAATGTCTCCTTCATTCCGGCGCTCAGCGTAAAGGCAGGCTTCCAGCCGAGCACGCGGGCGGCCTTCGAGGGGTCCAGGTACTGGTGCTCGATCTCGTTCGTCGCCTCGTTTCGAACGTCCGGCACAAGATCACTCCGCCCGCATGCGCTCAAGGTCTCCGCGACGATGTCGAGCACGGTGTACGGCCGGTCGTGGCCAAAGTTGAACGCCTCGCCGTTGAGCTCCGGGCGCGATGCCATGGCCTCCGCGAGCGTCAGATACGCGCTGACTCCGTCCTCGACGTACACATAGTCGCGCTGCATCCGTCCGTTGCTTCGAACGACCGGACGCTCGCCACGAAGCGCAGAGCGGATCGTACCGGGGACGATCCGGTTCCAGTTCAAGTCCCCTCCCCCGTAGAAATTCCCGCAACGCAGGATGCCAACCGGGCTTCCGTAGCTGATCGCGTAGGCGCTGGCGATCAGGTCGGCGCACGACTTCGACACGTCGTACGGGTGCCGTCCGACCAGCGGGGTCGCTTCGTCGTACGGCAATTGTTCGTGGTCGCCGTAGGCCTTGTCCGAGCTGGCGAGCAGGATCTGCTTCACCTTGGGGCTACGACGGGCGGCTTCGAGCAGCGCCCAGGTGCCCTGAATGTTGGTCTCGAAGGTGGACACCGGGTTGCGGTTGGCGATCCCGACGATGGTCTGCGCCGCAAGGTGAAAGATGGTGTCGATTTCGTATTCGCCGATGACACGCTCCAGATCCGACTGGGACCGGACGTCTCCCCTAGCGAGGCTGACCTTAGAGAGCAGCCCCCCCCCCAGCAGCTGGCTCCGCGGCACCCAGTCCCGCACAAGGCAGACCACATCGGCCTCCAGCGCGACCAGATGCTTGACGAGCCAGCCGCCAAGTAGCCCGGTGGCGCCCGTGACCAGCACCGGCCGGGAACGCCAGAACGCAGCGTCGCGCGCTGGGCCCGTCACGCCCACACCTTCCAAGGCGCCTTGCCGTCGCTCCACAACCCCTCGAGCAAGCGCTTGTCCCGCAGCGTGTCCATGCACTGCCAGAAGCTCTCGTGCCGGAACGCCATCAACTGCCCGTCCCTCGCGAGCCCTTCGAGCGGCTCGCGCTCAAACGGGGTGTCACCCGCCAGATAAGCGAGCGCCCCCGGCTCCAGAACGAAGAAGCCCCCGTTGATCCAGCCCTCGCCGATCTGGGGCTTCTCGGTGAACCGCGTGACCTTGTCACCCTCAAACTCAAGGCCGCCGAATCGAGCGGGCGGACGAACCGCGGTGACGGTGGCGAGCTTCCCGTGCGCCCGATGAAACGCGAGCAATGCGTGGATGTCCACGTCGGCGACACCATCCCCGTAGGTGAGCATGAAGGTGCCATCACCGAGCAGGTGGGCAGAGGCCTGCAACCGACCGCCAGTCAGCGTCGACAAGCCTGTGTCCATCAGGTGAATCCGCCAGTCCTCGATCGCACGACGGTGCCGGGTCACCTTGTGCTCGGCAAGATCGAGGGTGAGGCTGCCCTCCAGCTCCGCCAACTCCAAGAAGTAGCGCTTGATGATGTCGGCGCGGTACCCGAGGGTCAGCACGAACTCCCCCACGCCAAAATGGGCGTAGTGCTTCATGATGTGCCACAGTATCGGCTTTCCGCCTATTTCAACCATTGGTTTTGGCTTGACCTCGGTCTCCTCAGAGAGCCGACTGCCCAGACCGCCGGCGAAGATCACGACCTTCATGCAAGCTCCCGAAAGGTGGATTCCACAAAATCCAGCTGCTTGGCGAGGGAAAAACGAGCAAGCACAGCTTCGCGCGCCTTGACGGCGAGGGTGCGCCGGAGTTCAGGGTTGTCGGCCAGAAGCCGCAGCCGCTCATACCATTCGTCGGGGTGACGGACAAGAAGACCGTTCTCCCCGTCGACGACGATCTCCCGATTCGAGCCCTCTGCGGAGGCGACGACAGGGATGCCGAGCGCCATGAACTGGATCAGCTTGAAGTAGAACTTCCAGTGGCTCCATGGGTCCGGGAGTACCGGCACGACCCCGATCGCGCACTCCCTCAACAGCGGCACCTCCTGATCGAACCGCCAAGGCAGGAATTCCACGTCCACGCCCTCGATCGCCATGGGCTCATCGGCGAGGACCCGCAGCCTGACCGGGCGCTCCGCGGACAACCGGCGTAGCGGCGCCTCCAGTGGCCCGAGGTTCACCTGGCTGGTCCGCGTCCCCATCCAGCCGAGTCGGAGCGGCTCTCCCGGGACGCCGGGCGAACCCGCCGCCGAGGGACTGTACCGCTCGGTATCGACGGCCATCGGGACGATCGAGATGTTCGGGTTGAAGGGTCGACAATGCTCCGCCAGCGCCTCGTTGCAGCACCAGACGCGGGCCGCCGTCGCAGTGAGGCGATCGTACTTCCCGGGGAACTTGAGCGCCGTCAGCCGGCCGTTGGTCTGACTGACGTAGGGCTGAAAGAGCGGCTCGTCGAGGTCGTAGACCACCGGAGCTCCCCAGACCTTCGCGATCTGCTCGAACAGCTCCGGACCGGCGACGGCAGCCTCCCTGTATACGTAGACCACATCCGGCCTGGCGGCGCGCACGAGGCGAGCGGCGTGCAGCGCGTAGACGCGGGCGAGCTCGGCCGCCTTTCTGACAAGATTGCCCTTCGTATACAGGGCTCGAGTGAACCTGTCGTCCGTGAAGGGTAGAAGCTCGACGCGAATGCCGCGCGCCGCCAGATGCTTCGCCCAGAGCTCCACCCGAAAGCGCTGCCCAGCACAGAACTCCGGGTGGTAGGGCACCAGCGCGGCGACGTGGATGGTTCTGCCGGGGGAGGTGTACACGGTGCGCGCCGATATCAAGAACTGAGCGCCGCGGACAAGGCGACGACCGCGTTACCGGCTGGCGATGACCATCCTCGTCACCGGAGGCGCGGGCTTCATCGGATCCGCGGTGGTGCGCCAGTACCTGACCGAGAGCGAACATCAGGTCGTGAACGTCGACAGCCTCACCTACGCCGGGGACCTCTCCGCGCTCGGCCCGGTGCGAGGCGCGGAGCGCCACCATTTCGAGCACGTCGACATCTGCGACCCAGCCGCCATCGCCCGCGTCCTACGCCTATGGAAGCCCGACGCGGTCATGCATCTGGCGGCAGAGTCCCATGTAGACCGCTCCATCGCCGCACCGGGCGCCTTCGTCCGCACCAACATCGTGGGCACCGCCGTGCTGTTGGAGGCGGTGCTCACCTACTGGGATGTGCTGGACGCCAGCGCTCAGGAACGGTTTCGATTTCATCAGGTCTCCACCGATGAAGTCTACGGGTCGACCGGCCCCGACGAGACGTTCGAGGAGGACGCTCCGTATCGGCCGTCGTCGCCCTACTCGGCCAGCAAGGCGGCGGCGGACCACCTGGTGAGGGCGTGGCATCAGACCTACGGCCTGCCGGTGCTCCTCAGCCACAGCTGCAACAACTACGGCCCATGGCAGTACCCAGACAAGCTGATCCCGAGAGTGGTCCAGCGATGCCTGACCCTCAGTGACGTTCCAGTCTACGGCACGGGGCAAAACGTCCGGGACTGGCTGCACGTGGAGGACCACGCGCGGGCGCTCCGCCTGGTGCTCGAACGTGGCCAGGCCGGGCGTAGCTACAACATCGGCGGGGGGCAGGAGCGCCTGAACATTGAGCTCGTCCGCCAGATCTGCGCGATCGTGGACGACCTCGCTCCGGACGACGCTGGCCCCCGTGAGCGGCTCATCGCCCTCGTGCCGGACCGGCCGGGGCACGACCTCCGCTACGCGATGAGCTCGGGCCGAATGCTGCGAGAGTTGGGGTGGTCGCCCGCTTGCCCCTTTGAAGCCGGCCTTCGCGCGACCGTGGCATGGATGCTGGCGAATCCGGATTGGATGGCGAAAGGCAGACCCGGCGCCGTAGCTGGGTCGAGCCGATGAAGGGGATCGTCCTCGCCGGCGGTTCAGGGCTGCGCCTGTACCCGGTGACCCGCGCAGTCAGCAAGCAACTGCTCCCCATCTACGACAAGCCGATGATTTACTACCCACTGTCCACCTTGATGCTGGCCGGGATCCGGGACGTGCTCATCATCACGACCCCGAAAGATCAACCCCAGTTTCAGGCCGCGCTCGGCGATGGCTCACAGTGGGGCATCCGCCTCGAGTACGCAGTGCAGCCGCGTCCTGAGGGCCTCGCGCAGGCTTTCGTCATCGGGCGCCACTTCATAGGGGGTGAGCGGTGCGCGTTGATCCTCGGCGACAACCTTTACTACGGGCAGGGCCTCGGCGAGCTGCTCTCCCGGGCCTCGGCGCCGACCCCGGGAGCGACCGTCTTCGGGTACCATGTCAAGGACCCCGAGCGGTACGGGATCATCGCCCTGGACCCCAAAGGAAGGCCGATATCGATCGAGGAGAAGCCTGCGGTGCCCGCGTCGCGGTGGGCGGTCACCGGGCTGTACTTCTACGACAATCAAGTATGCGATATCGCTGCCGCCGTTCGACCTTCCGCGCGCAACGAACTGGAGATCACCGACGTGAACCGTGCGTATCTGGAGATGGGCCTGCTTCGCGCGGAGATTCTGGGCAGGGGCTTTGCATGGCTTGATATGGGGACCCACGAATCCCTTCTGGACGCAGGGGAATTCGTTCGGGTCGTGGAGCGACGACAGGGACTGAAGATCGCGTGCGTCGAGGAGGTTGCGTGGCGGATGGGCTTCATTGACACCGAGCAGGTCCTGCGACTGGCGAGCCTGTGCGCAGCGACCGACTACGCCCACTACCTGATCCGGATCGTGAGCGAGGCGGCGGAGGGGGGCGGGCAG
>SHYV01000140.1 GCA_009692605.1 Myxococcales bacterium
TTCACCCACGAGCCCAGCGTGGCGTCGGCCCTGAAGTTCCTGCGTAAGACGCCGTGGGCGAGGGAAAAGCTCGAAAGCTACTACCTTTGGCACCTTCGCGAGCTGAAGCGACGAGCCTGAGACGGCGCGGCGGAGACGGCGCGGCGGAGACGGGCTGTCGGGCGTTGCCAGTGCGCAGTCCACGAGCGGGCTCTCCTGAGACGCTCCTCGCCCAGATCAAGCAGTACGCCGGGCAGGGCATCACCCTCTCCACGATCGGCTTTGGCGTCGGCAACTACCAGGACGCGTTCATGGAGCAGTTCGCGGACCAGGGAGACGGCAACTACTACTACATCGACTCCCTCGACGAGGCCGAGCGGGTGTACACACAGAACCTCGCGGGCACCATCGAGACGGTCGCCCGCGACGTGAAGGTGCAGATCCACTTCGATCCCGAGGCCGTGCAGGTCTGGCGGCTGGTGGGGTACGAGAACCGCGACGTAGCGGACAAGGACTTCCGGAATAACAAGGTAGATGGCGAGGAGATGGGCAGCGGACAACGAGTGACCGTGCTGTACGACCTCGTCTTGGAGCAGACGGCGGCTTCACTCGCCCGCGCGCGGCGGCCGCTCGCCACCGTGAGCTTCAGGGCCAAGCGGCCTGAGAGGGAGGCGCCTGCCCGCGAATGGCGCACTTCCATTGACAGCAGCGACGTAAAACCCAGCTTTTCTGATGCCTCTGTGGACTTCCGGGCAGCCGTGGGGCTGGCGGCGTTCGCCGAACTGCTGCGGCACAGCCCCTACGCCGGCGAGCTGACGCTCGCACAGGTGTCGGACATCCTTCAGGGTGCAGCCCGGCCGGGACGGGACGACGGGAAGATCACGCAGATGCTGAGCAGCGCCCGCGCGCTGGGTGGGCTGGCGCGAAACGCAAGCGCAACCGGTGGGCTGGCGAGCAGCGAGCGGTGACGCACGCCACATAGGGCGCGAGGACGGCCCGCGACCAGCCGGTGTACCGCCCCGACCGCCGGGCTACGGGATGACGTGCCCTCCCCCCCTCCCACGCTGACCCTGCTCGCGGTTGTCGGCCTCGCGTCACTGCAGGGCCCCCCCCGCCGCGGCACCCTCCACCTCGGAATTCCCCTCGGCGGCGCTCTGGATCTCGACCGACTCCGCGCCGCCAACCGCGCGATAGAAAACGTCGACGATGCTGTCGCCATCGAGCTCTGCGGGACCCTCACCCTGCGAGTCATCCGCTCCGCGGGTGAGCCCGGCGCCACGGACCGGCTCGTCATCTCCATCGACGGCTCCCTGTACACCCTGCGGCCGGGGGAGACGCTGACCGTTCCGGGCGACCAGCCGGTTCGCTACATCGCCCTGCCCGGTGGGGCCTGGTCCCCCACCGCGACCGGGCGGTTCGGCACGCTCCCCGGCGACCGGCTCCACGCCGGGGATCTGGTTCACGCGGGAAGCGCACCACAAGCCAGACTGGGCCTCCTCGAGCCCACCCGTCTGTCCGCGGCCCGCCTGTCAGTCACCCGTGGGCCCGATCGGTTCCCGGACGAGGCATGGTGCACCCTCCTCCATACGACCTGGCGGGTCACGAGCTCGAGTCGGGCCGGCACCCGGCTCTCCGGCCCCTCCATCGCAGCCCCCCCCGTTCGCGATTCAGCCGGGGCGCCGCGCCCCGCGGGCAACCGGGGCTCCAAACCGATGCTCACCGGCTTCATCGAAGTCCCGCCGGATGGGCAGCCGATCGTGCTGGGTCCTGACCATCCGGTGACCGGCGGATACCCGGTGATCGGCGCGCTCCATGCACCCCTCGGCGCTCGTTCCGCCGGCGAGTCGTTCCAGTTCACCGACGCTGGGCCTCCGCTGCACCCGGCGGTACCGCTCAACATCGACCTCGGTGAACTCCCCGACGAGGACCCCGCGCTCCACGAGCTAGCCGACATCGCCAACATCGCGTGTGGCGGGCACGCAGGGGACGACGCGTCGATGCGCCGCACGCTCTTGGGAGTCGCCGCGCACCGAGGCCGCGTGGCGGCTCACCCGAGCTACCCTGACCGAGCCAACTTTGGGCGTGTGGACATGTCCCTTCCGCCGTCCCAGATCGAGGCAACGGTGCGGGAGCAGTGCGCGGCGCTGCGCGCGATCGCGGACCGGGTCGGCGTCGATGTCTTCGCGGTCAAGCCGCACGGCGCGCTCTACCATGCCGCGATTCGAGACCCGGCGATCGCCGAAGCGATCCGACGCGGAGCGCGCGCTGCCCTGACGGGCGACGTCGTCTTCATCGGCCTCCCCGGCGGCTGGGTCGAGGGTTTCGCGGATCGCGGCGTGCTCCCCGACGGCCGGCTGATCCCCCGCGGTCAGCCGGGCGCCTTGCTCACCGACCCGGTAGCCGTTGCCCGCCGGGCGGCCGAGCTCGCCGCGCCCGGCCCCCGCGCGGTCGACACCATTTGCGTGCACGGAGACACCCCCGGCGCCGTCCAACTCGCCCGGGCGGCCCGCGACGCCATCCACCGGTGCAGCGCTGCCCCCCTTCCCCCCGCGGTCAGATTCCACCACATCGCGCTCCCCCACGCCGCCGACCGGGCCGCCCTCTACGCCCTCTGGAGCAGCACCCCAGGGGTCGAGGACATCGCATTCGGCGACGACTCCGCCCTCGTCGTCACCCCCCACGGCCCGGTCAACCTCCCCAGCCCCGCCGACCTCGCGCGCGCCGCCGACGTCCCCAGCCCTGCCCCTCGCCACGTCGGTCCAGAGGAGGGAGCACGCTTCGGCACCGAGCATCGCATCGAGGTGCGCTACGACGGCGTCGATCTGCAGGCGGTCGCGCAGGCCACACGGCTCTCGGTCGAGCAGGTGATCGACCACCACCTCGGCCCGCTCTACACCGTCGCCTACCCCGGCTTCTCGCCGGGCTTCGCGTACCTCGACGGGCTCCCCGAAGCGCTCGTGATGCCGCGCCGGGCCACCCCCCGCCCCGCCGTGCCCCCCGGGAGCGTCGCGATCGCAGAGGCGCGAACCGCCATTTACCCGACCGCCAGCCCCGGCGGCTGGCACCTCCTCGGCCAGACCAACGTCCAGCTCTTCGACCCCCAAGCCGGCCCCCTCCTCCGAACCGGCGACCGCGTACGCTTCGTCCGCATCGGCTGACCCCAAAACGGGTAGGATCCCCCCTCCGCGGTTCCTACCCATTTCCCTGGGATCAGTCGGTCAACATCGGGTCGACGAGGCGCCACACCGCACCGACTCGCGCGACGATGCCCACTGCCACGGGGCGGATCGCCCCGTCCGCCATGCGGGCCTCCAACATCCCCTGTCCCTCGTCGCCAACGAGAAAGCCGTGGTAGTGGCTCCCCTCTGGCATGTTCGCCTGGAGCCGGGCGAGCGCAGTCGCCAGCAGCTCGCGCGTCCGACGGTCCAGGTAAGCATCCGCGTCGGCGCCCAACACCAGACGCGTCTCCGATCCCGCAAGGAAGAGCCCACGGTAGCCCACGAAGTCCGAGTTGCGCACGACCTCGAACAGCGCCCGACCCAGCTCATCGGCGGTCACCGGGGTCCGGCGTGGGGGCGGCAGGTCCACGCGCGTCCGCACCCGCGTCAGCAGCCAGACCAGCAGCAGCAGCACGAGCAGGAGCTGCAGGGTGGTCTGGTCAGGGAGGATCATTGGAGGGTGATCCTACACCATTCGACGAACGCACAGCGCGGCCGGTGGGTTGGTGGCTGGCCGGGCGGCGCACGCCGCGAGCGCGTTCTCGTGCAGCCCGTTTGAGTCCGCCGCGATCCTGTGCGTCGATGGCGTCGGGGAGTGGGCGACGACCTCGCTGTGGCGTGGGACCCCCGGGGCGATGGAGCCGCCGGTTCATGACGTCGACCGTCGCGGCCCGCGATGATCGCGTGCCGGCCGCGCGACCGCGTCCACATTGTCGGAGATCACGGCATGGCTTCGCGAGAGAAACCGTGTTTGGCTCGCGCCGCCCGTATTCCTGCTGCTCGGGCTGGGCGGCCCGCTGGCCCTCGCCGCTGCGGCCACCGCCCTCTCTCCGTTCGTCTACCTGCTGTTCTGAAACCGGCAGGAAGCTAGTGCACGCCCTTCTTGGCCCGCAGCGTCGCCCCCGAATCGACGTGCTGGTTCCACGAAGCCGGCGGAAGACGTTCGTTCACCTCTTCGAGCGTGATGCAACCCGGCACCGGACACACGATCTGGCAGAGGTTGCAGCCCACACACTCGCTCTCGTCCACGAAGGGCACGCGCGTGCCGTCGGGGTTCGGGTGGATGCACTGGTGCGCGCCGTCCATGCAGGCCACCATGCAGAGCTGGCAGCCGATGCAGGATGACGGGTTGATCTTCGCGACCGTATCGTAATTCAGGTCGAGGTTGCCCCACTCGCTGTAGCTCGGGATCGCCTTCCCGATCAGCCCGTCAAGGTTCGCGATCCCCTTGTCGTCCATGTAGGTGTTCAGGCCCTCAATCATGTCTTCAACCACGCGGTAGCCCCGGAGCATCACCTCGGTGCACACCTGGACGCTGCTGGAGCCAAGCAGGAGGAACTCAACGGCGTCGCGCCAGTTGGACACCCCGCCGATGCCGCTGATCGGGAGCTGGAACTCGCGGTCCCGGGCGAGCTGCGCGAGCATGTGAAGGGCGATTGGCTTGACGGCCGCGCCGCAGTAGCCACCGTTGGTCGACAGCTCACCCACGCGCGGTTCCAGCACGAAGCGGTCGATGTCCACGCCGATGATGCTCTTGATCGTGTTGATGAGCGAAACGCCATGCGCCCCGCCCCGCTGCGCCGCGCGTCCGTGCGGCAGAATGTCGCTGACGTTGGGTGTGAGCTTCACCAGCACAGGCACGGTGGAGTAGCCGACCGCCCACGACGTGATGCGCTCGTTGACCTTCGGCTCCTGGCCCACCGCCGAGCCCATGCCACGCTCACACATGCCGTGCGGGCACCCGAAGTTGAGCTCGAGCCCGTCCGCGCCAGCGTCCACCGAGCGCTTGATGATGTCGCGCCACTCCTCTTCCGTCTCGACCATGAGCGAGACGATGACGGCGTTGTCCGGATAGCGCCGCTTGACTTCGGCGATCTCCCGGAAGTTCACCTCCAGCGGGCGGTCGGTGATCAGCTCGATGTTGTTGAATCCGACAGCCCGGGTGCCGCGAAAATTCAGCGCTCCGAACCTCGACGAGACGTTCTGAATCGGGGAGCCGAGGGTCTTCCAGACCGCACCGCCCCAGCCGGCGTCGAACGCACGCATGATCTGGTCGCCCGAGTTGGTGGGCGGCGCCGACGCCAGCCAGAAGGGGTTCGGCGAGCGGATGCCACCGGTGTTGGAACGAAGGTCAGCCATGATGCTACTCCCGGCCTTGGCGTGGCGTTGTCAGGTACACGTGGATGCCATTGGCGGCCGCCTTGCCCTCGGCGACAGCGTTGACGACCTCTTTGCCGCCGTTCGCACAGTCGCCGCCGGCGTAGAAGCCCGGACGTCCGGTGGCTCCAGTGGCGTCCACCACGATGCGCCCGTTCTGCAGCTCGACCCCGTCCAGGCCCGCCAGGAGCGAACCCAACTTCGACTGGCCGATCGCCAGCAGCACGACCTGCGCTGGGACGGTCAGCTCCCGCCCCGGCAGCACCTTCTTGTCGGCGTCGAGCTCTGCGCACCGAACCCCGGTGACACGTCCAACGCCCTCGAACCCGACCGGCATCGCCCGCCAGACCCCGCGGCCCCCTTCGACCTTCGCCTCGTCCCACTCGTGTGAGTAGCCGCTCATGCGAGACTCGTCTCCGCGGTACACCATGCTCACCACCGGGATCCCGAGGCCGAGCAGCTCCCGAACGCAGTCCACCGCCGTGTTGCCGCCCCCGATGACCGCAGCGTGGGTCACCCCGGACAGATCGACCACGCCGGTCTTAAAAGCTTCAATAAACGCGACGGCACCGTAAATGCCGGCGAGGTCGGCGCTCGGGACGTCCATCCCGCTGTCGGCGCCAAGGCCGGCCCCGACGAAGACGGCGTCGTGGTCCCGCTCCAGATCGGCGAGCGACGGACCGCTGGCCCCGCCCACCGAAGCGCTAGTGCGGACCTCGATCCCGCCGATAGCGAGCACATAGTCGACCTCAGCGAGCGCGGTGTCCGCCCGCAGCTTGTAGGGTGCGACGCCGTTGGTATTCAAGCCGCCCAGTCGCTCGCGGGCCTCGAAGATCGTGACCGAGTGGCCGTGGCGACGAAGCTGGTGCGCTGCGGCCAGCGAAGCCGGGCCCCCGCCGATCATCGCCACCTTCTTGCCTGTGGACGCGCCGGCCTCGAAGAACTGCCAGCCCTCCTCGACCGCCCGGTCGGTGGCGTAGCGCTGGAGCCTGCCGATCGCGATGGGGGGCACGTCCTGATGGTTATGCACACACTCGCCCACGCACAGGACCTCGACCGGACACACCCGAGCGCAGCTCATGCCGAAGATGTTCGCGTCGAGGATCGTCCGGGCCGCGCCGCGGTCATTGCCGGTGGCGATCTTGCGGATGAAACCCGCGATGTCGATGTGGGTCGGGCACGCGATCTGGCAGGGCGCATCAAAGCAGTAGAGGCACCGATTGGCCTCGACCAGCGCCTGCTTTTCATCGTACGCGGGCTTGAAGTCCTCGAAGACGTTCTCCGACCTCGAAGCCGACAGGTTGCACGGGGAGCTCTCTGGCATTCTACTCGCTCGGGAAGGGCGGCAGTCTACCATGTTGGCTGCGGGCCAAACGCTCCGGGGTCAGCCTCGGGCAAGAAGCTGGATCAACGCTTCGTCGTCCAGGTCGGCGATCCGTGCGTCGGGTCCACTTCGCCGCGGGCCCGGAGGACCAGCGCGGCTGTCGTCCGAAGGCCCTGCTTCACTCCTTCTTCTCGGCCTTCTTCTCGGCCTTCTTCTCGGCCTTCTTCTCGGCCTTCTTCTCGGCCTTCTTCTCGGGCCCGCTCCGGGTGGACATACCCAAACCGGTCGAGCAGGTTCCGCAACGTCGCCAGATCCGCCTGATCCGGAGCAAACAGGGCGGCCACCGGCACGGGATTCTGCAGCACCCCGGGCAGCGTGAGCGTCTGGTGCGCCTGCGCCACGGCGCGCCGAGGGCCTGCGCTGAACCAGCCCGCCCCCGCGTCGGCAGGCACAGCACGGCGTGACCATCATCGAGCTCATATTGAGACTTCGACGGCAGGTTCTTCACCTTGAACGGGCCCGGACCGAGGATCATGGAGAAGCGAGGAATGGCCCTGGCGTAGTGTACCCACGAACTCAAGAAGGGGCGACCGACTCCCGAATCACACCGCCCGGGGCATCGCCTTACTGCCCACGAAGTAGACGACGCTGGAGACCAGCACCCCCGTGAACCACGCGTAGGGGTAGATGTCGGTGAAGATCTCAGGCACCTCGGCGACGGCGTGCACGCTCTTCAGGAACCCAGGGACGTTCGGCAGGATCCCCAGCACCAACGCAGCCATCGCGACCGGGTTGACCCCAGAATACCGCCCGTGCTCCCGGTATAGATCCGGCACGTCCAGCTTGGTCTTTCGCAGCACCCAGTAATCGGTGATGAGGATCCCCGCGATCGGCCCCAGCAGCGCCGAGTACCCGATCAGCCAGTCGAAGATGTACGCTTCAGGGCTCGCCAACAGCTTCCACGGCAGGATGACGATCCCGAAGATGCCGGTGATCAGCCCGCCGGTCTGGAAGGAGATGAGCTTTGGCGCGAGGTTGGCAAAGTCATTGGCCGGGCTGATGACGTTCGCTGCGATGTTGACCGACAACGTGGCGATACCGACCCCGAGCAGCGCGATCACCGCGACCACCATCCGCACCCCAACCGACGCGATCAGCGGCTCGGTCATGCCCATCGGCGCTGCGCTGGACGTGATCTGGGCGAGGATGAACACCGGATCCCAGAGTTTGCCCACCGGGACGCCGACCAAGATGGCGGACGACGCGCTGGTCACGACCAATCCCATCGCTGAGAACGCGAGCATCGTCGTCGGCAGGCCGAGCGTCTGCCCGATCATCTGTTCGCGCTGGCTGCGACCGTACCGCGTGAAGTCCGGAATGTTGAGCGAGAGGGTAGCCCAGAAGCCGATCATGCCGGTCAGGCTGGGCACGAAGACCTTCCAGAAGTCCCCAACGGTCGCGAACTTGGACGGCTCGGTGAGCAACGGACCGACCCCACCGGCGCGGTTGACCACCCAGAGCATCAGGGCTGCCGCCATGACCAACACGATGGGAGCGGCCCAGTTCTCGAATACGCGGACCGCGTTCATGCCGCGGTAGATGATGAAGATGTTCAACGCCCAGAAGAGGCCGAAGGTGATCGCGCTAGGAAGCGACAACCCGGTGAACGTCCACCCGGTTCCGAGGTGGGCGTAACCTGGCCAGATCGCCTCGATGAAGGTCCGCACGGCCTCGCCGCCGATGTAGGTCTGGATGCCGAACCAGCCGCAGGCGACGCCGGCGCGCAGCAGGGCCGGCACGTTCGCGCCTCTCGCCCCAAAGGCTGCGCGCGCGTAGACCGGGAACGGGATCCCGTAGCGGGTGCCCGCGTGCGCGTTCAGCAGGATCGGCACGAGGACGATGACGTTGGCCATGCCGATGGTCCCGAGCGCCTGCCACCAGTTCATGCCGACGGCGATCAGGCCACCCGCCATCATGTAGGTGGGGATGCAGTGCGCCATGGAAACCCAGAGCGCGGCGAAGTTGTAGGTGGTCCAGACGCGGCGGGCGTCGGGGACAGGAGCGAGGTCTGCGCTGAAGAGCGGGCTGGCCGCGAGATCGGCCGGGAGGCCTTCAAGCGATTCGGCGAGGGTGGTCTCGTGCATCGGGCGGTCCTTCCGTAGGGGTAGAGCGGCGCTTTCTACCACAACTGGGCGCAGTGGGGAGCAGGTTACTCCGAGAAGCTGGAGTCCCGATGCTGTTCCGCGGTGCGCTGTTGAATGGGGTCCGGGTGGACGCAAGGGTCACGGACGGGCGCATCGCTGCGCTGATCGAGCGGGCGGCGGGCACACCCCTACAGCCGCTCGCGGGCGAAGATGTGGTCGATGGCGGGATGCTCACCCCGCCATCGGCCGAGCCCCATGTGCATCTGGACGCGACGCTGCTCGGCGCGCGGGTGCCCAACCGCTCGGGCACCCTGCGCGAGGGCATCGCCAATTGGGCCTCGATCCGGGGCACGCTCACCCGTGTAGACGTGCTGGAGCGAGCACGGACGACGCTCTCCTGGTATCTGGACCGCGGGACCACGCGGGTTCGCACGCACGTGGACACCGGCTGTCCGGTGGCCGTGGAGGCGCTGCTCGAGCTGCGGGACGACCTTCGCAGCGCGACCCCGGGCTCGCATTTGGCAGGGATGGAGCTGGCGGTCGTCGCCTTCCCCCAGGAGGGAATCCTTCGGCGACCCGGCCTGCGCGCACAGTGGGAGGACGCGGTTCGGCTCGGCTGCGACGCGGTGGGCGCGATCCCGCACTTCGAGAGGACGACGGAGGAGGGGTGGGCCTCGGTGAAGATGGCGTTCGATCTGGCGGAGAAGTATGGGCGGAAGCTCGACTTCCACTGCGACGAGACCGACGACCCGGCCAGTCGCAACCTCGAGGTGGTCTGCGCACAGGCCATCGACCGCGGGTTCGGTGCTGAGCGCAGTGGCTCCCACGTCGTCGCCGGCCACTGCACGGCGATGCACAGCTACCCGAACCCTTACGCCGCGAAGGTATGCGAGCTCGTGGCCATCGCCGGAGTTCAGGTGGTCGCGAACCCCCTCGACAACGTCGTCCTGCAGGGCCGATACGACGGGTACCCGCGCCGACGGGGAATCACCCGGGTGGACGAGCTCTGGCGGGCCGGCGCGAGCGTCGGCATCGGGCACGACTCGGTGATGGACCCGTGGTACCGCCTCGGCACGGCCAACTTGCTCGACGCCGCCTACATGCTGATCCACGTCGCACAGCTGACCGGCGAGGACGAAATGGCGCGCGTATTCCGGACGCTCCACGACGAGAACCACCGCCCCTTCGGAGCCATCCCGCGGCTGGAAATCGGCTCGGACACCTTCCTGTGGTACTCCGCCGCGGACGAGATCGAGGCCATCCGAACGCGGGAGAAACCACGGGTGTTCGTGACCGGTCACGAGGTCTCGGGCTAACCGGCCGCGTCCGTCCGTTACAACCCTCCTCCCGCATTTCACCTCACGGCGTGATGAAATACACGCCGAGGATTGTAACGCCGCTTAGGCCTCGAACGCGGCGTCGGTGATCTCCAGGCCGCGGTCGACGATCTCGAAGCCATCGCAGAGCTGCTCCTCGGTGATGGACAGCGGCGGGATCGCCGAAAAGCTGGACCAGCGCATGAAGGTGAACAGCCCTTCGTCACGGAAGAACTTGCCGAGCTTGCCCATGGCCGGGTGGGAGCCATTGTACGGCGCGATCAGATCGCCCCGCTTGTCGTTCCCGCCGGTCGCGTTCCGACGGATGTCAAACATGCCAAACAGCCCGATGGCCCGCCCTTCCTTGACCGACGGGTGCTTCGCCTGGAGCCGGTCCATCTCCCGCCGCATCACGCTCTCCAGCCGAGCCGCGTTCTCCACCATTTTCTCGTCCTTCATCACCTCGAGCACGCTCACTGCACACGCCATCGCCAGCGGGTGCGAGTTGTAGGTCAGCCCGCCAGCGAACACGTGGGAGCGCATGAATTCCGCGATCGGCGCGCTGACACCCATGCCACCCAGCGGGATGTACGAGCTGGTCAGCCCCTTGGCCATGGTGACGATGTCGGGGACGATGTCGCCGTGCTCGAAGCTGAACCACTTGCCGGTACGCCCGAAGCCCGCCATGACCTCATCGCAGACCAGCAGGATGCCGTACTTCTTCGTGAGCGCGCGCACGCCCTGAAGCCAACCCTTTGGCGGGATGAGCACGCCGTTGGTGCCGGTTACCGGCTCAATGAAGAACGCGGCGATCTGGCTCGGTCCTTCGTACTGGATGGTCTCCTCAAGGTAGATCAGGTGGTTTCGGGTCTGTTCTTCCTCGGTGGCCCCGAAGGAGAACTCCAGAGGGACGGGGTCCATGACGCGAATGAAGCCCGGGGCCCCAGGCTCGCTAGCCCAGCGGCGCGGATCGCCTGTCAGCTGCATCGTCGCGTTGGTGGCCCCATGGTAGCTGCGGTAGCGGGAGAGGATCTTGAAGCGCCCGGTGTACTGCCGGGCGATCTTGATCGCGTTCTCGTTCGCCTCGGCCCCGCCGGTGGTGAAGAAGAAGCTGTCGATGTCGCCGGGGACGAGCTCAGCGAGCATCTTTCCGAGCTTCGCACGGGGCTCGGTCGCCGTCTGTGGGTAGCAGTAGATCAGCGTGTCCATCTGCTTCTTCATCGCCTCGATCACGCGGGGGTGACCGTGGCCGACAAGCACGCTCATGAGTTGGCTGTTGAAGTCGAGGATCCGCTGCCCGTCAACCGTATAAAGGTACACACCCTCCGCGCGGGCGATGGCGAGCGGGTCCACTGCGTCCTGCGCGGCCCAGGTGTACAGCGTGTGCTTCTTGCACAGGGCGATCATCTCTTGCGAGGTCATCTCAGACATCGTCGATACTCCAGTGGGTAGGATCCGCGGAGGGCCCTTTCTACCCATAATGGGTAGGATCCGCGGAGGGCGGATCCTACCCATTATGGGTGTTCAGCTCATCCAGTTGGTGTCGACCTGCAGCTGCCACTTGGTGGTGACCTTGCGCGGCCGGGTCCAGAAGCGGTAGCCGTCCATGCCGGTGATGTTGCCGCTGCCGAACTTCGAGTCGTTCCAGCCGCCGAAGCCGAAGGGTTCGCGAGGCACGGGCACGCCGACGTTCACGCCGACCATGCCGGCTTCGACGCGCTCGGTGACGTAGCGGGCGACGGCGCCGGAGGTGGTGTAGATGCAGGCGGCGTTGCCGTAGGCGTTCGCGTTCTCGATGGCGAGCGCGGCGTCGAGGTTCGGGACGTGGACGATGGAGAGCACGGGGCCAAAGATCTCGATGGTCGCGGCCGGCATGTCGGACGAAACGCCGTCGATGACGGTCGGGCCGACCCAGTACCCGTGGTCTCCGGGAGAGTCGCCGGTCTGTCCACGCCCGTCGACGAGCACGCTGGCGCCGCGCTTCTCAGCGTCGTCGATGTAGCCGGTGATGCGATCGACGGACGACGCGTTGATGATCGAGCCGATCTCGGTGCCCAGCTGGAGCTTCTTCGACTGCTCGACGATCGCGTCGATCACGTGGTGCACGTCGCCCACGGCGAGGAGCACGGAGGCGGCCATGCAGCGCTGCCCGGCGCACCCCGTGTAGCTGGCGACCACGTTTGCTGCCGTGAGCGCGACGTCTGCGTCGGGCACGACGATCAGGTGGTTCTTGGCGCCGCCGAGGCACAGCATGCTCTTGCCGGTCTGCGCGCCGCGGGCGTAGAGCAGCTTCGCGACCTTCGTGGAGCCGACGAACGCGATGGCCTTGATGTCCGGGTGATCGGCGAGCGCCGTGACGGCGTCCACGCCGCCGTTCACGATGTTGAACACGCCGTCGGGGAGGCCGGCCTCCTTAAGGAGCACGGCCAGCTTCAGCGCGCCGAGCGGAACCTGCTCCGAGGGCTTGAGGATGAAGGTGTTCCCGCCCACGAGGGCCTGCGGGAGCATCCACAGCGGGACCATGATCGGGAAGTTGAATGGGGTGACCCCCGCGACCACGCCCAGCGGCTCGTGCTCGATGCGGCAATTCACGCCGCGGCTCACATCAAGCTGCTCACCCGCCGCGATGTTGGGCAGCGATGCGCCGAACTCCACGCACTCAATGCCCTTCATCACGCTTGCTCTGGCCTCAGCGAAGGTCTTGCCGTTCTCGTGGGAGGCCAGCCAGGCGAGCTCGTCGAGATCGCGCTCCATGAGCTGCTTCAGCCGGTAGAATACGTCTGCCCGCTCCTTGATGGGCACGAGGCGCCACGTCTTGAAGGCGACCTGGGCGACCTTCACCGCGGCGTCCACGTCCGCCGTTCCCGACATCGCGACGTGCGACATCACCTTGGCGTGGCGTGGGTTCTCGACCGGGATGGTCGCGCCGCTGGCGGCGTCGACCCATTGCCCGCCGATCCAGTTCTGGGCGGCGACGTAGGGCGTGAAAGCGTAGCTGCGTGCGGGAAAGGAGGGCGGGGTGGCGGACGGCGCGGTCGAACTCATGGAGGGCCTCTGGATGCGCCGGAGTCTTAGCGCGAGATCCGGCGGTCGGCTCCAAACAGTCTCCGGTCCCGACCCTACAACGGCTCCTCGAACAGCACGACCTCGCCTGCCGCAGTGTACTCCAGATTGCCACTATGCTCGGAGTAATCGAGGTTCTCCAAGACGATGCCTTGGATGCGACGGCCGTCGAGCGCCGGCCGACCTCCGTCCTCGCCGTGCATGTGATCGACCAGTCGAGCGGGTCGCCAGCGTACTCGTCCGTGCCGATGCGCGGCGACACGAGCGCCCGCGGGCGCGCCCTTCATCCTCCTGCTGCGTGCGCAGTGACCAAATGGGCGATGTGCGCCTTCAGCGCCTCGAGGGCGTCGGAGGGGCCACCGAGCAGGCGCTCCAGCCTCTCCACCCGGAAGCGAGGCACTGGAGCGGACGAATCCTCATCCCCGGGCACGAACTGGCTCCGCGAGCCGGCCGCCTCGATCACCATCCGGGCCACCGGTACCCAGATGATGATGTCGCGATCGAGGCAGAGGTAGGTGGGATGTGGATTCGCGGCCGCCGTGAGCCGCACGACGGCTCGCGACACCGCGGCCACGTCCGAGAACTGACGCCCTTCGCCACGCGCGGCGTGGAGGGATCGCCCCGCCAACGACGCCGAGACCATGTCCGCGATCCGGTGGTCGCTTCGGAAGGAGCCCCCGGCAAAGGCAGGAGGACCCACGATCGGGCCCGGACGAACGACCACCCCTGTCATGCGGTGGGTGGCGCCCGCCGCCCGAAGGAAGATCTCCCCCGTGGCCTTGGTCGCGCCGTAGGCGTCGGCGGTGGCCAAACCGTCTTCTTCGCCCATGCTGTACGCGAACGGTCGGTGCACCGCCACGGAGGAGATGAACACGCACGTCGACACCCCCGCGCGCCCCGCGGCGTCGA
>SHYV01000001.1 GCA_009692605.1 Myxococcales bacterium
GCCTTCGCGCAATTCCTCTGGATGGCGCGAGCGGACACACCAGTCGAGCCGCACCTTGCCTACCCGTGGCTCGGGACGATCCTCCTTGGATTGCTTCCGGCGCCGCTGCTGCGGGCCCGACAATGGCAGCTCGCCGGGCTGGCCTCCATCCCATTCGCGGTGCTCCCGTTCGCCCAGCTCTATAGGCTGTACCTCGCTGCGACGCCGACGACGTTCGAGTGAGCCCTGACCGCGCTCGGGACACGCCGGCAACGGTCCGCCGTTGAACGGCGGGGGGCATGCCGATACAGCGTGAACATGGAACGCCAGAGCGATCCCCCCGCGGCCTGGTCCCTTCGTTACGAAGGCGGCACGCTCGTGCTCGACGGCTGCGCGGAGGCCGACCTGCCCCCCGGCGTGGAATGGGACCGGAGGATCGGGCGCGGACGCGCGCAGGCTGCGCTCTACGCGCCGGTGGTCCTCGCGGCGAGGGACCGCGGCGTGCCGCTGGAGGACCGGACACGGGGCTACGAGAAGCTCGACACGCTGCGAGCGCTGACCTCCCGTGCGCCCCGCGAGTACCAGACGGAGGCCGTCGCCGCGTGGCGGGCCGCCCGCAATCAGGGCGTCATCGTGCTGCCCACCGGCGCAGGAAAGAGCTTCGTCGCCGAGCTGGCGATCCTGCAGGCGAAGCGCAGCACGCTGGTCGTCGTCCCCACGCTTGACCTGCTCTCCCAGTGGTACGGCAACCTGCGCCGCGCGTTCGGCGAGGAGCTGATTGGCGCGCTGGGGGGCGGATCGCACCAGATCCGGCCGATCACGGTAGCCACCTACGACTCGGTGTTCATCCACATCGACCGCTACGGGGATCGCTTCGGCCTGGTCATCTGGGATGAGTGTCACCACCTGCCCGCGGCCGGCTACGCCCACGCCGCGCGTTCGCTGATCGCCCCGTTCCGGCTCGGCCTGACCGCCACCCCGGAGCGGCCGGACGGCGCCCATGCGCGGTATGGCGAGCTGATCGGCGAGATCGTCTTCCGGAAGGAGATCCCCGAATTGGCTGGGGATTTCCTCGCGCCCTACACCACCGAGGTGATCACGGTGTCGCTCTCGGACGCCGAGCGCGCCCGGCACGACGAATTGCGCGCCCGCTACAAGGACTTCCTCGACCAGAACCACATCCGCATCCGCTCGACCGAAGACTGGCAGCGGTTCATCATGCTGGCCTCGCGCTCGCAGGCCGGCCGCGCTGCGCACAAGGCCCACATGGAGTGCAAGCGCATCATCCAGGGCGGCGAGCGAAAACTCGCGATGGTGGCCGACCTGCTCGCAGAGGAGTGGGGCCGACGGGCGATCGTCTTCACCAACGACAACGCCACCGCCATGCGGATCTCGCGCACGCTGCTGATCCCCTGCATCACCCACCACACCGACGTGAAAGAGCGTCGACACTGGATCGAGGCGTTCACCAGGGGCGACGTTGGGGCGCTCGTCACCTCGAGGGTGCTCAACGAGGGCGTAGACATCCCGGACGCCGAAGTGGCCATCGTGGTCAGCGGCTCCGGGACGGTGCGCGAGAACGTTCAGCGGCTGGGGCGCATCCTGCGGCCGCGGGAGGGGAAGCAGGCCCGACTCTATGAGCTGGTGACCGAGAACACCGGGGAGACGTTCACCAGCGAACGCCGTCGGGATCACGCCGCGTTCTAAGCTACCTCACCCACACGCCGTCGATCTTCTTCTCGTTGGGAGAGTAGTGGTCCTTGTAGTTCAGGTGGTTGCAGTCCTTGACGTAGTAACCAAGGTAGTACCACTTGAAATTATTTACCCTGCACCACGCCAACTCCCAAAGCACCGAGTAGACGCCCATGGAGCGGTTGGAGTCTTCGGGGTCGAAGTAGTGGTACACGCTCGACACGCTCGTCTCGCCAAGATCGAGGATTGAAACCGCGATCATCCGCTCCCCGACGAAGTACTGGGCCTCCACGGTGTCCACGCAGGTGTCGACCAGCCAGCGGCGGTACCCTTCCTCGTCGAGCGGCTCGCCGGAGCGCGACAACCCGCGGCCGATCTTGTGCCGGTTGTAGAGATCGAGGTGCCGCGGGGTGCAGTCCGGCGGGAGGATGCGAACGGTGACATCCTGGTTCTTGCGCACGCTGCGCCGCTGGGAGGTCGTGGCCGAAAACTCGGCGATGGGCACACGGAGGGGCCGGCACTCGCTGCAGGAACCACAGGAGGCGCGGTACAGGAAGCGGCCAGAGCGGCGGTCGCCCTCCTCGAGCAGCACGTCGAACTCTGCGGGCTTCACCATGCGGTCCGCCACCCGCAGCGGCAGGCGCGCCTCGCGGTTGGGCAGGTAAGGGCAGGCCTCCGGACGGTCCCAGATGACGCGCATCCGTGGACCGGCCGGGGTCAAAACAGCTCACACGTGAACGGCAGCGTCGAGGCGTCGCCGTAGTCGTTCCAGTACCCGACCGCGCCGAAGTTGGTGCCGATGTTGTCTTCCCCGCCGGAGTCGTTGGGCTCACCCGAATACCAAGCGGAGTAGGTGAGCGGTGAGCCGTCGACCCAGACCCAGGTCCCTTCGGAGTCGCGGTCGTTGAGCCCGATCCAAGAGGCGCCGCCGAAGTAGCTGTAGTAGGCCGTGGTGCTGACGCCGAAGTTCTCGGTGGCGTCATTCATGATCACCAGCTGCTCGCCGAACGCGGCGCAGATGTCGCGCGCGGTGGTCCACGACACGTAGTTGGTGCAATAGTCGTAATTGCCCTCCGCGTAGCAGTTGTAGCACTCGCGGAGCTCGTCCACGCTGCCATCGCAGTCGTTGTCCGCTCCGTCACAGGACTCCGGGCTGCCAGGAAACGTGGCGGCGACACCGTCGTCGCAGTCTCCATCGCAGAAGGTGTAGCCGTCGCCATCGGCGTCGGTGTCCTCGCTGGTGAGCGCATTGCAGTCGTTGTCGATGCCGTCAACGCACACCTCGACGTTGCCGAAGTAGCGGGCAGCGTCGGTGTCGTCGCAGTCCCCGCGGCAGGCGGACACCCCGTCGGCGTCGGCGTCGAAGCCCTCGTCGATCTCGCCGTCGCAGTCGTTGTCCTGCTCGTCGCACTCCTCAGGGTGGTTGGGCGCCCGGTCGGGGTCGGTGTCGTCGCAGTCCCCGCTGCACGCCGCCACGCCGTCTCCGTCGGCGTCGAAGTCCTCGTCCACCGCTCCATCGCAGTCGTTGTCCACTCCATCGCAGGGGTCGGGCGCGCCGGCATGGGTCGTCTCGTCCTCATCATCGCAGTCAAAACAGCCGTTTACGCCATCTCCGTCCCCATCTGCGACGTCGTCGAGCGCGCCGGAGCAGTCATTGTCGAGGTCGTCGCCGCAGATCTCATCCGCGAAGGGGTTCACGGCTGCGTTGCCGTCGTCACAGTCGGCCTGCGGGCCCGGGCAGGTCAGGGTGCTGTCCCCGTCCATATCGAAATCTTCGTCGACAGCGTCATCACAGTCGTCGTCCTCGCCGTTGCAGACCTCGGTCGAACCCGGAAACACGAGCGTATTGGAGTCGTTGCAGTCCTGATCGGCGTTCCAGCCGTCGCGGTCGGCGTCCGGGCTGCCGGAGTCGTCAGGGGGCCTGGAACAGGAGATCAGCGAGGGGATCAGCAAAGCGATCAGTGAGACGATGAGCATGCATCGGAGCCTATCCCTCCTGCGGCCCGGTCCCCCCGATCTCTCTCTCCAACCCTCGCAGGCCCAGCCGCTCCGCCTCCGTGCGCACCTGCTCGAGCACATGGGCGATGTCCTCTCCACGCCGGTGGGCAAGCCGAGCCAGGAACAGCCGCCCCATCAGCGCAGTCTCGGCATCCCCCACCTGCTTGCAGGCGGCGACCGCACGGTTGAGCTCGAGCTCGGCGCCGCCCTCGGCCCGAAGCGCCCGCAAGTAGCAGAGGTAGACGTCGTTCATGGCGACGAACCGGCCAAGGCCGCTGGTTCGCGCGATCTCGCGGCTCTCTTCGAAGGCCGTAAAAGCGCGTCCGTCGTCGCCGAGCCGCATCCACGCATCGCCGATATTATGTAGGTTTACAGCCTCTCCCTGACGATATCCGAGCCCGGCGCGAACCTCGAGGGCCTTTCGGAACGCATCAAGAGCGTCGTGGTAGCTCCCGCGCTGGAACGCCGCGAGCCCGAGGTTGTTGAGGATTCGCCCTTGAAGGATGCGGTCCTTTGCGGCCTCCGCGAGGGGCAGAGCGGCGCGCAACAGGGCCTCGGCGGTGTCCATCTCCCCCCGCCGAAGCGCCGCCACGGCCTGACCGACGTCGACGCGGGCGGCAAGAGAGGCGTCGTCCCCCGCCGCGACGAGACCCTCCGCGTACCGCTGCTGGGCCTCCTCGGGCTTCCCTTCCTGAAGGGCGATCGCGGCGAGCGCCTCAAGCGCATCCACGACACGCGAGCGCTGCTCAGGCCCCGGCCCGCTGCTCCCCCCGGCGCCGCCCCCCCCGGCGAACGCCCGAGCGGCGAGCGTCTCCAGCGCGCTCTCCAAATGCATGCGCGCCGTGCCCGTCCGCCCTTGAGCGTGGTGCAGTTTCCCCAGCGCCAGCATGGCCCGCGCCTCCACCTCGGGCGGCCCGATCTCGCCCGCGATGTCCAACGCGACCTCCAGGTGCGCCAGCGTCCGCGGTCGTCCGAGCAACAAGCTGAGCTCGCCGGCCAAGAGGTGCAGGCTGGCCTCCAACATCGGGTCCTTCTCGGTCCGGGGGCCCCTCTCCAGCCAAGCGAGCGCACGCTGTAGGCACTCCAACGCCCGATCGCTGCGCTCGGCATGATGCTCAAGCTCCGCCACACGAAGCAAGGAAGCCGCCGCGTCACGAATCCGCCCGCCGGCGTGCGCATGCGTCGCCCAGGCCTCGCCCATCGCGTCAAGGCGACCGGCGTACTGGCGCTCCATCCCAGAGGCTACCAATCGATGGTATTCGCGGCGCTGCACGGCGAGGATCCCGCGGAGCACCGCCTCCCAGATCAGCACGGAGCGAAAGGCGTATTGAGTGCCCGCCACCGGCGACTCCGGCGCGATCAGGCCGCCGCGCACAAGCTCCCCGACGATCGGAGTCGGGTCCTCGGCGCCGAGCGCCGCCCCGAGCAGGGCCGCCGAGAAGTCGAACCCGATGACCGCCGCCACCTGCAGCGCACCGCGCGCACCGGGCTCCAGCGCGTCAATGCGCGCGTCCACCAGGCCCTGCAGCGTATCCGGCAGGCCGGGATCGAGGTGCGGGTCTTTCAGCCTCGCCGTAGAGCCCTCGTACCAAATGCGCCCGCCCTGACGAAGCGCCTTCAGGATCTCTTCCAGGTAAAGGGGATTTCCCTCCGCCGTCCGGAGCAGCAGCCGGGTGAGGTCGGGGCCAATCGCCGTAGCGCCGAGCAGCGCGCTCGCGAACTGGCCAGCCTGCTCAGGCGGCAGCGGGGCAAGCCGCACCGGGACGAGGCCGGAAAATCGGGCGCCATCCTCGTCAGTGCGCCACGAGGCAAGGAGCATGACCGGCTGGCCGACGCACACGCGCAGGAGATGGGCAAAGAGCTCGGCCTCGGCATCATCGAGATGCTGCACGTCTTCGAGCATGAGCATCACCGGTCCCTCCCTGCAGATCCCGGCGATGAGGTGAGCGCACGCCGAAAAAATCGCCTCACGCGGCGGAGGCGGGCGCCGGTGCGGGGCCCGGCGAGACGGCCCGGCCGCCGCAGCCTTCGGTGGCCCCAGCTCGAACTGGAACAGCGCCGAAATCACCGCAGACTCTGCGCCATCCAGGCCAAGCCCACCAAGCCGGGTCAGCCGCTCGGCCGTAACGGCCGCGGAGGCGCCATCCCGGATGCCAAGAATGTCGGCGAGGAGGTCGCGTGTCGCCGAGAAGGGCCTCGTGGAGAAGGGAGCCGCGCGTGCGTGGAAGTTAAGCAGGCTGCGCCGCTGCGCGAGGTCGCGCAGCTCCGCAAAGAAGCGGCTCTTTCCGACGCCCGCCTCCCCAACCACGCAGAGGCTGGTGCCAAGCCCATCCCGAAGGCGGGCGATGGCGTCGCGCATCACCTCCAGCTCGTCGGCCCGGCGCAACCATCCCCCGCTGCTCCCACGCCCCCCCGCCCGACGCCCCCCCGCGAGCACAAAGGTGCGCTGCATCGCCCGGCCCCCCTTGCGACGTAGGGCCGGTCCCGGCTCGAACGGGTACCGGTCCCCGGCGAGCGCCGCGACCTTCTCACTCACCAGCGTGGTCCCCGGCTCCGCTGCCCAGGCCAGCCGCTGCGGCATCTTGAGCGTGTCCCCATGCGCCGCGTAGCGGTAGCGGTTGCCGATCGGGCGCGCCACCGTGAGGTCCCCGACATGCACGGCGATGGCGAACTCGACGGCGAGCCCCTTCTTGCGCTGGCGCTCGGCCAGCCGGTGGAGCTCGCCCGCGCAGATCAACGCGCGGTCGAGGTCGTCCCCCAACGAACGCGGAAGACCGAAGAACACTCGCAGCGTGTCGTCATCGTAACGATCGGCCACCCCGCCCAACCGAACAACGAGCTCCCGCACCCCGCGCAGCATCCGAATGTGGATGCGCGCGATGTCCTCCGACTCGGCGTTCACCGAGTGGTCGGTCAGGCCATTGGCCTCGGCGGTCAGGACCACGATCGACCGATGCTCGCCCGACGGGGTGCTTCGGAACGCAGGGGTCTCCTGATGGCTGACCGCGGTGTCGAGTATGGACATCGCCGACCGGTCCGGCTCGACGCCGGTGTGCATCGCGTCCAGATCCGCGACCAGCTGCCGAAGGCCGGCGTCCATCCTTCCCCCGAGCGCCTCATTCGGGAACAAGTCCTTCATCAGGGCGGCGATCTGCGCTCCGCCCGCACGTGCGGCGTGCCGGTACTGGAACGCGCGCAGGTCCTCATCCAGCTCCGTGCCGGTCGGGTAGCGGGCGTTGACGTCCAGCGCCAGCGCCCGATGAACGATGGCGACGAGGTCGTCGGGCACGTCGGGGTTGAGGGCCTGAAGGTCCGGGAGCACCCCCGAGGTCAAGGCCCGAAGCTTGTCCTCAGGGGTGCCTTCGTAGAGCCGCCGGCCGGCGAGCATCTCATACAGCACGATTCCAACCGCGTAGAGATCGGATCGGCCGTCGAGGCGCTCGCCATTCGCTTGCTCGGGCGACATGTAAGCGAACTTCCCGCCGCGGGGTGGGTCGGCAGCCGCCGAAACGCCCACGTGCTGGGTCGCCAGAGAATGGGGGTCCACCCCCTCGGTCTCGGGCGTGGCGGCGAGCCGGGCGATCCCGAAATCGACCAGCTTGACCTCTCCCTCGAAGCTGACCATCACGTTGTGGGGGCTGACGTCGCGATGGACGATCTGCAGCGGAACGCCCTCGGCGGTGCGCCGGGAGTGCGCATAGGCGAGCCCGCGGGAGATCGCGGCGCCGATCGCGACGGCGACCGCGACAGGCATTCGCCGCTCATCCCGCCGCAGCGCCCGGAGCACGTGGGTGAGGTCCGCCCCGTGGATGAACTCCATCGCGAGGTAGGGATCGTCGTCGACCTTCCCGAGCTCGAAGACCTGCACGATGTTGGGATGGGTCAGGGCGACCGAGAGCTTGGCTTCGTGGATGAACAGGCTGACGAAGCGCGGGTTGCGGGCCAGATCGGGGAGAATCCGCTTGATCACCAGCCGCTTCTCAAACCCCTCCAGACCGACACTTCGTGCCAGAAAAACCTCAGCCATGCCCCCTTGGGCAAGCGGCTCCAAAAGCTGGTAACGGCCAAACGGCCGCGGAAATTCCATCGCGGTTTTTTGTATGCTGCGCCGTCGCCTGAGTCACGCGGCGAGCGGGCTGGATGGGTGGGAGTCACGCGCGCGATTCGATCGGGATGGCGGCCGGGAGGGCGGCCGGGAGGGCGGCCAGCAGCCCCGCCGCCAACATCGCCAGCCCAGCGCCAACCCCGAGCGCGACCGCCGGGCCGGCGAAGCCCCACAGGCCCCCAACCAGCAGCGACGCCGGCAGCGCCATCGCCCCGGTGACGACGCCGTACCAACCGTAGGCCGTGCCGCGCAGAGCCGCCGGCACCACGTCGCGAACCAACGCCTTCTCCACCGGTTCGGTCAGGCCAAAATAAGCCCCGTAGGCCCCGAACAGCGCCCACGCCTGCCAAGACGCCGTCGCGACCCCGAAGAGCAGGTAGACGCAGCCATAGACCACCCAGCCGGCGATGATCGTGGTTCGGCGAGGCAGGGCGTCACCGAGCCAGCCGCCAAACGCGGACCACCCCACCTTGGACACATGGAAAAAGCTCCAGAGCAACGGGATGCTGGCATCTGCCACGCCGAGATCCCGGGCGCGGAGCAAAAGGAACGCATCCGACGAATTGCCAAGCCCGAACAGGGCGAACACACCAAGCAGCCGCCAGAACCCAGCCGGGAGCGCGACCGGCCCGGCGAGAACATCGCCGGTTGGGCCAACCGATGGCCCACCGGGACCAGGGTTAGTTGGGGGACGCTCCTTCAGCATCGCGGTGGTGGCGAACGCGAGGACTCCGGGCACGGCCGCGCACAGGAACACCGTGCGCAGGGACATACCGCTGGCCAAGAGCGCGGCGGCGATCAGCGGGCCCACGACCGCTCCCGCGTGATCCATGCCGCGATGGAAGCCAAACGCACGCGCCGCCTGACCTTCTTCGGCGGCGTCGGCGATCAGGGCGTCCCGCGGCGCCCCACGCACCCCCTTGCCCACCCGGTCGGTCAGCCGGATCAGCAGGACGTGCCATGGCGCCGCTGCGAAGGCCATGAGCGGCCGAACCGCACCAGCGAGCCCGTACCCAACCATGATCAGCGGCTTGCGCGCGCCCACCCGGTCCGAGAGCCGACCCGCGATGAGCTTCAGCGCGCTGGAGACGACGTCGGCCGCTCCTTCCACGACGCCGAGGAACACGGGGGTCACACCCACCGTGCCGATCAGGAACAGGGGCAGCAGCGGGAAGATCATCTCCGAGCCGGCGTCGGTGAAGAAGCTGGTGAGGCCGAGGAGGATCACCGTCGGAGGGAGCGGGCGCACACTCGGCAGGTATTCAAATCGGACGAAGCGGGCTTGACGTCCGCCGGAGTGACCACCGTCCGCCGGGGTTTCGTCGGACGACCGTCAGCGGCGAATCAAGCCGAGATCCACAAGCCATAAACCCGCCTTCCTATCGCATAGTCTGTCAGAGCCCAGCCACGTCTGCCGTGGCACCCGCCTTGCGATGGACCGGCAACATCCATGGTGCCCCGTGCTCCTCGTCCGCCTTGTCCTCTTGATGATGTCCCCCATCACGCGCCCTGCGGGTGACGAGGAGTCCGCCCCCCCCGACGGCGAGCCGATGGTCTTGGCCGTTCGGACGGCGTCGGAGCTTAAAAACACCCTGCCCCGGCTCGATGATCTCGATCGGCTCGGCGTAGGCCTGATCGCCGTCGACCCGCGGGTCCGCGCCCGCATCCCCGACATGCTCGCGCTCGGGCGGGCAGCGCGTCTCAGGGGGGTGGGGGTGGTCGTGGGGCGGGGGGGAGGGCGGGGGGGAGGGCCGAGCGCAGGTTGGGCGGAGGGGAGCACGGGTGAGGCTCGGCTGCGGGTGGCGGGGCTGCTCTTGTCCCGGCACCCCGTGCTGACCCTCGCAGACCTCGATGATCCGCTGATCGTCGCGCTCGCGCTGGTGCGCCGGCAGCTGATCGATGGGACGCGCCTGATGCCATGGGCACCGCCGGGGGGGCTGGTTTTCGAGCGCCTGAGCCGGGGACGCCGCCTGTTCGTCGCGCTGGACGGCGGGGGGGACGGCGGGGGGGACGGCGGGGGGCGCGACAGCCTCGTGGTCGAAGGGGCGGGGTACTGCGTGTGGTGGGTGGAGTAGGGTCGGGCCCAAGGGGAGCGCCGCTGACTCACCGAGACGCGCTACACTCCCGCGATGATCACCGGTCTGGATCACCGCGTCCTCCACGAATACCCTTGGCCGATCGCCGACGCCTGGAAGCGCGTGCTCAACGCCCGTCCCGGCGCAGACCGGCTGCGCCAACAGCGTGTGTGCATCGGCGTGATCGTCCGCTGGCTCTGCGCGGTCACGCTCGCCGAGTACCGGCTGGGGCCGACGGACCCGAAGACGGATCGATTCGTGGACGAGAAGCTGCGCGAGTTCAGCGACGGCTCCTGGCGCCTCATACTGAACAACCTCACCGCGCTGATCAAGACGCGGCGCCGTCGTTTCTGCGACGATCTCGTCTTTGGGATGCGCGACGACGCCGGCAACGAGGGGCCGCTTCAGGTCGCGCTGATCCAGGCGATCGCGGCTCGGAACAACGAAGCGCACACCAAGGACAGCACCCCATCTGGCGAGTTCGCGCACTGCCAACGGTTTCAGGAAGCGCTCACTCAGGTCCTCAGCGAGGCCGCGTTTCTGGCCTCGTACCGAGCGTTCACCGCCGACGTCAGCGCCGGCACGAACGGGCGTCACACCGGGCGCGGCCAGTGCCTGGCCGGGGATGGGCTGTCCGAAGACGTGGACATGTCGGAGCCGCTGCTGAAGGACGCCGTGTACTGGATCCGGCCCGACGCTCGCAGCGCGCTGCTCCTCCACCCCTACGTCGCCGCCGACCGGGACGGCAACGGGGACGTCGCGGTCTTGGTGTGCGACCGCGTAGTAGGCGGCACGATCTCGCTGAGCTCCCCCTCGCATCCGAACCGCGACAAGGAGTTCTCCTTACACGCCGCGAAGTGGGTTGAGATCGACGAGCGGCTGGGCGGGCTCCGGTACCCACGTCCCCTCCCAGAAGCGCGCGTTTTGGAGGTGCCCGCGGCAGCCCTCGGGCCCGCAGCTCAGCCCCCCGCTGGCCCCGCGCCGACGTCGATCGACAACCCCCTCACCACGCTCTTCGAGATCTTGGAGCCCCTCGGGAGCGGCGGCATGGCGCGCGTCTTCCGAGCTCGCGATCGGCGGACAGGCGCGGAGTGCGCGGTGAAGGTAATACACCACGATCTGGTCAGCAGCCCGGTGGCGATCGAGCGCTTTCAGCGAGAGTATCGGGATCTCTCGGCCATCGCCTCGGATCACGTCGTGCCGGTCATGGCCGAGGGCACGCTCGCGGACGGACGACGCTGGATCCAGATGGGCCTGATGTGCGGGAGCCTGCAACAGAGCGTTCAAGCAGGAGGACAACCGTTGGCGGTGCTCCTGCCATGGGCCGAGCAGATGCTCCGTGCGGTCGTCGCTCTGCACGCCGCGAACATCATCCACCGGGACATCAAGCCCTCGAACTTCCTCGTCGACAATCAAGGCCGCGTGCGGCTCAGCGACCTAGGCGTCGCATTTCGACCCGGGGACCCGTCGCTCACGCTCACCGGAGAAGGGGTCGGCACCGCCCGGTACATGGCGCCCGAGACGCGGCAGAGCGGCCTGTGCACCCCCCGGAGCGACCTCTGGTCGTTGGCGCTGACGCTCCATGAGCTGCACACCGGCGTCTGGGTCCCTCACCCGGGCGAAGGGGTGAACGGCGTGTTCGGCGCGTTCCTGCGTTGCCTTGGCGCACCGAGCCCGACCGCGCGACCCAGTGACGCGCAGGCGACGAACATGCTGGCGCAGGCCCTGCGCGAGGACCTCAAAGGGGCCGTGCCGACGGCGTCCCCGGCGGCGTCCCCGCCATCGTCGTCGACCGAGAGGGCGCCGAACGTGGCTGCCGTGAGCCTCGCGATCCCGGCCGCCGCCGCGACCGGGGCCCTGGCTGCAGGGGTGATCGCGCTCGCGGTGCTCGGGAGCGCTGGAGCCGGACACGGCGGGAAGGCCTTAGGCCGCGCGCTTGGACAGGCGGCTCTGGCGGGAGCGCTTCGGGGGAAGAGGGGGAGGAGGTAGCCCCATGAGCGCCTACTACGACCGCACCCTGCCCGAACCCCTGTTCCGACACGTCCGGCCCGGCGGCGGCCTTGATTGGCTCCCCGGCTGGCTGCGCTCCCCAAAGGCCATCGAACGCCGGGCCCGCGTCGAGCTCCGCCGCAACGACGACGATCACAAGCACGGCGCCCTCATGATCTACATGGGCCGGAGCCGGCCGCTCGTCGTCATCGGCGGCGCGCTCGGCGAGGTCCGTATCGATGCCGCAGACGCCTACAAGCACCAGCGCCCTGGCATTTTCGGTCCGCGCGCCGCCTCGGCGGTGCCCGGCCTGAAGACCGAGCTGCAGACCTACCTGAACGAGTGCCGGGTTGGCGACGACTTCCTTGAAGGGGAGGGCGCGGTCCAGGGTGCCTTCGCCCGAAGGTACACTCTCGATCACGTCGCCGGCGAGCCGCTGATCGTGGACACCGAGGTGCGATTGGGGTTCGTGAAGTCGGGAGGGTTGACGGGCACCGCGCACCGCAACGCACTGCACGATCGCCTGCGGCGCGAACACCCGACGTTCGTCGGGACCAAGTCAACGCCGACCAAGCTGGATGCGGCCGCGATCCTGCCGTCCGGCGATCTGGGGGTAATCGAACTGAAGAAGGAGAAGGGGGACCTCGCCGAGGCGGTCCGGCAGGTCGCAGCGCACGTTTTCGCGTTTCCAATTCTCGGAGCAACCCTGATCGGCGGCGTCGACAAGCTGGTCGACCAGAAGGTGGAGAGCGGATTTTTGCCGGCCGGCCGTGCACCCCTACAAAGAAGCCGGCCGATTCCCATCATCGCGGCCCCGGACTCGGATCCGCGCTGGGCGGACCGTTGGCGCCGGGATTGCGCGAATTCGGGAGCACCATCGAGGAGGTTTGGACCCGGCTACTTCCCACGTCCAAGGTCCGCTATCGTATGGTCGACAATCAGCCATTGCTCCGATCCACCCCGGAGATCGCCGAGCGGTACGGGGAGCTTGGGTCGTAAAGTTCCATTTCAGCGCGCCTCACCGATCGGATCTGGGCGGCCGCTCGTCCTGAGCAAGGCGAGTTTCGTGCGCCTCGCGTGTTCGCGAGGTCGACGTTCGCGTTTAGCTCGACGGGGCTACCAACCGACAACCGAGCCGGCCACCGGCTAGGTTACTCCCGCCGCCCCGGCCCGCCTCCATGCCCCCCACCACCGTCCACCTCCTCGGCCTCCTCCCCGAAGACCTCGTCGCCCACATGGAGGCGGCGGGAGAGCGCTGCTCCCTGACCGAAGCGCGTCAGGTGCTCTCCCGGATCATCTCGGAGGGCGCGGCCGACCCGACGCCCCGCCGCGAGCCCCGCCGGGCGCTGGTCGAAGCCATTCGCCGGCAAACCACCTGGGAGCGTCTGGAGGTGCTCGAGCGCGTGCCCGACGAGGAAGGCAAGAGCGTGCGCTACCTGTTTCGCTCTCCAGACGGCGCGCTGTCCGAGGCGGTCCGCATCGGTCTGCTCAAGCCCGACCACTACACCGTCTGCTTGTCCTCTCAGGTCGGCTGCGCGATGCAATGCGCGTTCTGCGCGACCGGACGGCTCGGGCTCACTCGGAACCTCGCCCCATGGGAGATCATCTCGGCCTTTTTGACGGTGCGGGATGAGACCCCAGGCCGCGTCAACGGCGCGGTCTTCATGGGTCAGGGCGAGCCCTTCCACTCCTACGACGCGGTGATCCAGACCGCCCGAATCTTGTGCAACCCCGCGGGCGGCCGGGTCGCGAAGGAGAACATCACCATCTCCACGGTGGGCCTGGTCCCGCAGATTCGCCGGTACACGCGAGAACTACAGCCATACAAGCTCATCATCTCGCTCACATCCACCGTAGCGGCGCGCCGGGCGGAGCTCCTGCCGGTAGCTGGGCGGACCCCGCTGGCCGAGCTGGTCGCCGCGATCCGGGAGTACGCCACGATCGCGCAAGACCGCGTCACCGTGGCCTGGGTCGTGCTCGGCGGGGTGAACACCGGCGACGACGAGGTGGAAGGGCTACGCGCGATGCTGAGCGACCTGCCCCTGCGCATCAACCTGATCGACGTGAACGACGGCCGGTCGGAGCGCGACGGCGGGTTCAGGCGGGCGACGCCCGCGGAGCTATCGGAGCTCCTGAACCGGCTGCAGGTGCTCCGGGTGCCGGTGGTGCGCCGCTACTCGGTGGGGCAGGACAAAGACTCGGCGTGTGGGATGTTGGCGGGGCGGCGGACCGCCTCGTCCGTGCCGTCGAGCACCTGAGTATCGATCGGCGCTTGACTCAGCCGCGCGTTTCCATAGAATCCAGCCAACTTTCGGAGTCCCCTTGTCCAGCTTCATGTCCGCCGCCCTCCCCGCCGCCCTCCCCGCCGCCCTCGCCCTGCTCCTGCTCCCCTCATGCGCCGGCGACCCCGTCGTCCCGGTGAGAGAGATCGTCGTCGGGGAGTATGGCTCGCTCACCGGCGCACAGGCGACGTTCGGCATCTCCACCCGGAACGGCATCGACCTCGCCACCGACGCGCTGAACGAGAAAGGGGGCATTCATGGCGTGAAGGTGCGCATCGTCGTGGAGGACGATCAGGGCAAGCCGGAGGAGGCGGCCACCGCCGTCGGCAAGATCATCTCGCAGGACCGCCCCGTCGCGGTGCTGGGTGAGGTCGCGTCCACCAACTCGCTCGCCGCCGCCCCCATGCTGCAGGCGAACGGCATCGCGATGATCTCCCCGTCGTCGACCAACCCCAAGGTGACCGAGCAGGGCGACTTCATCTTCCGCGTCTGCTTCATCGACCCCTTCCAGGGCACTGCGGTCGCCACGTTCGCCTACAATTCCAAGGCGCTGCGAAACGTCGGCATCCTCAAGGACGTCAAGAGCGACTACTCCACCGGCCTCGCCCAGTTCTTCACCGAGACGTTCACCGCCATGGGCGGGACCATCGCGGACGAAGAGGCCTACTCACAGGGCGACGTAGACTTCAAGGCCCAGCTCACCTCGATGATCGCCAAGAGCCCCGACGCCATCTTCATCCCCGGCTACTACACAGACGTCGGGCTCATCGCCCGACAGGCCCGCGAGCTAGGCTTCAAGGGGCCGTTCCTCGGCGGCGACGGCTGGGACAGCGCGGAGCTCACGAAGATCGGCGGCGAGGCCATCACCGGCGGGTACTTCACCAACCACTACGCCGTCGACGACCCGAACCCCATCGTCCAGGACTTCATCGCGAAGTACGATGCGAAGTACCACGAGAAGCCGGATGGGCTGGCCGCGCTCGGGTACGACTCGGCCATGGTGCTCTACGCGGCGATGACCGAGATCGCGAAGGATCCGAAGGTGCTGGAGGCGTTGGCCGACCGCTCGTCGGTCCCGGCCACCGAGGGCTCACGAAAAGCGGCTCGTGCCGCGCTGCGCGACCAGCTCGCGAAGACCGCCGGGTTCCCCGGCGTGACCGGCAACATCACCATCGACGAAAAGCGAAACGCACAGAAGCCCGCCGTGGTCGTCGAAGTCACCGAAAAGGGAAACAAGTTCGTCGAATCGATCGCGCCCGCCTCGGCCACCGCCGACCCGGCCGCTGCCCCGGTGGACCCCGCTGCGCCGCCCGCCGCTGCCCCGGTGGACCCCGCTGCGCCGCCCGCCGCGGCGCCCGCCAGCGCGCCCGCCGCCGTCACCACGCCGTAGCGGCCCGACCCGATGACCGTTTTTCTCCAGCAGCTCATCAACGGCCTGTCGCTCGGGGCGATCTACGCCCTGATCGCGCTTGGCTACACCATGGTCTACGGCACCCTGCAGCTCATCAACTTCGCGCACAGCGAGGTGTTCATGATGGGGGCTTTCGCGTCGTTGTACCTCGCACGTTGGAGCGGAGCCGATCAGGACCCGACGCTGGTCTCGGTGTGCTTCGTGATCGTGGGCACCATGGCGTTCTGCGCGATCCTCGGGATGGCGATCGAGCGGCTGGCCTACCGGCCGCTCCGAAAGTCCGGCCGCCTCAACCTGCTGATCACCGCCATCGGCGTGTCGATGCTGCTCCGGAACGGCACCCTCATCGCAGCGGGCCCGCTCGCGAGCTTTCCGACGTTGCTCCCGCAGACCCAATGGCAGCTCGCCGAGGGCCTCAGCCTGCGCAGCATGGACGTCATCACCCTGTCCGTCACGCTCGTGCTCATGGTCGCGCTGCACCACATCGTCGAGCGCACCCAGATGGGCCGCGCGATGCGCGCCGTGAGCCACAGCCGTGACGCCGCCGCGCTGATGGGAATCCCAGTGGATCGGGTGATCGCCTTCACCTTCGCGCTGGGCTCCTGTCTGGCTGGGGCTGCCGCGTTCCTCCGAGCCGTCGACATGCACAAGATCGACCCCGAAATGGGGACGAACATGGGGCTCAAGGCGTTCGTCGCCGCCGTCGTCGGCGGGATCGGGTCCATCCCGGGCGCTGTCGTGGGGGCCATCCTGCTCGGCCTGTCCGAGACCTTCGTCAGCGGGTACCTGACGAGCACCTACCGCGACGCCATCGCCTTCTGCCTCCTCATCGTCATCCTGCTGGTGCGTCCTGCCGGCCTGCTCGGCAAACACGCCCCGGAGAAGGTCTGATGACCCGCGGCGCGATGATCGGCTGGGCCGCGATGGCGGCCGGCATCGCCATCGTCTGGGCAATCCAGATCTACGCCGTGCCCTGGACCGACCCCTACCTGACCGACATCATCGTCCGCGTGGGCATGAGCCTGCTGGCGGTGATGGGGCTCGCGCTGGTCCTCGGGTTCACCGGGCAGTTCTCGCTCGGCCACGCGGGCTTCATGGCGGTCGGGGCCTACACGGCGGGGGCGCTGGTGCACTACACGCACGTCCACCCCGTGGTGGGCATCCTCGCGGGGGCGCTCGCTGCCGCGTTCGTCGGCGTGCTCGTCGGGCTGCCTAGCCTCCGACTGACCGGCGATTACCTCGCCGTCGTGACCTTAGGCTTCAACGGGATCATCATCGTCCTCATCCAGAACGCGGAGTGGCTGGGCGGGGCGAAGGGGCTCATCGGGCTGCCCACGTTCACCAACTTCGGCTGGACCTTCACGTTCGTGATCATCGGGGGCGTCGCGATCCGCAACGTCATCGCCAGCGCCCAGGGGCGGGTGTTCGAAGCCGTTCGCGACAACGAGATCGCCACCCGGTCGCTGGGCATCGACACCACCCGGGCCAAGGTGACCGCCTTCGTCTTCGGTGCCTTCTGGGCCGGGATCGCCGGAGGACTGGTGGCGTTCCACCGCGGGTCGATCTTCCCGACCCAGTTCCAATACGATCGCTCGATCGAGCTGGTCACCATGGTCGTCCTCGGGGGCACCGGCTCGCTCTCGGGGCCGCTCATCGCATCATCGGTGCTGACCGCCTTACCCGAAATCCTCCGGCCGATCGCTCAATACCGCATGGTGATCTACGCGCTGCTGCTCATCGGAATGATGATCCTGCGCCCCTCGGGCCTGCTCGGCGCCCGCGAGCTGACCGAGGTGGTCGCCGGCTGGTACCGCGCGCTGCGCCGCCATCGGGCCGCCTGAGACCCTACGGCCGGAGGGCCGCGTCAATCGCGCGCCGAGCCTCTTCCTGCATCGCCCTGAGCACAGGGTCGTCCGGGATCCCGGGGTCGAGATCGATGTGGCGGTCGAGCCCGGTCGCGACGCTCCCGTCGGGCGCGAACGTGAGCCGTAGCTCACCGAGTCGCATCGTCTGGACGAACGAAAACACCCAGACGGCGCGGTTGACGTAGAAGGGCTCGACGTACTGGTTGTGGTCGCCGCCGTCGATGACCGCGATGATCCGGGGAACGCGACGAGCCAGCATCTTCGCGGCGTCCGTCGCATTGTATTGCAGAAGGATGATCCCGTCGATCGCCCGCTCGGCCTGCTGCTGGAGGAAAGGCAGGGCATCCTCCGGCGGGTGCACGGTGTAGCCGGCATGATCGGAGGGGGTGGCCTCGGGCGCGGCGATGCCGGTCACCAGAAACCAACCGTCGGCGGTCCGGAGCTCGATCGAGCGCCGGATGCCGGGCCCCTCGATGTTCGCAGACACCATCGGAAGCCGGGCGAGATCCTCGGGGTCCACAGCCGACAAGCCCGCCAGATCGCGCGGCGTCACGTTCAGCGCGTCCCACCCTCCCTGGATGAACCCCTTCGCTGCAGTGCGGTCCATGACCGCGAGCTGCGGCAACGGCATGTTCTGGAATCCGACCGCGTCGGTGAGCCACTCGCCAGCGTTCACCAGCAACGAGTACGGGGAGGAGCGGGCAGCGGCCTGAACGTAACTTTCGGTCCGCGCGAGCGAGCCGCGCGGGCGGTGTGGGCAGCCGCAGGTCTCCATCGAGCCGCGCTGCTCGCTGCCGTAGAAGATCACCAGATCGGCGGGTGAGGTCGACACCCGCGAGGCGAGCGGGCCGTCGATGGCAAGCTCGCTGTAAAGCCCCTTGTCTGCGGCCGGCGTGGGCGTCAGCCCATCGGAAGCTACGCTCGCGGGGAGGTCCGACAATGGCGGCGGACCGGATCGCACGCCATGATGGCCGGCGCAGGCGCCCGTGCCCATCGCCAGAAGCGCCATGGCCGGTCCACCGCGCCACGGCCGCTCGAAGCCACCGGAAGGACGCGGCTTCAGAGGATCCCGTACTCCGGACCGCCCCCGCCCTCCGGCGGCACCCAGGTGATGATCTGGTAGGGATCGCGGATGTCGCAGGTCTTGCAGTGCACGCAATTGGAGAAGTCCACCTGCATTTCGAGCCGCTGGGTCTTCTCGTTGGGGAGCATGTTGTAGACCTGCGCCGGACAGAACCGGGTGCACGGATTGCCGTACTCCTCTGCGCATGTGGTCGCGCAGATCTCCCGGTCGACGATGTGCAGGTGGGCCGGCTGCTGCTCCTCGTGCTTGGTACCCGAGTGGTACACGTCGGTCAGCTTGTCGACGATGTAGGTGCCGTCGTAGGTGAGGTCGTCGCGCGACGGGTAAGGGTGATGGCCTCGGTAGGCTGCGTTCTTGCGCATCCCCTCGAAGTCAGCGTGGAACGGGTTGATCTCCTTTCCCGGACCGAACACGAGCGACATCCCGGTCGCCGCGAGACCGCCCACGGTCCCCTTCTCGAACCCCGCGTGGAAGTTCTTGGCGGGCTCCATCTCGGTGCGGATCCAGCTCGCGTCCACCTTCTCCTTGTACAGGCGCAGCACCTCCGCCCGGGCGTCGCCCCGCTTGAGCGCCACGAACGCCGTCTCCGCCGCGAGCATGCCAGACTTCATGGACAGGTGGATGCCCTTCAGGCGCATCGGGTTCAGGAAGCTCGCCGAATCGCCGACGATCATCGCGCCGTCTGCGTAGAGCGTGGGGATCGAGGCCCACCCGCCACAGGTCACCGCCTTCGCGCCGTACTTCACGACCTTGCCCCCAGCGAGCTTCTTGCGCATCCAGGGATGGTTCTTCAGCTTCTGAAGCAGGTAGTGGGCGTCCATCGCCGGGTCCTGCGCGTCGAGCCCGACGAGCAGACCCAGAGCGTACCGGTCCCCGGCGAGCGAGTAGAGGAACGCCCCCCCGAACGTGTTCAGATCGAGCGGGAAGCCGAGCGTGAGCACCACCTCGCCGGTCTTCACAGCCCCCGGCGGCATCTCGATGATCTCCTTCACGCCGATCTCGTAGGCGATGGGCTGGCTCGCCTTGTCGAGACCGTGCTTCTGCACGAGCTGCCGGGTGAGGGTGCCGCGCGGACCCTCGCCGAGGATCGTGACCTTCGCGGTCAGGTCGTAGCCTGGCTCAAAGTTGCCCTTGGGCTGCCCGTCGGGGCCGATGCCCTTGTCGCCGGAGCGGACGCCGACCACTGCACCGTTCTCGCCCCAGAGGAGCTGGGTGCCGGCGAACCCCGAGAAGATCGTGAGGCCCCGCGACTCCGCCTGAGCGGCCAGCCACTTCTGGAACTTCGCGATGGAGATGATCGGCAGCCCATGATCGCCGAGCCCAGGCGGCATCATCGGCGCAGGAACCGCGAACTTCTCGGTCATCACCAAAAAGGTCTCGTCCTCGACGTAGCGCTCGACGAACGACGGATCCAATTTCTTCCAGTCGGGGATCAGCTCGTCGAGGGCCTGCGGGTCAAGCACGGCCCCAGAGATCGCGTGCGCGCCGATCTCCGAGCCTTTCTCCATCAGGCCGATGGTCAACTCCTCCAGCTTCGGGCCGGGCTCAGTCCCGGCATCGACAGCGGCGTTATGGGCCGCCACAAGGTCGAGCAGGCGGATGGAGCCCGCGAGACAACCGGGTCCGCCTCCCACAAACAGGACATCAACCAACATTTCATCGCGTAGCATCGAGGGCCTCGCCGGCGGGGGTGTCCCCCGAATGAGCTGCGGAGGAGCCCCGCAACAAGGGTGTATTCATTAACCCGCTGAGAGCGCGAGCACCCGGGCGTACTCCTCTGGAGTCACCGGCGCCACCGACAGGCGTGACTGCCGGACCAGCTCGGACCGGGACAGCAGCGGGTCGGCCTTGAACGCGGCCAACGAGACGCCCATTGCGAGCGCGTGCACCGGCTTGATGTCCACACAGACCCACCGGTCCACCTCGGGGTAGGCCGGGGTGACAACCTCAGCGATCCCCACGACCTCTTTCCCAACGTTCGAGTGGTAGTACAGGCACAAGTCGCCGGGCGCCATCGCGAGCAGGTTCAGCCGGGCGGTGTTGTTCCGAATGCCGGTCCACGCCGTCTGCCGGTCGAGCACGAGCTGGGAGTAGGGGTAGGAGGTCGGTTCGCTCTTGATCAACCAGTGGCGCATGGAGGAGAGGTATCACCGCCACTCCCTCACGGCGGCCCGCTAAAGGGGAGACGTCGTGAGGCAGCGCTCGAGCCGCTCGCGCTGCTCGACGGTCAGGTGTCGGGGCCGGCGCTGGAGCACGCTGGCCAGCTCGGCCGGCACCGCTGCCGACGCCGCTACCAGATGCTCGGCTACGCTGAGCTGGGGCAACAGGACCGGGCCGACGCTCCCCCGGAGCGCACCTCCCTCGACGAGCGCGGACCGGTGCTGCAGATCGATCGCGAGCGCCGCCAGGGCGAACACCAACGCGATGGCCGCCCCCGGCCCAACCGGGAGGCGCGCCCCCATCTGAACCGCGAACGCCAGAGAAGCGGCAGCGAACACACCCGGTGCGACCAAAGGGAACTCCACGTCTCCGAATCGGTGGAGCCCCAGCCGGGCACCGAGGGCCCGAAGGCGCGGGTCGATGCGCCCGGCAGCCCGGCCGACGCACAGGACGTAGGCCGAAAGGCCGTACACCGGCTCACCCAGCCACCGGGTCGCCAGCACCTCAGCAGCCAGCAGACACACCGCCGGGGCCCACGCCTCCCGGCCGCTCCGCCCGAGCCAGATACCGACGGCCGTCCCGGGCACCAGCGCACCGACCACCCCAACCGACACGCCGACCAGCCCGAAAGGGCTCAACTCCCCACCCGGATCGCACCTTCGCCCGCCCCGTGCGAGGAGGAGGCGGACGAGATCACGCTCGAGCTGGCGTCGTCGTGATCCTCGAACGAGGCTGAAAAAGGAACGTCTCCGGGAGGCAGTTTACTCGTCGATGCTCTGACGCAGTACTCGTAGGATCGGGAGAACCAGCCCCCGCGCACAATGGCGCTCCCGTCGTGGGCACCAGCGCCGCCTGCCGACCCCAGCTCGAGCGACACCCGCGAGGTCTCGCTCCCGACGCGGAAAACCAACGCGTCCGCGAGCATCCAGTCGTCATCCCGAACACGACCGGCAAAACACAGCGACCTCTCACCGAGAGATCCCTGAACCCCGGGCCCCCCAGCCCCATCCGAGTGGGCGACCGCGATGCTGAAGCTGGCGTCCCGCGGGCCGGACCACCCGTCCGCCCCTGCTTGCACCTGCCAGGGTGCGTCCACCACCATCGGCTCGGCGTCGGCCCAGTCGTGCAGGTCGCCGTCGGGCGTGATCTGACGCGCCACGGCCGTCAAGCTGCCACGCCCGCGGTAGGTGCGGTCGAGGACGGGGTCGTGATCGAGCCAGGTCTCGTGGACCCAATGCACCCCCACCAGCCGCTGCACATGCTCAAGGAGGACGGTCTCTGCCTTGGCGAAGGGCAGGCGCAGCTTCAAGTCCCCGCCCTCCAGCGTCAGGGCAAACCCCGAGCCGGGCCCAAGGTGGCTCATCGGAAGCGGCGCGACAGCGCTCTCCACGCACTCGGCGCGGGAGAGCTGGCACTCGAACACGGCGCCATTCGGCAGCTGTACCCAAGCCGCGCGCCGGGTCAGCCCCACCACGGCCAGCGGCTCTGCCCCGAACAGCGGCACGTCGCCGCCCAGCCCCGCTTTCACATCGCTCACGCGGAGCCCATGCCCGCGCGCGTCGAAGCTCGCCGTGAGGTCCCATAGGTGTCGGCCGTCCCACAGGCGCAGGCCCGGGGAGATCCGAACGTCGAGCTGATCGCGTGAGTTGCGACGAAGATCCAGCACCAACGAGACCGGCTCAGGTCCCGCCGCGCCGTCGCGCTCGGCCACTACGGCGAGCTGGGTGGGGAGCAACACCTGGGAGGGGTGCGGTGAGCGCGCACAGCCGGGGCCATCGACCAGCACGCCGAGCACCGGCAGCAAGAGCGCACATCGAAGGGGGCGAGCCACAAGCAGGGCGCTATCAGGATACGCCGCCGGATGCTGCCTGCACTCCTCCTCACGCTAGCGGCCTCGCCGGCAGCGATGGCCGAGCCGGCTGCTTTCGCGCTGCTGCCGTTCGGCCTCGACCTGTACATCCAGAAGAAGCCCGTGCGCGCCATCGTCTACACGGTCACTCAGGCGCTTGGCGTGTCGGCTGCGGCCTACGGGACACACAGGTCTGACGCTCTGATCCTCACCGAGGATCTCGAAGGAGCGGCGCCATGGAGGGCCCTGACCGCGTGCGGCGTCACCGCGGCCGGCGCGTCGTACCTGGTCTCCATCGTGGACGCCTCCAACCTGCACACCAAGAGCGCCTCCGAGCGTGCCCAGTGGATGATGGAGTGGGACCGCACCCGGGCCCCCACGGCGTGGACCGAGGGCCGCGAAACAGCGCTCCGGGTGCCGGCCACATTGAACGGTCAGGATCTGCCCCTGAAGCGGCTCGCCCCGGGCCAGTGATGATGAGGATTGATCCCCAGATCACCGGCGCGGCCGCCCGAGTGAGCTCCCACCGGTGACCATCGTGCTCGCGATCATGCGGCGTGAGCTCGCCTCCGCGTTCGACCAGCCTTTCGCCTACTTTCTCGTGCCAATCTACGGGCTGCTGGTCGGGGGCTTCTCGCTCTGGTTCGACGACGTGTTCTCCGCGGGCACGGCCACGATGCGGGGGGTGTTCTTCTGGGCGGGGTTCTTCCTGCTCATCCTCGTCCCGGCGCTGACCATGAGGGTGTTCGCAGAGGAGCGCCGGTCCGGCACGCTCGAGATCCTGGCGACGCTGCCGATCTCGGAGTCCGAGCTGGTGCTCGGAAAGTTCCTCGCGGCATGGGGTCTGGTCGGGGTGCTCGTGGCGAGCACGCTCGGGTACCCGTTGATGTTGGCGTGGCTGTCTACGCCAGCGACGATCGCCGGGAGCGGCGACGCCCCCGTTTTCGTGCGGATGTTCTCCGAGTGCGGTCTCGACTGGGGGCCGGTGTTCGGCGGATATCTGGGCCTCCTGCTGCTGGGCGCGGCGCTCACCGCGATCGGCCTCGCGTCCAGCGCGTCCACCTCGAACCCGATCATCGCCTTCCTGACCACGCTGGCGCTCACGACGTTCCCGTTTGTGCTGGGGCTCTTTCTGGACCGGGTGCCCCCCGCCCTGCTGCCCCTCTTTCAGTACGGGAGTTTTGGCTACCACTTCGACAGCCTCGCCCGCGGGGTGATCGACGCCCGCGACCTCGTGTTCTGGGGCGGGTTGACCGGGCTCGGGCTGCACTGCGCGGTCTGGTTGCTCGAGAAGCGTAGGCTTGGATGAGCGGGCACCCATGATGACGCCCCGGCGGAACCTGATCCTGAACAGCCACCTCCAGATGGTGCTGACGGTGCTCATCGTCCTGCTCGCCAACGGGTTTGCGGCGTTCCACGTGGCCCGGATCGACCTCTCCGGCGAGCGGCTGTACACGCTAGACGAAGCCTCGAAGCAGATCGTGCAGACGATGGACCGCCCGATCGTCGCGCGCGTCTACTTCACCCACGGGCTCGGCGCGCCCTACCAGAACCACGAGCAGCTCGTGAAGGACAAGCTGGGTGAGTTCGCGTCCTACGCGCGGGGCCGGATGACGGTCGAGGCCGTCGACCCGGCGGTAGACCCCGACTCGGCGGGGAAGGCCGCCGCCTTCGGGCTGCAGCAGCTCGACTACACCTTTCACGATCAGGACAGGGCGGAGCTCCGAAAGATCTGGATGGGCGTCGTACTGCTCTACGGCGACCGGCAAGAGGTGCTGCCCGCGGTCACCAACCTCGACACCCTCGAGTACGACATCGCGGCGGCCTTCGTACGACTCCGAACGAAGCGCGAGGACGTGAAGACACTCGGCTGGGCGATCGGAGATGGCGAACCTGACTACACCCGCGATGCCGGGCCGGTTCGTACGCTCGCGTCGGAGCTCTCCCGGAAGTTCGTCCTCAGGCAAATCCCGCTCGGCGGCGCCGGCAGCATCCCCGAGGACGTCTCGGCCATGCTGGTGATCGGGCCCCAAACCGCGCTCGGTGAGCGCGCGCTCTACCAGTTGGACCAGTTTGTCATGCGCGGCGGCGCGCTCGCCGCGTTCGTCACCAACACCCGGCCCGACCTCCGCACGATGCGCCCGCAGCGTGTCTCGAGCGGCCTCGACCCGCTGCTGGGGAGCTTCGGGGTGCGCGTCAACCGCGACCTCGTCCTCGACCGTGTCCAGAACGGCCAGATGCGATTCCCGGTGCGAGCGGGCGGGGGCTCGGGCTACCGAGACGTCAACTACCCGCTGATCCCCAAGGCGATCGATCTCTCGAAGACCAACGTCATGGTCGGCGGCACCGAGGCGCTGCTCTTCCCGTTCGCGTCCACCGTGGCGGTGTCCGAGGCGCTGCCGATGGGCGTAAAGGCCGAGGTGCTCGCTCAGTCCAGCGAGTCCTCCGGTGTTGTGGAGAGGCTCGAAACGCTGGACCCGACGAAGATCGCCAACGTCTTGTCGAGTGAAAAGCGCGGCCCCTTTCCGCTCATTGTAGCCATGACCGGCTCGTTCCGGTCTTTCTTCGAGTCCCGGCCCGTGCCCCCACCCGACCCGGACGCGCCCTCGGTCAACGCGGCGAACCCCGACGACGACGGTTCCCCGCCCGCCGAGTCCCCGCAGCAGTTGGAGGGGGCATCCACCCGCCTCGTGATCGCGGGGTCGGCTGACTTTGTCGCCAACAACCAGAATTTCATGCTGAACCTCTGCGATTGGCTGGTCGCGGACGAATCCCTCCTGGGCATCCGGGGAAAAGCCTCGTCGCTGCCCGCTCTCCGACCCACCGAACCCCGGGAACGAACGGCCTGGAAGGCGCTGCAGATCCTCTGGGCGCCCGTCGGACTGCTGCTCTACGGCGCCGCCCGTCAGCGCCGGCGACGCCGGCCTGCCTCCTCGCCGCGGACCCCACCCTCCGCGCGCAAGGAGCCCACGTGAGGCTCTTTCCCAAGACCTGGGTGCTGCTCGCGCTGACCGGGCTGCTCGCCGTCGCGAACGCGTGGACCATGTCCCCGGCGGCGGCGCCGAGTGAGCTGCCCAGCCTGCCGGCCGTGGTGCCAGACGAGGTCACGCGCATCGTGATCTCCTCACCGATCGACCGGCTCGAGATCGACCGGACGGCGTTCGTGCGCGGCCACCCGGAATCGGAGAGGTGGGACATCGTGGCGCCGCTTGAGTACGCCGCGGACGTCGCGCAGGTCCGCGCGCTCCTGAGGATCTACGGGACGGGCGTGTCGATGGACGCTCGGGTCGACTCGGGAAACCTCAAGGACTACCAGCTCGAAGATCAGGACGCGAAGGTGGTCGAGCTCTACACGGACGGGGCGACGCCAGCGCTGCAGGTCATCGTCGGCCGCACCGTCGGCCCTACTTCGTCGTTCGTGCGGCTGCCGGGCGCAGAGACCGTCTACCGGGCCGCAGTCGGGCCCCGGCAGCGCTACGATCAGGCGGCAGCGGATTGGCGCGACAGGGTCGTCCTTAGCGTAGACAAGGACACCGTCACCGCGCTCAACATCCAGCAAGGCAGCGACATCCCGCGCGGCAGGGCGACGTTGGCGCTCACCCGATCCCCGACCGCGCCGAGCGCACCCCCGCGTTGGACGATCGCAGGCGTGCTGGGCACAGCGCCCGATTCTGCGGCCAGCTCCGCGCTCAGCGCCGCAATTGACTCGGCCGTCGTCGAGAGCGTGGCCCGTGCTCTCGGGCACATCCGCGCCGGAGACATCCATAATACCAGCTTTCCCGGAGGTTTTGAGGCACCCATCGCGATCGCAACCCTCACGACGGCCTCCAGGGTTCACCGGATCGTGCTCGGCAGCGCCAGTGACGACAAGACTGCGTTCGTGAAGGTGGATGAGCGGCCCGAGGTCTTCGCGGTAAGCGGCCAGCTCACCCGCATGCTCACCCAGCCGGCGCTCGCCTACCGGAACCGGGAGATCTTCGCCTTCGACCCCACTCTGGTACGTCGCCTGGCGCTGACCGAGGGGTCGATCACCGTCGAGATCGAACGCGGGGCCGACGCCACCACCGACAGCAGGTCCGACGGCAGGTCCGACGGAACGACCAGCTGGAACGTGCTGCGCCCCCTGAACATGGACGTGGATGACGGGCTCGCCGACAAGCTGACGGGCTCACTCTCCGCGCTACGGGCGTCCGGGATCCCTGACGGCGCCGCGTTTGTGGAGGGACCCGGAGGACTGCTCATCACGTTCGCGGACGGGAGCACACGCGCGCTGGACTTCGGACAGCCGGAGCGTGACGGGGAGGGACGGCAGGTTGTCCGTGTCCGGTCCGCCGGAAGCGTCTACCAGATCAGGGTGCAGACCCTTGACGAAATCGAACGGGTGTTCGGCCGCTAGCAGCAAGCAGCCGTCAGCTCATTCGGCCGCTCTGAACCTGAACCACCCGGACCGCGCTCTCCGACCCCAGCAGCACCGGCACGGCCCGCACGTCGGTGGTGCTGACGAACACCTGCGCCCCAAGCTCGTGGAGTCGTCGGACGAACGACGCGGTTCGCGCCGCATCGAGCTCGCTCCCGAGGTCGTCCACCAGGAAGATCGGCACCTCACCCGACTCACCCGCAGCCAGAATCTCAGCGAGCTTCCAGGCGAGCACCACGGACCGCGCTTGACCCTGGGAGGCGTCCGACCGCGCAGGCTGACCACCGACCTGGAACAGCAGGTCATCGCGCTGCGCTCCGCCCAGAACGCGCCGCCGCACCCGCTCCTGCGCGCGCTGTGACTCGACCAGAAGCGCATACCGGGCCACCAGGTCAGGCTCATCGCCTTCCCCAAGCGCGGATCGCAAGCGCACTTCGGCAGTCTCGCCCCCCGCGATCTCCGCGTAGAGTCGGCGAAAGGCATCGGAGATTCGGTCTACTGTTCCACGCCGCATCGCGGTCACCCGGGCACCGAGCGGCACGAGTTGGGCGTCGAGCACGTCGAGCTCAGCGTCCGTGGCTCTACCCGAGCGATAGAGCGCCGCTTTTTGATCCAGCACCCGGCGATGGTCTCTTGCAACGGACAAATACTCAGGATTAAGAGTCAGTATTGTTCGGTCAAGCAGGGCTCGCCGAGCCACCGGTTCATCGCGAATGACCGCTACATCGGCCGGCGAAAACCAGCTTGCCCGGAGCGACATCAGCCAGCCGACGGCGTCTACCGCTCGTTCTTCACGAACCAGACGTCGCCCCTGCTCGCCGCTTGAGAACGCGAACTGCCGAGTTTGGCCGTCCGAGCGTGCCACAGCACGCAGGTCCAACCCCGCGTGCGGAGCAGCGTTCACCCCGCAGCGGGGGATCGCCTCCGCCAACCTTGGGGTCCGAAAGCTCCGAAGGCTGCCCAACACACCGAGGGCCTCCAGCGCATTGGTCTTGCCCTGCCCGTTCGGTCCGTGAAAAACGACCATCGGCGCGTCCACATCCACCACGTCGTCCTGAAGATTTCGGAACGATCGAGCCTGAAATCGGATAATGCGCATCAGTGCGCCGAAGTCCAGGGGCTTCGGTGCATGGTTACTAGTCCAACCGGACGGGCATCACCACGAACAGCGCGTCGCCCGAGTCCGGGTCCTTCACCAGACAGGGCGACAGGGTGTCGCCAAGCTCCAAGAGTACGCGCGTGCTGCCCAGCACCCCGAGCACCTCTTGGAGAAACCGACCGTTGAACCCCATCGTGATCGGCTCGCCGTGCAGATCCATCGGCACCTCCTCTTTGGACTCGCCAGCGTCGAGCTTCCGAGACGTCAGCGTCAGCGTGTCGTCGGCCAGCGCGAACTTCACCGAGCGCGAGGTGTCGGTCGCGAAGATCAGCACGCGCTTGAGAGCCTCCTGAAGCACCGCCCGCTCAACCGAAGCCCGTCGCTTGAACGCGCTTGGCAACACCTGTCGGTAGTCAGGAAAGTCTGCTTCGAGGAGTCTCATGTGAATGGTGCAATCCTCGAGCCGAACGACCGCTGCGCGCTCGCCAAAGGCGATCTCCACATCCCCCTTCACACCGTCAATCAGCCGACGCACCTCGAACAGCCCCTTCCGCGGAACGAGGGACTTGCGACCGATCGCGAGCTCCCCGGTGAACGGCGCCTGACTCCAGGACAACCGGTTGCCGTCGGTCGCGACGACGCGCAGGAGTGAGGTGCCATCGGGCCCGGTCACCTCTTCGAAGTGCGCGCCGTTCAAGCCGTACCGGTTGTCATCGGGAGCGACCGAGAAGAGGGTCTGATCAAGAACACGACAGAGCGCCTCGGCCGAAATGCGCAACGACCGACTCTGATCAAGTGGGGGCGTCACCGGAAACTCGCCGCCTGCTTGACCGACGAGCCGGAAGTTCGACGAGCCGGAGCGCACCTCGAGCCGCTGCTGGTCCATCAGCGTACAGGTGACGGTCTCTCCGCCGAGAGACTTCACCGTGTTGAGCAAATAGCCAGCATCAACCGCGATGTCCCCAGGCACCTTAACCGTCGCCGGCACCTGCCCGAACAGCGTCAGCGTCTTGTCCGTGCCGGTGTACCGAAGCATGCCGGAGGCGTCGGCCTGAAGCAGCACTGAACACAGGATCGAGCCGCTCTGAACCTTCTTCTCGACAAAGCCCGAGACCCGGGTGAGCGCCTGAAGCAAGCTGTCACGGGAGATGATGAAATCCATGTCCGAACTCCGCGAGGGGAAACAACTGCCTGCAAACAACTACAGGAGAAGTAATTGAGGATCAATATGTTGTTGTTGTAGTACCGCTGGGGATGAGCGGATAACTTCAATACGTTAGTTTATAGCTTGTTCTCTGGCCGGTACAGGCTGTGGAGATGATCCGGAGGGTTCCCGGATAACAGGACGGTTGTGCACAGCCTCGAACGCCACCGGCTTCGGGTTGTGGGTAACTCGATGAACTCTCCGTTGGTTGTCCATCATCAGTCCTCTGGTCTTCCCCAGGGTTGTCCACAGCGTTGAATACGGCCACGAGCGATGCTGCGAGCGCTACGCGAGCGGGGCGCGGCAGAGGCGATCGAGCAGCTCGATTTCGGCTCGGATGTTCGGGTCGCGCTCAGCGCTCTCCTCCACCCGGTTGCAGGCGTACTGCACCGTGGAGTTGTCGCGGCTGAACGCACGGCCGATCTCGGGGAACGACAGCCCGGTGATCACGCGGGTGAGGTACATCGCGACCTGACGCGGCCACGCGATGTTTGCTGGGCGCCGATTCCCGAGGATGTCGCTCGAGCGTAAGTGGTAGTGGTCGGCGACTCGGTTGATGATCCGCTCGGGGGTCGGCGCAGGCGCGGGCGGCGGGATCAGGTCTGACATGCGCTCATGCAAGAACGGCAGGGTGATCGGCGTGCGATAGAAGGCGTGCAACGCGGATAGTCGCTTCAATACACCTTCGAGTTCACGAACGCTCGACCGAACGCGCTGTGCGATCGTGTACTGGACGTCGGTCGGGATGTCCAGCCGCATCGCCTGAGCCTTGCGGGCGAGGATCGCCATCATCGTCTCTACGTCGGGCGGCTGTACGTCGACCAAAAGTCCCTGCTCGAACCGCGTACGCAGCCGTGGTGCCAGCTTGCCGAGGTTCCGAGGCGGCTCGTCCGAGGTGATCACGATCTGCTTGCCGTTCGCCTTCATCGCCTCGAAGATGTGGAAGAGCTCCTCTTCGGTGCGCTCGCGGCCTTCGATGAACTGGATGTCATCGAGGATCAGCAGGTCAACCTCGGTCCGAAAGCGTTCCTGAAACTGCAGGTTCGCCTGATTCTGGATCGCCCGAACCATCTGCTCGAAGAACTGCTGGGCACCGTAGTAGCAGACGTTCAGGTGAGGGTGGAGCTGCTCGACACGATTGCCGATCGCGTGGGAGAGGTGGGTCTTGCCAAGGCCGGTGCTGCCGTAGATGAACAGCGGATTGTAGATGTGGGCGGGGGTCTCGACGACGGCGATGGCGGCGGCGTGAGCGAACTCGTTGCATCGTCCTACGACGAAGTTCTCAAACACCAGGGACCGATCGACCGAAGGGATGCGCGCTCGGGGTGGGTGACCGTTGGCAGCGGGAGCCGCCGCGCTGTCGCCCAGCAGCTCGACGCTGACCGTGCGTCCGAGCACCTCGGCGCACGCCCCCGCGATCTCGGCGTGGAGGTTCTCGGCGATCCAGTCATGGTGCCACCGGGACGCGGTTCGGAAGACCACCCGGCGGACATCGCTCACGCTCGGGAGCAGCGCCGAGACCTCGAGTCCAGAGCGCACCCATGCGTCCATGTCGCGGTCCCCGATCTTGACTTCCAGACGGGCGCAGAAATCGTTCCAGAAAAGGTCCATGCTTAAGAATCCACTACGGTCAGTCGCTCGATGGCGAGCTTTGGGCCGCAGAAACGTGTACCCGAACCGGAGGAATTGCTCAAGCCCCAGGCAACCCGCAACTAGCAGCGGAGCCGTGTGGTAGATTTCAATTTGAATGGTTAGCAGGCGCATAAGCGGGAAATATTCGGATGATCCGTACTTGCCGTGGGCATCTGCCGCGATACACGCCGCGGCCTCTCTGTACAGGTCGGAGTTCATATGTCCAAGCGTACTTTTCAGCCTCACAACATCCGTCGCAAGCGTACCCACGGTTTCCGGGAGCGCATGTCCACCACCGCGGGTCGCGCGCTGCTCGCTCGCCGCCGGGCGAAGGGCCGCAAGCGGCTCGTCGTCGTCATCGCCGACAAGCGCTCGTAGTCTACGCGGCGCGAGGAACGATGGAGCGATTGCGTCGCTCTGCCGACTTCACGCGTGTGCAGTCGGCAGGTCGTCGGGTGCGTGGCACCCACTTCCAGCTCGTTGTCGCGCCGGGTGGTGCGGTGCGCGCTCGTTGTGGCTTTGCGGTCAGCCGCAAAGTTGGCAATGCCGTTGTGCGGAATCGCGTCAAGCGCTGGCTGCGTGAAGCGACGCGAGATGCGTGGTCTCGGGTGTCCGACCGGGTGGTGGACCTTGTTTTTATCGCTCGTCCGGGCGCAGGGGAAGCTGGGTTTCTGCCGGTCTCGGCGGAGGTTCAGGATCTCCTGAGGCGCGCCGCCCTGCTTTCGGTTTCGCCGTCTGGCGCTGTCGCCCCGGCGTTTGCTTCTCCTCCTGCCGTTGCGCCTGCCCCCGTCCCCGCACCCGCGCCGTCTCCTCTGGTCACGACCGGTCACAAGTGAGCGCCTGATGATGAAGCCGTTGGTGCTCGCCGCCATCCGTGCCTACCAGCGAGCGATCTCCTGGTGGATGCCTCCCGTGTGCCGATTTTACCCGTCCTGCAGCAAGTACACGGCTGAGGCCGTGGCGATCTGGGGGCCGTCGCGCGGTCTCTGGCTCGGCGTCCAGCGGATCTTCCGATGTGGCCCGTGGCATCCCGGCGGGCTCGACCCGGTGCCGCGCCCAGAGGAACCCGACGCCCCTGATTCGTGCGCCTGCCATGCGGGTACGCCATGAGCGAACCCGCCCGCCCGCGTGACGCCGGAGAGCAGCGGACGCTGATCGCCATCGCGATGTGCATGGTCGTGTTTTGGGGATGGTCGAACTGGTTCGCCCCAAAGGTGGACCCGGCGCTCGTCGACGGGCAGCCCAGCGCCGAATCGGCTCCGGTGCTGCCGGCAGCGCCCGCCGTCGTGGCGAGCGCACCGATCGTAGACCAGCCGTGCAGCGATACCCGAGAGGTGTTCGCCACGTCGACGTTCAGCATGGCGGTGTCGGATTGCGGTGCGGTGCGCTCGATCGATCTGCCGGGTGTGCAAGCACCGGTCATCGTGACCCCGTGGTGGACGTGGCTGTTCGCCAAGGCGGGCACCTTCACTGGCAGCGCCGACCCCGGGCCGTGGGTGCCGTACCGTAGCGGCGGCGCGCATGAAACCCTGCTCGGCCCCAACGGCCAGTTTCTGGGCGCCGGTCGCGGTGCTCTTGGACTGCCTTCTCTCGGACATGCCGACGTGGTGCGCTCCGGCGACTCGGTGTCCTGGGCGCGAACGGAGGGCGGGCTCAAGGTCACCAGCACACTCTCCCCCGGCGAGTCGTCTGACCTCGCCAACCTCACGATCCAGTGGGAGAGCGACCGCCCGCTGGTCGGGCCGTTCTGGGTGCTAGGCGAGGACGCGCTGTTGCCGGTGGAGACCGCCGAGGCCATGCAGCCTCGACTCGAAGCGGGCGCCGCCGGCGAGCTCGATACGCTGCTCGCGCCGCAGGACGTCGGCGCCTCTCAGCCGGTGGGCGAAGGTCCTGCCGACTGGTTCGGGGTCGGCGATCGCTACTTCCTGGCTGCGGCCAAGCCTCTCTCTGGTACGAGCGGCTCTGTGCAGTATGCTGCCTTGCCGGGGGCGAGCGCAGAGGATGTTGCGTCGGGGCGGTTCCGCGTCGGGGTTTATTTTCTCTCAGACGCCACGGACATCGGTCCGGGCAAGCCCTTGGTTCAGAACTTCCAGATCTACGTGGGAGCGAAGAAGTCGGAGCGGCTGTCGGAGATCGGCGGCGGGCTCGAGTCCGGCGTCAGCCTGGGCTGGTTCGCGCTTTTCGCCAAGGTGATCCTGTTCACCTTGCAGCTCTTCGGCAACGTCATCTCCAACTGGGGCCTGTGCATCATCGCGCTGACCTTCCTGATCCGGGCGTCGCTCTTCCCGCTCGCCGCCAAGGGCTTCAAGAGCGGCAAGCAGATGCAGGAGGTGCAGCCGAAGCTCAAGGAGCTGCAGACGCTCTACCCGGATGACAAGGAGAAGCAGTCGGCCGAGACGATGCGCATCATGCGCGAGCACGGCGTGAACCCGCTCGCGGGTTGCTTGCCGATCATCCCGCAGATGCTGGTGTTCTGGGCGCTCGCTTCGGCGTTGGCGGCCAGCCCGGACCTGTATGGCGCGGAATTCCTCTACCTGCAGGATCTGTCCATGCAGGACCCGTACGGTGTGCTGGCGGTCTTGATCATCGCTGGCATGTACGCACAGCAGCAGCTGATGCCGATGACCGGGATCGATCCGACGCAGGCGCAGATGATGAAGGCGATGCCTCTCATCTTCGGCTTCCTGATGTTCAACTACCCGTCCGGCATGTCGGTCTACTACGTGGTCAACACCGTCCTCATGATCCTCCAACAGTGGTACATCATGCGGGACGGTGGAACCATCGCCCCTTCGCTGCCGATTTGACCCCGACTCTTCTGCTTTGACCCTTGGAGCCCCACATGAGCATGCCTGATTCCCACGTCCACGCCGAAGGCCGCAGCCTGAAGCTCGCCATCGAAGCCGCCGCCGCGACCCTCGGTGTGCCCGTGAATCTGATCCAGCACAAGCTGGACATGGAGCACTTCAAGTCCGCCGGCACCACCGGCGCGGAGACCGTGAAGATCTTCGCCTGGGCCAAGGATCCTGGCGATGTCGCCGCGTCCAATGACGCAGAAGCGTGGATGTCGGGCCTCCTGAAGAGCATGGGCCGCGAAGGCCGCGTCCGCGCCGAGAAGCGGGACGGCGTGGTGCTCACTTGCGTGGATGTGGGCGAGGCGGGCCGCCACCTTGTCGGCCGAGGCGGCAGCACGCTGCGCGCCATCCAGTACCTGATGGAGGCCTCCATCGCGTCCTCCCATCCCGGCGTCGAATTCCGAATCGACGTGGCGCGCCCCGAGGGCGATGGCCCGTCCGCGGACGGTCGTGGCGACGACCGGCCGCCCCGTCGGGACGACTACGCCGATCGGGGTCCTCGCCGGGATGCCGGCCCGGGCGACCGTGGTCCTCGCCGGGATGGACCTTCGGGCGACCGTGGTCCTCGCCGGGATGCCGGCCCGGGCGACCGTGGTCCTCGCCGGGATGGACCTTCGGGCGACCGTGGTCCTCGCCGCGATGATCGCGGGGATCGCGGTTCCAGCGAGGATCGCCTGCGGGCTCTGGCCCAGAAGCTGGCCCGCATGGTCTCCGAGAGCGGGCAGGCCGAGATCACCCGGCGCGCGCTGAACAGCTACGAGCGCCGTCTCGTCCACACCGAGGTCGCTAACGTGCCCGGGATCGGGTCGCGGTCGCTCGGTGAGGGCACCGAGAAGCAGGTCGAGATCTACAAGGTGGCGTCGAGCGAGGAGTAGTCGCGCCGTGGTCACCCGCCGGCACCTGCTCGCGGCCGCGGTCGCTTTGGCGACGGTGCCGGCAGGGCTGGCTGGGGTGGTGTGCACGTGGTGGGCGCAACCCCCGCAGGCTCCTCTTCGGAACCTGTCCGCCTCTGAAGTGGCGTTCTTCGATGCGCTGGCAGAGGCGATCTTCCCGCCCGGTGGCATCCCGGAGCTCTCTGGGCGTGAGGCGGGGGTGTGCCGCTACATCGATGGGGTGCTGGCGGGCATGGCGGAGACGCAACGGGACCTCTTTCGGCTGAGCCTCCATGCGCTGAACACGCTCGCCTACAAGCAGGTCGGGGCGACGCTCCCCGATCTCGACGCCGGGCAGGTGGCGGAGGTGCTTCGCGGCTGGCTCACCGCGGCGGACGGGAACCTCCGCGGGCTCGCCCAATCGCTCCACATCTTGGTCGGCATGGCGTTCCTCGCGCACCCCGGCGTGAGCCCGGTCGTCGCGGGGCAGTTCGGCTGCGGGTTCGGAGACCCCGATGGCGGGTAGGTGGGACCCGGCGCAGGGACCGCTGCGCCTGCCGACCCCGGAGGCCGCTGGGTTTTCGGCGAGCGACAAAGAGGAGGTCGCCGATGTCGTGATCGTCGGCGCGGGTCCAGGCGGATCGGCGTGCGCCCGGGCGCTCGCGCTGGCCGGGGCAAAGGTGATCGTCATCGAGGAGGGGCCTGCGCGGCAGCGCTACGCCCGACACTTCGGCCCCTCGATGCGCCACCACCAGCAGGAAGGGGGCGCCATGGTGGCGATGTCCGCCGCGCCGATCCCGATCGCCGCCGGGCGAGGGCTTGGGGGCGGGACGATCATCAACAGCGCGATCGCCTGGCGTGCGCCAGACGCGGTGCTGGCAGGCTGGGCGGAGGTGGTCGGCGACGATGGCTTCGCCCCCAGCGTGCTCGAGCCGGTGTACGACATGCTCTGGGGCCTGCTTGGCATTTGGTCGACCCGGCTCGAGATCGCCGGCGAGAACAACGCCATCATCGTGCGGGGCGCTGAGAAATGTGGGTATGAAGGCGGTTATCTTGAGCGCGCGACGCCCGGTTGCTCCGGGTGCGGGGTCTGCTACTACGGCTGCCCCACCGGCGGGAAGGCGAGCGTGGATACCAACCTCCTCGCGGACGCCGTCGCCAATGGCGCGCGGATTCAGGCTGAGACCAAGGTGGACCGGATCCTCATCGACCGGGTGGACGGGACGGACCGGGCAGTGGGCGTTTCTGGTCAGATGTTCGATCCGGACACCGGAGAGCCGGGCGGTCGGTGCACGGTGCGGGCTCGTCGCGTCGTCATCGCTGCAGGCGGGGTCGGCACTCCTCGCCTGCTCCACCATGCGGGCCTCGGCGGTCGGCTGGGCCCGGCCGTTGGAGAGGGGCTCCATCTACACCCCGGAAACGCCGTGCTCGGCTGGTGCGACCATGAGGTGCTGCTGTGGAAGGGCGCGACTCAAGGCGCCTATTTTCACCCGCCCGGTCTGCACGGCGTGCTGCCGCACACCTTCTCTTCGCCGCCCGAGGCCCTGCTCTCGCTGTTGACGCTCACCGGTCAAGCGACGAAGGAGGCGCTGCCCAGATTCAAGAACCTGTGCGGCTGTGTGGTGATGATCAGCGACAGCGGCACCGGTTCGGTGCGCGCGTGGGGCGATGGCCGCGCGCGCATCTCATACACTTTCGCTGAGGATGATATCGACCGGATCAAGGCGGGGATGTACCATACGGCGCGCGTGCTTCTGGCCGGCGGTGCCCGCGTCGTCTTCGCCCCGGTGTACGGGACGAGCGTGTACAAGACGGCAGAGTCGCTCCGCGACGCGCTCGCCCCTCTTCCTGTGGCGAACTTCACGCTCTACGCGTCCCATCCGATGTCGTCCTGCCGCATGGGGAAGGACCCCGCTGCGAGCGTCATCGGGCCGACCGGAGAGAGCCACGGGTTAGCAGGACTGTACATCACGGACAGCTCGATCTTCCCGACGTCGCTCGGCGTCAACCCCTCCCTGACCACCATGGCGATGGGGACGCTGCTCGGGGAGCGGATGGGGGCCGGTTGATCTGGACCGACGATCAGGAGGCGGTGCTCGCGCATCCGGCCGACGCCCACGCTGTGGTCCGTTCGGCACCCGGCGCGGGCAAGACCACGACGCTCGTCGGACGGGTGCAGCGTCTGGTTGAGACCGTGGAACCCCGCGTCGTGCGCGTGGTGATGTTCAACAAGGCGGTGCAAGAGACCTTCGTGGAGCGCCTGGGCGTGCGCGCCGTCCGGGTCAGCACGTTTGATGCCCTGGCGTTCGAGGTCCTTAGGGTGGCTGAGCGGCAAGCCATCCTCTCCCGCCCGCTCGAGGTGCGGCCGGAGCTCACCACATGGCTCGCGCGGGACGTCTTTCGCGGCCATCGTGAGGCCTTTGACGACCCCGACGAGATCGAGCGGGCGGTGGCGTTCTGGAAGGGGCACCTCGTGTCGCCTTCGAGGGCGGCGTTTCCTTCGAACCCTGCGCTCGTCGAGGCCTACCGGCAGTTCGAGGAGCGGAGGCTCGCGGGCGACACGTTGCGGCTTGGCTTCGAGGACATGGTGTACACCGCGGTCGGCGTGCTGCGAAAGCACCCGCGCCTGCTCGGCCGCATCGATCACCTGCTCATCGACGAGTTTCAGGACGTGAACCCGGGGCGGGTGGAGCTGGTGCAGCGGCTGATCCATGAGGGCACCTCGCTGATGGTGGTGGGCGACGAGGATCAGGGGATCAATGAGTGGTGTGGGGGGCATCCTCGGTACTTCCGCACCTTCGCCGATATGTTCACCAAGCTCCCGACCCTTGAGTACCGGCTCTCGCGGACGTTCCGCTTCGGCCCGGAGCTAGCCGAGGCCGCCACGCGGATGATCGCGTTCAACACTGAACGATCGCCCGGTACGATCGACGGGGGCGGAAGCGCTGGGCGACTCCAGCTCGTAGCGGACGTTGGCGTGACGGTACGCCAGCTGCTGAGGGACGGGACGACCCCCTCGGATATTGCGGTGCTTTATCGTGGGAGAACACAGGGAGCGGGTGTGTTGGCCGCGATGATCGGGGATGGCATCCCTCTGCACACCGAGGACGTGAGCCTGCTGCGCGTCGGACGCGGTCCGGAGCTCGCGCTGGGATACCTCCGCGCCGCCACCACCGAGGCGGCCGTCGCGTTCGACGAGGCGTGGATGGTCGCCTTTGCGCCGGAGCGATACATCCAAAAGGAGGCGTTCACCGCACAGGTTCGCCGACTTGGGCGCAAGGGGCTCCGGGCGGTGGTGCGAGACAGGGCGGTGGCGATGGAGTGCGGGCAGGGGCCGGGTGGGCTCCGCTCCCTCGCCGAGCTCGCGCGCCTGTTGGAGGCGATGGGGCGCTGCGCGACCGCCGCCGCCGCGCTCGATCTGCTGCTGCTGGATGTCGATGTGGACGAGCAGATCCGCGCGCGTCTGAAGTCCGATCGGGAGCAGGACACCGCGATCGCCTGCTTCCATGCGCTGCACGCGCTCCTTCGCGGCTCGGGCGTCTCCCCGCGTGACGCGGAGGCGTCGGTCGCTGCGATCGACGCTCAGCGGGGGTGCCCGCTTGGCCAATGCGTTCGCGCGTGCACGATTCACAAGGCGAAAGGCCTGGAGTGGAAGCACGTTTTGTTGCCCGGGCTGACCGAGGGGGCGTGCCCAGCCGAGGAGCGAGGCCAGGTGGTGGGCACGACGGATGAGCCCGGTGGGATCGCGCAGAGCCCGTGGATCGAGCAGGAGCGGCGGATCTTCTACGTGGCGGTCACGCGGGCGATCGAGGTCTGCTATCTGCACGCGCCGGGTGATAATCCCAGCCGGTTCGTCGAGGAGCTCTCCCCGTCGAGGCCGGCGCAGCTCAAGGCGTCGCTGACCGGGAGCGCGCGGGCTGGCCCGCAGGGCGTGCCTTGGTCTGGCGGCGATGACCGGCTCATCGTCCGGCGTTGGGCGGCGGGGGACGGCCTAAGCGGGATCGCGGTCGCGCTCGGCCGGACGCCGGCTGCGGTCGCCGCGCGGCTGACGAAGTTGGGGGAGGTAGCGAGCCGCGCGGAGGCCCGGCTTCGGCCGTGACCCGGGCGGACCTAGGGGGTCAGCCGCGTGACGGTGCGCGGGAACGGGACGGACTGGCGCACGTTCTTGACGTCGCAGATCCAGGTCACCAGCCGCTCAAGCCCGGCGCCCATCCCGCCATGCGGCACGGTGCCGTAGCGACGCAGGTCGAGGTACCACTCGAACGCCTCCATCGGGAGCCCGTGGTGGTTGATCTTGCGGACCAGCTCATCGTAGCTGTCCTCGCGCTGGCCGCCGCCGATGATCTCACCGTAGCCCTCAGACGCAAGGACATCGACGCCGAGCGCGCGCTCAGGCCTCGCGGGGTCGGCCTTCATGTAGAAGGCCTTGACCGCGGTGGGGTACCGGTGGACCATGATCGGCCGGTCGAATTGCTGGGTCAGCTCGGTCTCATGCCGGCTCCCGAAGTCGTCTTCGGGCTCCACCGCGGTGAACTCAGGGTCGCCCTTGGCGGCGGCCAGCGCGGCGATCATGGCGGTTGCCTCGTCGTAGCTCATGCGCGGAAACGGCTTCTGCACCCGCTCCAGCACGGCGATGTCGCGCCCGAGCGCTTCGAGGTGATGTCGGCCGTGCTTGAGCACGTGCGCCACCACCTCGACGATGAAGTCCTCGCACATGTCCATGATGCCCTCGAGGTCGATGAACGCGATCTCGGGCTCCACCATCCAAAACTCGTTGAGGTGCCGGCGCGTATCGGATTTTTCCGCGCGGAAGGTCGGGCCAAAACAGTAGGTCTTGCCGAACGCGGTGGCGCCGGCCTCCTGGTACAGCTGGCCGGACTGCGAGAGGTAGGCGGTGCGGCCGAAGTACTCGGTCTCGAACAGCGTGCTGGTGCCCTCACAGGCGTTCGGCGTGAAGATTGGGCTGTCGAGCAGCAGAAAGCCGCGCTCGTCGAAATAGTTCCGGATCGCCTGAACGACGAGGTGCCGCACGTGCAGGATCGCGTGCGGGCCCTTCGACCGGAACCAGAGGTGCCGGTGGTCGAAGAGGAAGGCGTCCCCGTGGTCCTTCGGGGTGATCGGGTAGCCGTCGGACGGTCCGACGATGCGCGCGCCGGTGACCTGAACCTCGAAGCCTAGCTTCGAGCGGGTGTCGGCGACCAGGAGCCCGTCGATCTCGAGGCTCGACTCCTGGCCGAGCGCCTTGATCACGTCGAACAGCTCGTCGCCGAGGGTGGCCTTGTTGCACACGCACTGGATGATGCCTGACCCGTCGCGGAGCTGGAGGAAGAGGAGCTTTCCCTTCCCGGCTACGTTGTAGATCCAGCCCTGCAGCGTGACGACGGTGTCGTCCGTCGGTGTCCTACGGCGGGAGATTTCAGCGACGGTGGTGATCATGACGTTTGGCCCGGGATCGAGCCGGCGCGGTAACATGCGGGGGCCGGGCGGTACAGATGGCGGGCAAGGGTGCCACATCCTGTCGCGATTCGGCCGTCAGCGCGCGATCGTCGTTGGCTCTCGTGGCTGCGCGATACCCTGCTTCGATGTCCGAAGTCCGCGACACCGGGGTCCTTGGCACCGTACTCGACGCGGCGCGCCTGCTTGTAGGTCAGGTGCGGCACTGGCTGCCGATGGTAGCGGTGCTGGCGATGATCGGCGCGCTCCCCGAAGCCCTGATTGAACACTACCTGCCGGACATGGCGACGCTCCTCCACGTCCTGATCAGCATGGACACTGAGGATGTCGCGGCCGCGGCCGGCATGGTCGTGCTCCTGTTGAGCTTGAAGTTCGTGGTCACGCTGGTCGCGTTGATGTTCGCCTTCGTCATTCTGGCGGACCTCTCGGCGGGGCGGACGCCGGATGTGTGGGCCGGGATGCGCCGGCTGGCGAGCTGGCGGCTGCAATTCGCCTGGCTGTTGGCTGGGGTGTTCGAGCAGACCGCGATCAGCTTGTGGTTCATGGGTGGCGCCCTCTTGCTCGTGCCGGTGGGCCTCGCCACCACGGTGGCCTACGAGGAGGACAACGGTTTTCAGTCGTTCCCGAGGGCGCTGCGTCTCGGCCTCCTTGAGATGGGCTCCGCGCGCCCGGGCGTTCGGATCGCGATCGCCGTGACCCTTGGGTTCCTGCTCGGTGCGGTGGTCAGCGGGGTCATCAGCGTGGTCTCGTGTGCGACGTCCGCGGCCAGCGTCGGACCCGCCGTCTTCGACCTGCTCAAGACGGTCCAGACGGGGCAGCTCCCCACGCTTCCTGGCGGCGGGCTGCCGGCTGACTCCGGCCTTGGATGGGGGCGCGTCCTCTTCGTCGTCCTGGTCTCGCCCGTCGCGGTGTTGCCGACCGTCTTTATGATCACTGTCCAGCAGCTCACGTACTGGCAGGCTCGGCGGTTCGACGACGCGGCTTGTCGCGCGGCAGGTCACACGGGCAGGCCGTGACGCAGCGAGGTTCGGGCGTGGGCGGCTTAGCGCGCGATCACGTCGAACGTGACGTACATCGAGGGAGAAAGGGAGGAGATCACGATCGATGGGTCCGGGACGCCGTAGTCAGCCCAGGCGAGATCGACGCGCCCCGATAGCCGAAGTTCGTCGCCGGCGTAGCTGAACGCGGCGGGGATGGAGACGGTGCGCGTGACGTCACGGATGGTCAGCGGTCCGGTCAGGGTGATGGTCCCGGCGCCGGTTCGGGTCCGGAGCATTTTGGTATCTCCGGTGATGGTCGTGGCCCGAAAGGTGATGTGGGCGAACCGGCTGGCCTCGAGGCAGTAGCTGTGCAGACGCGCGTCCCGGGGGCCGGAGCCGGTCAGCATGCCGGCGGTGGGCACATCGAGGTACCCGGTCAGCGCCACTGGGTCTACCGTGCCGGTGAACGGGGCCCGCCCCGAAAAGTCCCCAAGGGTGGCGCTGTTGTGGAAGACGATGGAGCTCTGCTCGGTGAATACGAGGTCGGCCGCGCGGGCGGGCGCGGCGTGTACTGCGTACAGTGCCAGCACGACGTAGGGGGCCAGCACGACGTAGGGGGCCAGCCCTGGCCGCGCGGCGAGCACCCGGTACACTACTCGGCCTGAATCGTGTGCAGCTCGATGTCGAAGGTCAGGTTGCCCGACGGGGCGCCCGGCTTCATCGGCGTGTCGCCATAGGCGAGGTCGGCGGGGATCCAGAAGCGGGTCTTCTCCCCCTCGACCATCAGCTGTACGCCCTCGGTCCAGCCCTTGATGACGCCGTTGAGCGGAAAGCTCGCGGTCTTTTTACGTACGACCGAGCTGTCGAACATCTTGCCGTCGATCGACCACCCCGTGTAGTGGACCTCGACCGTGTCGCTCGCCTTGGGGTGCACCTTTCCGGTTCCTGGGGTCAGGACCATGTAGGCCAGCCCCGACGCCGTCTTCGTGGCGTGCCGCGGCGCTGCGGCGACATCGTCGGGCGCGAGGATGGGCTTCGGCGCAGCCTGAATGCCCTTGAGCTCCACGTCAAATACCAGCATGCCCGCTGGCTTCCCTTGCTTGTCGGCGTACGCGAGCTCACTTGGGATCCAGAAGCGTGTCTTCTCCCCTACGGTCATGAGCTGTACGCCTTCGGTCCAGCCCTTGATCACCTGCGTCAGCTTGAACTTGGTGGTGTTTCCACGCACGACCGAGCTGTCGAACATCTTTCCATCGGTGGTCCAGCCGGTGTAGTGCACCTCGACGCGGTCCTCGGCGACCGGGTGTTCGCCGCCGGTCCCGAGCGTCAGGACCTTGTAGGACAGGCCCGATTTGGTCGTGACCGCGTCAGGGGGCGGCGCAGCGACGTCAGAGGGCGCGGGTAGGTCTGTGGGCTTGGCCTTCGCGGTGGCGAGGGGCTTTGGTGCGTCGGCGGCCCGGTCGCAGCCGGACAAGGCAAGGAGGCCGACGAGGAGGGGGACCAAAACGGAGTGTGCGCACATGACCAGGGGGTAACCGGCTGGTTATCCGGCGGCATGCGCCTCTCGAGAAACGCCCCATGCCCGTGCGGATCGGGCCGCAACGCCAAAGGATGCTGTGCGCGTCTGCTGGATGGCGAGCTTGCCACCGACGCGGCGGCCGTGATGCGCTCGCGCTACACGGCATATTCGGTGGGCGACCTCGCGCACCTGATCCGGACGACCCACCCGGACAGCCCGCACCACGGCGCGAACCGTAGGGCGTGGACAGAGAGCCTGCGGGCGTACTCGGAGGGGACCGTCTTCCATGGGCTCGACGTGCAGTACGTCGCGCAGTCGGGGAACGAGGCTCTGGTCCAGTTCCATGCCAGCTTGACGCGCGACGGCCAGGACGTCTCGTTCACCGAGCGGAGCCGTTTCCGGCGGGTCGGGGATCGCTGGCTCTACTTCGACGGAGAAGGCTGACCGAACAGGTTCTTGATCCGACATTTGATGCGGGCGAGCAGGCCTCGCTTCGCGGAGCAGGTCTTCGGCTCCGGCGCGGGCGAAGCCGCGGGGGGCTTGCGGCGGGGGGGAGGCAGCTCCTGCTCCTCCCCGCTGCCCTCGCGCTGGTGGCTGTGCGAGTGCCCGTGGCTGTGACCGTGGTCGTGGCCATCGGCTGGCGCGGGTTCCGCCGCTGCCGCTGGTTCCGCCGCTGCCGCTGGTTCTGCCGCTGCCGCTGGTTCCGCCGCTGCCGCTGCCGCTGGTTCTGCCGCTGGTTCTGCCGCTGCCGCTGGTTCTGCCGCTGCCGCAGCTGCTGCATCTGCGGGCGCTGCATCTGCGGGCGCTGGGGTTGCGCCCTTCTTCTTGCGCTTTCCGGCGCCTGTCGCTCTCGTCTGTTCGCCAAGCGCTCGACCCTCCGAGTGCAGGCTGAACGATGTGCCGTCCCAGCGCAGCAGGCCGTCTTCCACCATGCCCTCCAGCAGCTCCGAGAGCGGCTGATGGCTGACCAGCAGCTTCAGGCCGCACCACTCGCCGAGCACCGGCATGCTCAGCTCCCCGCCTTCCTCCAGAAGGTGCAGGCAGATCTTCTCACGGCGGCTCTGGACGAGGGTGTCGGACATTTCCCGTCGCTAACCAGCTGGCCGCCGGTGTGCGGACGTCGGGTCACGCGAGCGCCTCTCGTACCACGTCATCCCACGAGCGCACGTTGACCGCTGCGCGACGCCCCGCCCAGCATCGGATCGCGTCGACAAGCTCGGGCCCACAGGTCCCGCCCTCCCCGGTCAGGAGCCTGCAGTCCCCGATGTCGCTGGCGACCACCGGCGTGCCCTGAGCCCTGTAGGCCAGAATTTTGAGCGGGCAGAACCAGGGCGGCGCGTCCGGCCCGTACGGCGCCAGCCCGATGTCCATGGCGGCGACGTAGTCGGCGACCTCGCGCTCGGGCACCTGTCCTACGCACCGCAGGCGGGGGTGGCTGATTTTTATCGGGCCGTCCCCGACGCAGAGGCCCACGGCTTCGGGGATCGCGTCCAGCAGCTCCGGCAACCTTTCGACCCCGTGCCAGGGCTTCATCGACCCGAGGAACCCGAGCACGAGCTGCCCATCGAGGCCAAGACGCCGCCGGGTGCCCTCGCGGTCGCCTAGATGCGGTTGGACCCCGTTCGGCACGTGTCGCACGTCGTTGGCGCCTTCGCTGCGCGCCCAGTCCACCAGCCACGAGGAGACCGTGACCACCCGGGACGCCGATCGGAGCGCCATGGCCTCTGTCGCGCCTCCGAGCCACGGAAACGTCAGCGACTCGAACATCCGACGCTCCCGCGCGAGCGGTGCGTTGACCTCCAGCACACGCGGGATGTCTGCCGGCAGCAGCGTGCCGGTGACCGAGTAGAGCGCGTGCCGCTCCCAGACGAGCGTCGGTCGTTGGGCGCGACAGAGTCCCACTACCGTCCGCGCCACACGGATCTCGTTCAGCTCGCGGTAGCGTGCACCGAACGTCGGCCAGCCCGGCAATACAGCCGGCACGAGGACGGAGAGGTCGGCCTCATCCTGCTCGCCCCGGGCGTCGGAGCGGCTGGCGGCGATGATCGGGGCCCGCAGCGCGCGTGCGACGCCCCGGAGGTGCGCGGAGGCCCCGGAGGGCCCCAGCGCCGGGATGCCGACGGCCGTGCACAGCACGACCGGCCGGGCGCCTGCGATCACGGGACGGCCGGGGCGAGCGCGAGGGTGTCGAGGACCGCGTCGCCTATGGCCCTGCGGCCGCTGCACGAATCCTGCGACGCGCAGCTCGCCGGCAGCAGGTAGCCGGCGCGGGTGCGGAGCCCGTCGTGCTCGACGATCCGCTCGACGATCACCCACGGCTCTTCATCATTCTCCACCGTCACGAAGAAACCCAGCGGGACGCCCTCGATCGTGCTGGCCTCGGCACGTCCATCCAGCCACTGGCCCCAGAGCTGCTGCTCCCGCGCCGCGGGCTTTTGCTGTGTAGGCTCCAACCCCGCATCGGTCAGGGGCCCGTCGCCGACGAACGTCCCTGCGAAGATCGGGTAGAGGTCGCCCGAGGACCACGCCTGCATGCCCTTCCACCGGCCCGAATGCGCGTGCCAGCGCGCGGGTAACGAGAGTGAAATCCCCTCCGAGACCTGCACGGCGGACCAGGAACCCGCCCAGACCGACGGCGGGGTCCATGGCAACAGCGCGGTCAGACCGAACGACGCTGCCGTCAGGACCTTGCCTCGCGCGGGGTGAAACGGCCGCGACGCGACGACGGCGAGGACTCCGCCGACGAGCCCGCCGGCGTGCCCAGCGAGTGAGACTGAGGGCCCGTCGAACAGGCTCATGAACGCGAGGGGCAGGAACAGGACGAGGTTGCCGACCCCATACCGGCTCTGGAGCTCGGCCGGGACCAGCGCCGAGTGGCGGAACCCGATCGCGATCTGCGCGCCCCAGACGCCGTATGCGAGCGTGCTGGCGCCGACCACGGGCAGGTCGCTCCAGAGCAGGATGGCGATGGCGCTAGACAACAGCGCCATCGCGTACACCGAGGCCGCTCCCCAAGCCCCGAGCACCCGCTCGGTGCGGTACCCGCTGTACGCCAGGAGCGGCAAGTTCACTGCGAGGTGGCCGACGCTCACGTGGGTGAGGGCCGCGGTGAACGGCGTCCAGAACGCGCGCTCCATCACCGTTCGCTCAAACCCGATCGAAGTCGCGTCCATCACGGCGTCTCCGTGCCCCGCGATCCAGAACAACGCCTGCGCCGCCCCAATCAGCGTGAGCACGGCGCACACCACGACGGTGACCCAGGGCACACCGAAACCACGCAGCTGTGCGCACATCCGGGCCTCTTCGGCGGCCAGAGCGTCGCGCAACGCCGCGATCTCCCGAGCGGGTACGAAGCTGTCTCCGGTCCAATCCGCATTCTGGATGTGAACGGAGTCTGGCATTCGTCCCCTGCGGAGCTCTTCTTCAAGCTCCACAGGCGGGATGAGGTAGGTCTCAAGGCTCGTTCGAACCTGGGCGGGAGGCACGAACCAAGCTTACCCGGGGCGACCCTCTACTTGGTCTCTTTGTGCCCGGTGACCTTGCGCTCGTAGCGACAGTACTTGTTCAGCTCCATGCGAGCAGCGGTGTTTTTCTTGTTCTTCTGCGTCACATACCGGCTGACGCCGGGCACGCCGCTGGTGCGGCAGGTGGTGCATTCGAGGTGGATGACCTGACGGCCCTGGGCCTTCTTCTTCGCCATGTTCGACTCCAGCTTGTTGGACCCGGGCGGCTATTGCTGGGCGCGAGCGGTGTCAAGGGCTGTGGTGGGGGCTTAGGGGTCGGCGGTTCGGCGACGCCGGGCTTCGCAAGCCTCACTCGCCCGTCGTGATCGCACGCCCGGTGCGCGCCCAGCCCCACATCCCCTCGTCGTAGTGGGCCACCGCAAACCCCGCGTTTCGCAGTAGCAGCCATGCCATGCCGCTGCGCACCCCGCCCGTGCACGTGACCACGATGGGCTGACCCGCTGGCACTCTCGCCAGACCAGCAGGCGCGAACAGGTCCTTCCATGGCACGTTCAACGCCCCGGGGATGTGCCCGGCGCGGGACTCTCCGTAGGGGGTGGCGCCGGAAAACTCGGCAGGCTCGCGCACGTCTACCACCCGTCCCGTCCCGTCCTCGAGCCACGCCGCGAGCTGCCCCGTGCCGATGCGCTCGGCTGAACGCGGGTCGGCAATGAAATCGCCCGCGGTCGCCGGTCCCGCAGGCCGGCGGGTCCGCGCCCCCGTCCACGCTACCATTCCACCGCGCAGCACGTGCACATCGGGGTGCCCTAGGTAGTCCAGATCCCAGTAGATCCGGCCCTCCTCGCCCCACCCCAGGTCCCAGTCCCCGACGACGAGGACCGGCCGGCTCCCGCTCACCCCGAGGCCGGCGAACGCTGTCGCTGCGGCAGCAGCATCCCCGAGCCCGCCGTCCGTGGCGCGCCCCGAGGTCCCGATGCGCCAGGAGGTGTGGACCGCCCCGAGGATGTGTCCGGCTGCCAGGAACGACATGAGCGAGCGTGTGTCCAGCACCGTCGCCCCCGCGCCCACGAGTGACATCGCCTGCGCTATGCCGACGATCGGCGGAAGTTGAGACGGCATCTCGCCGAGATATCCGGTAGAGGGTACGACCTGTGCGAGTGTCTTCGCTGTCTGCCGCTCCCACGAACCTGCGCCTGGCGCGACTCGCGGGCGTACTGCTCGCGGCGATACAGTGGGGCCGGTTCTCGGACGAACGGTACGTCATCGACGACGCATGGATCTCGTTCCGCACGGCGCGAAACCTCGTGGAGGCGGGCGGGCTCACATTTGATCTGACGCAGCCGCCCGTCGAGGGGGTGACCAACCTGCTCTGGACGCTGCTGAGCGCGTTGGGGCAGTGGGTGGCGCCGGCTGCGGACCCGGCGGTGGTGGCTCGGACGGTCGGGGGGCTTTGCCTGCTTGGGGTCGTGTGGTTGGCCACGGGCCTGACCGCACGGTGGGCCGACCGTCCCGTGGTCGGCGCCCTGTTTACGTCGCTCGCGCTGGGAGGGGCGGGCAGCCTCGCTTTCCACTCGTTGAGCGGGCTGGAGTCAGGGTTCTACCTTCTGCTGTGGGTCGCGACGCTGGAGGTGGTCGAAGGGGCGGGTCCGGCGCCGATCAGCCGTGCGCGCGGCGCTTCGCTCGCGGGCCTGTTGATCGCGCTCGGCATGACGCGCCCGGAGGGCGTGCTGCTTGGGGGGCTCACCTTCTTGTTCGCGCTCACTCGGTGGGGGCCCGCCGGCCGTGGGCGCGCGATCGCCGCTGCCGGCGCCTGGGCCTGCGGGATCGCCGCGCTCGAGGCGTTTCGCCTCCTCTACTTTGGGGCGCTCGTTCCCAACACTTTTCACGCCAAGCCTCCGAACCTTGAAGGCGGCTGGGGGTACCTGCTCCGGTTCTGCCAGGCGACCGGGTGGGTCGGCGCGCTCGGGTTGGTAGCCGCGATGCGCACGCGGGCTGTAGGGTGGCTCGCGGGGATCGCTGTGGTGATGCTGGCAGGCGCTGTCTGGTCGGGCGGGGATTGGATGCCCGGGTTTCGGCGGGCAATGGACGTCTACGTGATCATCGCGATCGGGGCGGGCGTCGCCGTTGGTTCGAGAGAGGCGTGGCGACGGCGAGCGGGAGCGGTGGGCGCCGGGGCCCTTGCCCTTGGGTCGCTCTGGATGGCGGTGACCGGGCTGGACGCCGGACGCTACGGGCAGGTCGTTTACGGGCAGGTGGGATCGCTCCTGGCGCGCACCCCGGAGGTCGACACCGTCGCCGCGGCCGATGTGGGTCACTTGGGGTGGTGTTTTCCAGGTTCGATCCTCGATCTGGGAGGGCTCACCGACGCCCGCTGGGCCGCTTCGGGCGGCTGGGATGAGGCGTGGTTCAGGGAGCGAGACCCAGACGTCCTGCTCGTCGTGACCGGGTCCCCTCTGCAGCCTGATCTGGTCGAGACCGCCGGAGTGCGAGCCTATGAGGCCCGAGCGCTCCAGTATGTAAGAGAGTCCGGGCGCTATCGGCTGCGCGCGGTCATCCCGCTCCCCGGTCTCACCCAAATGGCCGTCATCGCCCGGGATGGAGTGGAGATGCCCGACGCGATCTGGGGTGAAGCGCCGACGCGCTGAACGGGTAGGGTTGCCCCCCAGGTCAGGTCATTGGGTAGGCGCTATCCGTTGCCCGTACTGGCCGGAGAGGAGCAGCGTATGGATCCCGCCCGTCCTCCTGCGCCGGTTCGCGGCGATGGTGCTGTGGCGGCGAGCTCAGCTGCCCGCGTTGCCTCTTCTGCTCGTTGTCGTGCTCCCCGGGTTCGGGGCCTGGGCGGGCGCAGTTCTCGCGGCGGCTGCCTCACGAGGCCGGAGGGAGCGGGCGTCGCGCTGGTTGGCCTCCTTCGGATGGGGCTCGCTCGCGCTCCCGGGCTGCGGCCCGCGCTGGTCGCGTTCGGCGTGCCTATGGTGGGGTACGGGTTGTTTCGCCTCTGGTATTTTGGTGATTGGCTGCCGAATCCGGCGCGGGCCAAGATCGGCGGCCTCCCCGCGATCACGGAGCTGGAGGTCGCCGCGGCGTACCTGCAGGCGTCCTAGCAGGGCTGGGCGCCTGGCGCGGCGGCTGCGGCGATCGCGGTCGTTTTGCATCGGGGCGCGACTGACGACGCCGGCGGTGGCGATGCTGGCCTTGGCCGCGGCGCTCGGCGCAGGCGAGCGGATGCGCGCGCCGGCTGGGGGGGCGCTGGTGGTGGGCGGGGTGCTCCAGGCCTGGTTCACCTTTACTCTGCCGGTGGCGCGGGACTTTGCGGCGTCCCTCGGGGACCCGATCGGGAGGTTCCTCGAGTTGAACCTGCAGCCCGGCGCGCTCGTCGCCACGGCGTCGGCTGGCGCGACCGCCTTCCGGGCGCCGTCGATCAACTTCCTACATTCATTGGGTCTTAATGACAAGCACATCGCTTCGCGGCGGGTGGGCGCGATCCTCACGAGGGGCCAGCACATGCCCGGCCACCAGAAGGGGGGCGGCGCCTACGTGCTCCGTCGTGAGCCCGATCTTGTGATCCTCGGACCGACAGAAGGCTACCTCGGGACAGACCCCACGTTGTGGATCCTGACCGAATAGGGGCTGCTCGGCGCCCCGGAGTTCAGGGCGGACTACCAGCCGTTCGCGTTCGACATCCCGGCGACCGCAGAGGAGGCCGAGTGGCCTGCGGTCGCCCGGCTGGTCCTGCGCACGGCCAACCCGTCGAGGCGCTGCTTCCCGCTCGTTGCCTACGTGCGGGTGGGCGCGGAGCCGCGCCTTGTGGCCCTGGGTACGCGGCTGGTCCCACCTTGGGGGGAGTGATTTTGCCAGCCCCGTGGTAGGCATTGACCATGACATCGAACGACCAGAATTCTGCGGCGCCCGCCCCCCCCCGCCTTGACGTCGAGCAGTCCGTCCGCGACCGCTACTCCGAGGGGGCGGTGAGCCGCGTCGCCGCGCTGTGCTGTCCGGTAGACTATGACCCGAAGTACCTCAAGATTCTCCCGGATGAGGTGCTCGAGCGCGACTACGGCTGCGGGGACCCGAGCCGTTACGTGCGTGAGGGCGACACCGTGTTGGATCTCGGCTCCGGCGGCGGGAAGATCTGCTTCATCGCAAGCCAAATCGTCGGTGCTGCCGGGCGGGTCATCGGCGTAGACATGAACCCGGACATGCTGGACCTCGCGCGGCGCAACGCCCCGCTGGTGGCCGAGCGCGTCGGCTACGCCAACGTGGAGTTCCACCGCGGCCGGATTCAGGACCTGCAGCTTGCGCTGGACGCCGTGGACGCCCGTCTTTCCGGGCACCCGATCCGGACGGCCGACGATCTCGCCGCCCACGCCAGCTGGGAGCGCGACCTCCGTGCGACGCTCCCGATGATCGCGGACAATTCCGTGGACGTCGTCGTGAGCAACTGCGTGCTGAACCTCGTGGATGACACGGCGAAGCCTCTGCTCATCCGGGAGATCTTCCGGGTGCTGAAGGTCGGTGGTCGCATCGCCATCTCCGACATCGTCAGCGACGAGGTGGCGCCGCAGGCCTTGCGCGACGACCCCGTCTTGTGGTCAGGTTGCATCAGCGGCGCGTTTCAGGAGATGGAGCTCTTGACAATGCTTGAACAAGCTGGATTTTACGGCGTAGCATGGGACAAGTGGGAGGCCCTTCCCTGGCAGGTGGTGAACGGAATCGAGTTCCGCTCAGTGACCGTCACCGCCATGAAGGGCAAGCAGGGTGCGTGCTGGGAGGGGAACCACGCGGTGATCTTCGCGGGCCCCTGGAAGCAGGTGGAAGACGACGACGGGCACATTCTCCGACGAGGGGAGCGCGTGGCGGTGTGCGAGAAGACCTTCCACATCCTCACCACTGGGCCTTACCGGGACCAGGTGATCGGCATCGAGCCTCGTGTGCCGGTCGCGGGCGAGGACCGTCGACCTTTCGACTGCACCCGGACGGTCGCGCGGCACCCTCGCGAGACCAAGGGGCTGGAGTATCAAGTGACCAGTGAGGCTCTCGCCTGCTGTGTGCCGGGCGAGGGGTGTCCGTGATGACCACCGCGGGCTCCCTGCCCGGGGGGGAGTTCGAAGCGGCCCTCGCCCGGTCGGGGTTTCCCGATGGGCTTGGCGTTGGTAATCTCGAGATATTTCAGGTCAACATCGGCAAGTTGTGCAACATGTCCTGTCGGCATTGCCATGTGGACGCGGGGCCGCACCAGGTGGCCGAGAACATGGACCGCGCCACCATGGAGGCCTGTTTGGCCGCCTTGGACCAGACGCCGGCGCACACGGTGGACATCACGGGGGGCGCGCCCGAGCTGAACCCGGGCTTCGAGTGGTTGGTCGAGCAGTGCCTGATCCGTGGAAAGCACGTGATCGACAGGTGCAACCTGACTGTGCTGCTTATTCCCAAGTACGCACACCTGCCTGGTTGGTTCGCCGAGCGCGGCGTGGAGGTGGTGTGCTCGTTGCCGCACCACAGGAAGCCCAACACCGACGCGCAGCGGGGTGAGGGGACGTGGGATCGCTCGATCGAGGCGCTAAAGTTGCTGAATGCGGTCGGATACGGGCAAGGGGATCCCTGCCGACGCCTGACGCTCATGCACAACCCGGCAGGGGCGTTTCTTCCCGGCGGGCAGGCCAGCATGGAGCGTGAGTGGAAAGCCGGGCTGCTCCGCACCACGGGCGTGACCTTCGACAGGCTGATCGCCCTGAACAACATGCCGATCAGCCGGTTCCTTGAATGGCTGGTCCAGACGGGCAACCTCGACAGCTACATGGCGAAGCTGACCGCCGCGTTCAACCCGGCTGCCATCCCCGGCCTCATGTGCAGGAACACGCTCTCGGTCGGCTGGGACGGCCAGATCTACGACTGCGACTTCAACCAGATGCTCGCCCTCCCGGCCCTCGCGCAGAAATGGGTAGGATCCGCGGAGGGCGGATCCTACCCATTCTTGAGCGCTGGGTCGGTGCGGGAATTCGACTATGCCGCGCTGCGAGCGCGGCGAGTGCGGGTGGGGCGGCACTGTTTTGGATGCACGGCGGGCGCAGGCAGCTCCTGCGGCGGGGCGACGGCGTAGTCGGTGGTCTCGGTGATCATCCCCACGCTGAACGAGGCTCACGCGTTGCCGGTGCTGATCCGGGCGCTGGAGCGAGAGGTCGGGGAGGCCGGCGAGATTTTGGTGAGCGACGCCGGGAGTACGGATGGAACGGCCGAGCGTGCCCGGGAGCTTGGGGCCCGGGTGGTCGTCGGGGGCGCGGGGCGCGGGGCGCAGCTGGCGGCGGCGGTCGCGGTCTCTCGGGGCGACCGGCTGTGGTTCCTGCACGCGGACAGCCTGGTGGGCGCCGAGTCGGGTCGGGCGCTCGCCGTAGCCAGGGCCCGTTGGGGCTGCTTCGCGACGCGGATTGGCAGTGCGGATCCGCGGCTGCGGCTCTGCGCGCGATGGATGACCCACAGGGCCAGATCGAGCGGTTCCTGCACAGGCGACATGGGGATCTGGATGGACCGCGACGTGTACGGTTCGCTGGGCGGGTTCCGCCCCCTTCCGGCGTTCGAAGATCTCGACTTGTCCGACCGCGCCCGCGCCCGGTACCCGTGGGCGGTGCTGGAGCCCGCGCTGATCACCTCCGCTCGTCGCTGGGAGATCGACGGGACCTCCCGGACGATGGCGCGCTTCCTCGGGTTTCGGCTCGGCTACCGCATCGGGATCGACCCGGACCGGCTCGCGGCGGCCTACACGGCGGGCGCCAGACACCCGAGATGATCAGCGGGCTACGGGGCCCAGCCACAGGTCTTCACGCCGGGTCCAGTCCAGACGCCATCCCCGTCTCCGTCGATCCGCACCGGGTTGGTGATCAGGCGGGGGACCACGGCGGCGTCGTAGTCTGTCAGCCCCCGCGGCATCGGGCCTTCGCCGATGGCGATCACCACTACATAGCTGTCCTGCCCTACGGGCAAGGCGAGGTCCGCGGTGACGTCGAGCTTGATGATCCCGCCGGGGTCCGACGCAGGAAGCGACAGCGCCGCATCGCAATTCACGATGACCTCTACCCGCGTCACGTCGATCGCCTTCAGCCCGAGCACCCGGACGGAGAGCGACCCGATCCCGTCGACCACGCTCGCCAGGTCTCCGGGACCGGCGCCGTCCACCGTGACCTCGGCGAACGCGCCTGAGCTGATCTGTGCGCGGCCCGCTAGGACGCTGGTCGCCAAATCATCTGCGGTGAACGCGCCGATCGTGTCGTCATCGACCCGGACATAGGTGCGGGGGGTGCCGGGCGTGTCCATCCCGTGCTCGTCGGTGACGCCCACTCCGGTCGGGTGATGACCGAGGTTGTAGAAGGCGAACCAGTCGTTTAGCGCGCCGGTGTGCTGCGGGTCCTCGGGGTCGAGGTACGGGCTACGCTCACCGTTGAGGACCTCAAAGCTGTCGAAGTCCCAGGACCAGATCGCCTCGCTCGCTGTCAGGCCCAACGCGTCCGGATCGTCGGTGGAGGGGTCCTCCCCCATGCGGTCCCAGTCCAGGAGGCACAAGATGCCGCACTCGCCGTTGACCCGGGCGTGGTTGAGCTGGATGATGGACGCGCCGCGCTCACGCTCTGCCGCAAAGATGCCCTCCAGACCGAGGCCGTACCAGAGCACGGGCTCACCGCGCCCGGCGTCGACCACCGGGAAGGGCCAGGCGTTGGTATGCTCTGGCAGGCTCGCGGTGACCTCGCTGCCGAGCACGTAGAGCATCTGGTCCTCGAGCGAGGTGGCGAGGACCGCGTCGGAGAGGTCGACGATCGCCTCGTGGTCCGTCGAGATCATCGCGTCCAGGCCGCTGCCTGCAACCGTCCGCATGCGCGTCTCGGGCAGCACCGGGCTGTCGGGGCTGGGGCCACAATGGACATGGCTGTCGACGCTGGCCCATCCGGTGGTGTCGATCACGTGGGTCATCTCGATCACCACGTCCGTGACGCCATCTTCGGGCACATCCACGTCGACGGTGACGGGCTCGTATTCGTAGCCGCGCGTGATCCAGGCCGTCCAGTGGCCGGGAGGCACCGCCACGAACGGCTGGTTCGGGATCGGGTAGTCTACGAGCACGGTGCCATCGTCGCGCTCCAGCTCGATGCGTACAGGGAGCGCGGGTCCATCTCCGTCGTGCGCGCTCATGGTGATCATTCCGAACGGGCCGATCCCGAGCACGACGTCGCCGCTAGTCGTCTCGTCCACGCCTACGGGGTCACCGGGATCGCGTCCGTCCTGCCGCGCCTGCAGGCTACACGCCCCGGTCAGCATCGCTCGGCCGCCGAACTCTCCGGTGGCGCTCGCCACGAAGGTGGTCAGGACGGCGTCTCCACCGGAGGCGTTGACGCAGCGTAGGTCCACGGCGGCCCCGGCCGGAGCCATCGCCGCGCCGGCCGCCGCCGAAGTGGACGCCACCGTTCCGCCGATGTCGACCCAGTGCACGTCGGTGCCGGGGACGGGGTCAGCCAGGTAGGCCTCAAGGCCTGCGGCGGCGCTCGCCCCATCGGTTGGGCCGACAGAGAGGACGAAGGAGGTCGTCGCGCTTCCGTCCGCGATCTGAAGGGGTGTCACCGCGTGATTCACGTCGAGTAACACCATGACCCCGGCGATCTCGGTCTGCGCGATCGCTGCGCCTGGCATCGCGATCGCGGTGGACCCGGTCGCGGTGCTGCTGCCCACCCAGGGCACCCCGGTGGCGAGGTTGACCCCGCCGAGCGAGAGGTCGCCCGACGCCCAAGCGGTCGACTCCATGCCGTCGGGCGGAAAGACGACCGCTCCGGTCAGGAAGCCGTCGGTGACGGGCTCGCCGCCTAGTTCCACGTCGACCTGCAGCGCGGAAGCGCCGGGTTCAAGCGTGTAGCGGACGAGCACGTCCAGCCCGTACAGGTCGCTCAGCTCCTGACGGCCTCCACCCTCGAACACCCGCCGCATGAGCGTAAGCTCGATCAGCCAGAAGCGGTCGTCGGTCCCGCGCACCTCGACCACCGCGGCTTCTCCGTCCTTGCCGTCGTTGACGACCGCGACCGTGTCCCCGCGAAACATGTGGAGGGTGCTGGCTTCGAAGTCGAGCAAGTCAATCTGGCCGATGATGAACGCCGCCTCGCCGAAGACCTCCGGACCGACCTGCTCGCACCCATCCAGAGCGACGGCGTCGACCGGCGTTCCGCCGTAGTGGACGTAGGTGCGAGGGCTGTAGGGCCCTCCGGCCTCCTTTCCTGGGTCGTTGGCGATGGCTGGGCCCTGAATGACGAACGCCGCCGTTTCATTGAGCAGCAGCACGTCTCCGGGGGCCGCTAAGGCGTCGGGTCCCCAGGGGGTCTCCGCCACGTCGGTCAGCTCACGGGCCAGGGCCCTGCCGGGAGAGGGGCAGCCGTGCAGGAACAGGCCCTCGCCGACATCGGCGCCCGAGTCGACCGGAGCGGGGGGGGCGGGCTGGCAACCGGGGAGGAGCAGGAGCAGGAGCATCATCGGGAGGTATCCGGCCGGACAGCGAGGAGCGCCAGCGCGCGGCCCCTCGGGCTATGATCTCCGTCCGTTAGAGGTCCCGATGTCATCGCGCCTGTCCCTGTGCCCGCTGCTCGCTGTCCTGGGCTGCTCCGGTCAGCCTGCCGACGACTCGGCCGCGCCGGCCGACACCGACGCGGACACCGATGCTGATTCAGACACCGACACCGATTCAGACACCGACGCGGACACCGACACCGGTGACATCGAGCTTCCGGCCAGCCCCTTCCCGATCATCCTCGCCTTGAGCGGGGACGCGAATGAGTCGGTGCGCTTCGACACCGTGGTCTGCTCGCACCCTCCGAACAACCAGCTGCAGCTCACCTACTCGGACAGCACGTCGGCCTCCTCCTGGAACCTGCGGGTGTTCGTCCGCGAAACGTTTTCGGGCGCGGGGACCTACTCCACCACCGTCGAGGCCCAGCTGCTCGAGAACGTGAGCGGTGGGCGCTACTTCTCGGCCAGCACATCGACCGGCGCGGCGGTGGCGCTGACCGTGGAGGGCTTCGGCACCAACGGCGCGTTCGGGAGCCTCACGACCGACCCGCTGACGATGGACGCCTCTGAGGTGGCGGTCTCGCCGCAGCCCATCCCGTTCTGGTGCGACGTGATCGCGGACTGACCGGGGCCTGAACGGCGCCTGATCGCGGCACAGCCCTTGCTTGCGCCGGGTCGTCACCTGAGCGCCCCCGTGAGCGATTGGAATTTCCGGACCATCATCGAACCGTTTCGCATCAAGGCGGTCGAGCCCATTCCGATCCTGAGCCGGGCCGAGCGCGAGGCCGCTCTGGACGCCGCGGGGCACAACGTCTTTCGTCTGCCGGCCGCCACGGTCACTATCGACCTGCTGACCGACTCGGGCTCCGGCGCGATGAGCGCGGCCCAGGGGTCCGCGTTGATGATCGGCGACGAGAGCTGCGCCGGCAGTCGCTCATTTCTGCACCTTAAGTAGGTAATACGCCGGCTTGACTTGGCGCCATCGCCATCGATTTGGCTATCGCCGCCGCCGGCGGTCCGCGGGACACCTCCCGTGCTGGCCTCCCGTCGGGCGGACTGTGCCGACCTGTTCCGCAGCGAGCTGATCCTCGGCGAGGG
>SHYV01000141.1 GCA_009692605.1 Myxococcales bacterium
AAGCTCGCGTAGTCCGGAACAGCGACCTCTGAGGGGTAGCGTCCGGTCAGGATCGACGCGTGGCTGTAGAGGGACTCGTTGCCGACGGCGTAGGCCTGCGCAAACGACGTCCCGTTGCGCGCAAGCGCAGCGAGGTTCGGTGTGGCGTCGCGACCAGAGTCCGCCAGTGAGGTCCGGTCATACCGCACGGTGTCCATCGAGACCAAAAGCACGTTCGGCGGTCCGGAGCTCGGCGCGACCGAAGGCGTGGAGCCTGCCGGGGCCGAGCCGCCGACCTCAGTGTCTTCCAGCATCCCACACCCAGCCAAGAGGCCAGACAGCAGGCCAGACAGCAGGACGACAAGTCCGGCGCTCACCGTCGCCCCTTACGCGCCAGGAGCGCCCCGATGGCGATCCCCGTCACGCTCGCCAGAGCGATCGCGATCGCCGGCCCCGTCCAGTCAGGCGACAGCGTGCCCTGCCCATCCTCGGCCGCCTGAAAGGTGGCCGCCCCGAAAGCCGCGGCCTCGTTCGCGCCCCCCTCCCGCACCGCGGCTCGGGGCTGGAGGCCGCCCATCCCCTCCGGGTCCCGGTCCACTCCAGGCTTGACACCGGGGACCGGCGGGCCTCCGATCTGCACAGGCAGCGCACCCCCTGCGCCATCCGAGGACGTCAGCGAGGAGATCATCAGGCCCTCGGGGCGGGGCGTCGTCACCCGGACCCATACCGTGAGCTCCGCAACGGTGACGAGGCCATCCCCGTCGCTGTCGGTCGAAGCGAAGTCCCCAGCGGCACCCGCAACCAAGTACTCGGCCGAGGACAACGCCCCGCTCCCGTCCTCGTCTAGCCTCGCCAAGAACGCCGCGAAAACCTCGGGCTCCAACGTGATGGGCCCAGCGCCGACCGGGCTACTTGGCCGTGGCATACTGCGGGGATGGGTCGGACTTCGCCCACGCGCGCGCCTCGGGCCAGCTCACCGGAACGCGGTGCTTGGGCCGCGCCGCCATCCGCGCGGTCTCGAAAAAACCCTCAAGGGTGCGAAACATGAAGCTGGTGTCGATCCAGCAAGCGCGCATGCACCCCTCGCAGGTGCCCGCCTCCATCTGCCGGCGGCGCTCGTAGAGGTCGCTGTGCCAGTACTCCTCAAACTTCGGGTCGAGGAAGTGAAGGTGCTGCTGTTCGGTGCGATGACAAACCGTGAACTGACCGTTGGGGGCGACGGAGAAGTAGAGTCGGCCAGCGTCACAGCCCTCCGTGGGGAACCGGCCGGTCTTCAAGTAGTTTCGGCTCGCCTGAAGGTAGGGCGTGCTGTTAAGGATTGGCCAGCCCTCCTTTTTCATCCGGATCAGCGTGTCGTAGGTGGTGTCGATGCGGCTGTTCACGTTCTCCGCGTTGGTGTCCACCGCCATCTCCGGCCGGTAGCGCACGAACCGCGCCTCCCAGTTGCGAACCCCGTCTTTCGGGTCTGCGAGCAGCTCCACAGGCAGGAAGCTGACGTGAAACCCGACCGCCTTGGCGAAGCGCACGATGTCGGGCAGCTCCTCGAGGTTCAGGTTGGAGACCACACAATTGATGCTCGGCAGGCCATGCTCGCCGCCCTTGGTCTCGGCCAGAAGGCGCGAGACGAGCGCCATGGAGCCCACCGCCTGGTCCCAGCTGCCCTCCTTCTCGCAGATGTAGTCAAACCGCTCCCGGTACAGCGAGTCGAGCGAGATCGAGAAATTGCGGACGCCCACCTTCACGCATTTCTCAATGCGCTCCGCGGGCACCCCGACGCCGTTGGTCAGGACGCGGACGTTGAGCCCCGCGTTCACGAAGCGCTCAGCCGCGTCTTCGAGGTACTCGCACGAAAAGGGCTCGCCTCCTCCGATCGACAGCTGGACCACGCCGAGCCGGGCCATGCGCTGCGCCATCTCGTCGATCTGGTCGAGGTCGAGCTCCTCCTTGCGGTTTCCGTACCGCCAGATGCCGCACATCTTGCAGGTCAAGTTGCACCGGTGGGTGATCCCGAAATGAGCGTAGACAGGCACCTTTCGCCCCAGAAAGGCGCGGGCGACCCGGCTGTACTGCGAGGTTCCGAGCTTCATGCGGCGCTCCAGGGCGAAAGCGGGGTGCGGACCTGTCGGAGCCGCGCCACCATGGCACGGCGGTCCAGATTGAGGAGGTAATTGTACTCTACCAGGGGCGCGACTGCACAAGCCCGACAGGGCTGCTCGACCAGGCTGGCGAAGGCCGCGGCGAAGCCTGCGTCGGCGACGTTCGGCCCCCGAACGCCAGCCGGAGGGACCCGGAGCACACACGGCAGGACGGCTCCGTCGGCATCGACCACGCAGTGCAGGTTGCCAGCGCTGCAGAGCACGTCTTCGTGCGGCGTGGTGAGAGAAATCGTCGCGAGATCCGGCCAGGTCATCAGATAGCGCAAGGTCTGCTCGGACACCCCGACGGGTCGGCCCGCGGCCTGCGCGCCAAGCACCCACTGCAGAGCGGCCCTCATCGCGTCAGGGGCGAGATGGAGGCGGCGCGCCGCACGTGAGGCGAGCGGCGCCTCGGCGTGAAGGAGCTGGAACATCGCGGTGCCTCCAAGGCGCTCCGCGGTTTGAAGCGCCGCGTTGAGGTCCTCTGGGTCGCTGTTTTTCGTGCAGAGCGTGGTGACGGTGCTGATCGAGATGCCAGCGTCGCGCGCAGCGTTCAGCCCAGCCAACGCGCTCGCGTAGCTCCCGGGCTCACGTAGGGCGTCGTGCACCTCGGGGCGCCCCTCGACTGGCACCATCACCTGACCCACGGAGCGCAGGAACCGAGCGCGCTGCCCGAGCCGGGCACCGTTCGTCTCCAGCGTGGTCGCGAGCCCGAGCGCGGCGCAGCGATCCACCAAATCGCCAAGGTCGTCCCGAAGGAGGGGCTCGCCCCCCGTAAAGCACACCCGCACGCAGCCAAGCCGAGCGGCGTCATCCAGCACGCCCACCCACGCCTGGGTCGACAGCTCCGGCCGCGTCAGGTTGGGCATCCCGCAACCGGCACAGAGCGCATCGCATCGCCAGGTGATTCGGGCAGTCAGCGCCAGCGGCATCCGATGACCGGTCAGACGATAACGCAGCGCGCCGATGGCGCCGCGGACGTAGGGGCCGCGTGGCCCGACACCCGGCCCAGTCTCCGGTAGCGCAGTCACGGGGCGCGCCCGGGCGCGGTGCGCGCCAGCTCGAGACAGGCCGAACGGACGGCCTCGACCATGTGCGCGAGATCGCGCTCATCGAGGCTCGGGTGGACCGGGATGTGGACCTGCTCCCGCTTGATCACCGCAGCATTCGGACAAGGCCGACGAAACTCGGGAAAAAGCGGGTGATCCGAGCAGTCGTTCATGTACCCGAAGGTGGTATCGACCCCTCGGCGGCGGAGCGCGGCGATCAGGTCGCCTCGCCGCGCATGGTGAACCACAAAGCTCATGTAGATCGGCTCGACGCCAGCCGGGTACTCCGGAACCGTCAGGTGGGGGACGTGCTGCAGGTGCTCATCGAGGAACCGACCGTTCTTGGCCCGCGCGGCGTTCAACCCGTCGACCCTCGCGAGCTGCTGAAGCCCCACCGCGGCCTGCACGGCGCGCGGCCGGCTGTGCTGGAAGCTCGTCGGCAGCGACGGGTACAACACCTCCGCCTCACCAAAAGGCTCGTGGATCGGATCCTTCCCGAGTCGGTTTCCGACCAGGATCACCGGGTGCAGCGTCAGCGGATAGACGAACGGGTGTGTCGCGACCTTCATCGCGAGACCGGTCACCGCCTCCTTCCGCGAGCGGGAGAGGGCAGCAGGGGTGCTGGCGTCGATGGCGGCGCGCACACTGTCGGCGACGGCAGGATCGTCGGTGGTGACCATGGCGCCGGTGAGCGTCGTCATGTTCTTGGTGAGGCCGAAGGTGTAATAGGCAGCGTCGCCAAACGAGCCAACGCGCTGGGTGCCGCCGGCTCCCGAGTAGCGGGCCCCTGTGGACTGAGCGCAGTCTTCGATCACCTTGATCCCTCTGGGCTGCGCGATGGCGCGAATGGCGTCGAGGTCGCAGGGGGTGCCGTAGAGATGCGTGGGGACCACCGCGCGCGTCTTCGGTGTGATGGCCGCCTCGAAAGCCGCCGGATCGAGCACGTGGGTGCGTAGACCAACGTCCGCAAACACGGGTCGAACCCCAGCAGTCACCGCGATCGACGGGATGGCGAAGTAGGTCAGCCCGGGGATGACCACCTCGTCCCCGGGACCAATGCCGTAGGCCTTCAGGATGAGGTAGAAAGCATACCGGGCGCTCGGGGTCATCACTGCGTGCTTTACACCGATGAATCTGGCGAACGCCTGCTCGAACTCGCGGACCTTCGGGGCATCGTCGGGTGGCCGGGCGATCAGCCGCGCGGACGTGATGGCGTCGTGCAGGGAGAAGCTGGGGCTGAACCGGGGGATGCGACCGAAGTACATGATGAAGCAACGTACAGCCCCAACACCACGCGGTCTATGCGTGCGTGCAAGCGCGGTAAGGCGGGGTACGGCGGGGTACGGCGGGGGACGGCGGGGGACGGCGGGTACGCTGATTGACGGGGGTGCGGTGGCCGTGCGTGCATCGAGTGGATGGCCTCCCCAACCGGGACATGGAGACGTCATGAAATTCACGATTGAGAGCGCGGGTGGTGTGGCCAGCCGGCTCCTGCTGGACGGCCATCCGCTCCTTTTTGACCAGCCTCTGGCGGCCGGCGGCGCCGACCTCGGCCCCTCGCCGCTCGACGTGATGCTGGCGTCAATCGGAGCCTGCGCGCACTATTTCGCCGCGGGATTCCCGCGCGCCCGCAAGCTGCCGGTCGAGGGACTGGCCGTGGACATCGAGGGGGAGAAGGCGACCGACGGGCCGCGACGGCTGAAGCGCGTGAGCATCAACGTGCGCCTCCCGCCCGGTGTGCCCGAAGAGATGCGCCCCCGCATCGAGCAGGCGGTTCGCGGATGTCCAGTCGTCGGAACCCTCATGGCGCCCCCCGAGGTCTCGCTCACCCTCACCGCCGCCAGCAGGTAGCGGCCGAACCATCGACGGTTCGGCTGGGATGCGGGTGACGCCCGCGCTATGCGGCCCCCGTGACCCAGCTCGCCCACCTCCACGAACAGCGACGCCCCTTCGAAGACCTTGAGAGCGCTCTGGTCAAGCTGGCCTTGCAGCGCCCGGGAGACTTGCACGACGATGCCGTGGACGCCCTCCGCTACGTGATCCGGTTCTCCAAGATGCACCTTGTCCGCAACCGCCGAGGGGAGGACGTGGACGTGTCGGACCGGCTTCGGACGCTCGGCGAGCGCGTAATTGAACGCCTGTCCCCTGCGCTCACCGAGCACGAGGACCTCTGGATGGCCATGCGCAGCGCGCCCGAGCTGCTACGCAAGGTGCGCGAGCACGAGCAGCGCATCTACCAGAACTCGGCGCTCGACCCGGAGAGCCTGCACGCCGAAGTCTGCACCCGCCAGCTGGTGGTCGCGTGCAGTGGCGGGGGTGGCAGCGGCTATGGCTACGCCGGCGCGTGGACCTTGCTCCACCGCCGCGGGCTCCAACCGGAGCTGATCGCCGGCACCAGCATCGGCGCTCTGATGAGCCTGTTTCGCGCCCGTCGGCGAGTGTACGACGGCGTGCCGCTCATCGAAGCCTCGAAGCGCCTCGCGTGGGACACCGTCTTCCGTGTGTTGGACATGGACAGCCGCTACGGCATCCCCGCCACGCTGCGCCTGTACCTTCGCTCCGCGATCGGGAGCCTTTTCCAGACGCCCGACGGACGGCCGCTCACCTTCAAGGACCTCGAGATTCCGCTGCTGGTCGTGACCACCGGCATCGGCGTCGAGGCATTCAAGTACGACATGAAATACTACGAGCACCTGATGGACGACGCCGTCGCCCCCGGGGCCCGACCGGGCGTGAGCCGCATCCGGCAACTCGCGCAGATCGCCGGTATCTTCCGAGACTTCATGTCCACCCCCGACGCCCTGCGCGAGGTGGTGTTCGGGGCAGACCCCGCTACCCACGACGCAGACATACTCGATGCCGCCGGATTTTCAGCCTCAATCCCCGGCTTGATCCACTACGATGTGCTCCGCGACGACCGGCGCATGAAGGCGCTGTTGGACGATCTGTACTCCCGCTACGGCATCACCCGCCTGTCCGAGGGGGGCCTCGTGAACAACATGCCCGCCCGACCGGCGTGGAACGAGGTGCAGAGCGGCCGGATCGGCCGACGGAACGCCTTCGTCCTCGCTCTGGACTGCTTCTCTCCCCGGCTCCGATACCCCCTCTTCTATACAGTCCAGCAGGCAGTCCGCCCCAACGTCCAGCGCAACATCCCTTACGCCAACCTATATTTTCCCATGCAGCGGGTGCTGAGTCCGCTGAACCTCGTCCCCGCCTTGCCCGACGTCACCGACGCGATGCGCTGGACCATGGAGGAGCTTGGCCCGCACATGCCGTTCATCGAACGGATGTGCAACCCGATCCGGGAATTGCCGGCGGCGTGAGGACATCCTCGATCCCGTAGAGCCCTGCAGGCTTGCCCACGATCCATCGGGCGGCCCGCACCGCTCCGGCGGCGAACAACCCGCGGTGCGTCGCCACGTGGCCCAACTCAAGACGTTCGCCCGGACCACACAGGTAAACCGTATGTTCTCCGACGATGTCCCCGCCGCGCACCGCGTGCACGCCGACCTCACCGGCTACACGCAGCCCGTCATGCCCGTTCCGCACCGGGCCAAGGGCCTCAAGGAGCCGGAGCGCCGTGCCGCTTGGCGCATCTCGCTTCTGGTTGTGGTGCAGCTCGACCAGCTCGAGGTCGTAGTCGGGGAGCGCCTCGCGCGCCTGAAAAACCAGCCGGCGCAAGACAGCGACCCCGAGCGAGAAGTTCGGCGCGTGCAACAGCGGGACGCTCGGGCGGCTCGGCGGTGTCATTCCTGTCGTCCCGCTGACGACGGGACACGTCGCATGGGCCAACAGCCGAGCGAACCCCTCCGGCGTCGAGAAATCAATCACGACGTCGGCGTCGTCCCCGGCGAGCTCGAAGTACGGCAAGGCCCGACCCGATGCCCACGCGATCTCCACACCTTGGGTAGCGGCGATCTCCTCGCATACCAGCCGCCCCATCCGACCTGTCGCCCCATGAACTCCGATCCGCAGCGGCATGGCACGGTCCACTGCTACTCCATCCCGTCGAGCAGACCAGCAGGCGGTGCGGCCCCCGCCACCAACGGCATGCGAAGGGTCGGCCCGCAAAGGCCCATCGCAGCGAGCGCCATCTTCGCAGGAACCGGGTTCGACTCCGCGAACAACCACCGAACCAGAGTGTAGAGCGACGCGTGCTCCCGACCGGCCGCGCCTACATCGCCCCGCTGCCAGGCATCCCACACCGCCACGGTTCGCCGGGGCGCGATGTTCGACAGCACGGAGATCACCCCGGCCCCGCCGACCGCCAGCAGCGGCATCCAGGTGAAATCGTCACCCGAAAGCGTAGCGCATCCCTGCCGCGCGGCGCCGCGGGCCGTCTCATCCCGCCCGACCCCACGCACGGCCAGACAGGCCATGAAGTCCTGCGCGTAGCTTAGCTCCCCGGTCGCTTCCTTGCACGCCACCACACCCGGGATCGCGCAGAGCTCGGCAAGCAGCTCAGGCGCCAAGCGCTGTCCGGTGCGCCCCGGCACGTGGTAGACGACGAGCGGCAGCCCCACCGCAGCGGCCGCCAGCACGTGAGCCCGCAACCCAGCGGGGGTCGGCTTGTTGTAGTAGGGCAGCACCAACAGGCCCGAGTCCGCGCCCTGCTCGAGCGCGGCCCGGGTGTTCGCGACGGTCGACCGCGTATCGTTGGTGCCGACGCCCATGCAGACATGCGTCCCGGCAGGGCGGCCCAGCCCGAGCGCAGACGCCAGCAGCAGGGTTCGCTCCTCGCCATCGAGCGTCGGCGACTCACCCGTCGTGCCAGCCACCACCAGCCCATGGACTCCGGCGGCGATCTGACGTGTACAGAGCCGCTCCCAGGCCCCGATGTCGACGGCTCCCTCCGGCGTGAAGGGGGTCACCAGCGCGGTCATCACCCCGCCCGGACCCGCACCGTCGATCCCTTGCCCCCCGCGCAGCATCTCAGAACTCCACTGCGCCTACGAGCCGCAGCCCAAGCGCGGCCTGATCGAAGCCGCCGCCCAGATCGGTATCGGTGAACTCGCTGTAGTACTTGCCCGGCAGCAGCACCCCGGCCGTGCCCTCGATCCAGAGGTGCGGGAACGGGTCGTAGCGGACGGACAGGTCGAATTCATTGCCGTAGCCGTGGCGTCCGTCGGTCTCACCGCCGCCCTTGGCGAGCGTAGCGGTCGTCCACGCCACCTTGGCCCGCACGTTCGGCAGCAAGTTGTAGTGGAACGACGGGTGCAAGTAGATCGCGTTCGACACCCCATTCCCGCTCAGCACGGCATCGGTGTCGCGGCCCTCGTTCGTGTCGTTCGCGACGGTGGACGCCAACGTCGGCAGGTTCTGCTCAAAGAGCATGAGGCCCACGTCGTGGTTGGCATCGAAGGTGAACGTGTGGACCTGCTTGTCGTCCGGATCGACGTCCCCGGTGGCGAAGCCGAGCTCGACGGAGCCGCCGAACTTCTCGTTGTCGATGCCCGCGTTCAACATGCCACCGAACGCCATCTGCTTGATGTCATTCGCGCCGGTCTCCAGGTTGCCCCCACCGAACTTGCCGATCATCTCCATCTCGACGCGGAGGGGGCCGATTTGGGCGAACCCCCACACGTCTCCCGTGTATGCGTTCCACGCCATCGCAGGCTGGTACCGGTAGACGTTCAGCAGGCCGAAGCCCGCTGTCTCGCTGCGGTAGCCAAAGGCCAGAGATAGGGACTGCATGTCGTCGGGCGCGTTGAGGAAGCCCTCGTACTGCTGGTCCCACGCGCCGAGCACGAACACCTGCTTGAAGGTGTGGGTCCATTGCAGCCGCGTCGCGGTGTCGCTGTGTTGGGCGCCCGCCGTGTTCCCCGCGTTCCACAGGAGGCCAGCCCCCCACTCCATCGGCATCCGTCCTGCCGCCACCCGGCCGACCGGTGTGATCGCCTCGCCCCACGCGCGCACAGCGACCAGGCTGTCACTTTCCGTCGCGACCCCATCCGAGTCCGCCATGGCGGTGACCTCCCCGGTGTCGGGGTCGGTCGTGTCTGCGGTGGTCTGGCCCCAGAGCGTGTACGGGTATAGGTCAATCTGCGCATGCAACGCCGCATGCTCGCTGATCAGCCACGACGGGCGCAGCGAAAAGCGATCGTCGACCATGTTGGAAGTGCCCTCGGCCTTCTCGTTGGTATTCGAGAGCGACAGCGAGTTGAAGAGGTCCCCCTTCCCACGGTAGAAGCCCTCCCAAACCAGCTCTGTGGCGTGCGCCGGCTGGCCGACAGCGAGGAGAAAAGGCAGCAACGTGAACAAGGAGGCTCCGACGGGCCGCGCGGGGTAACCCGGAGATCGCGGGCATGCTGGACCTGCTTGACCATGCCGAGTGACGATGACTGAGTTTCCCACCCCGCCCAACATCCCGCTCTGGAAAACGGCCATCAAGCGGTCGACCGGGACCGTGGTCCCGCGGATCGAAGCGCGCGCGCGCTCCCTACCCGGCGACGCGGAGTCCTATGCCGCGGTGTGCGGAATTCAGCTCGGCGATGAGCTGCCAGTCTGCTTCCCCGACCTGCTCTGCCGCGGCCTGCAGCTCGCCGTCCTGACCTCCCCCGCTTTCCCTATCGGGCTGCTCGGCATCGTCCACGTCCGCCAGCGCATCGAGCAGCACCGCCCGATCGGTCGCAACGAGGCGCTGTCGGGTCACGTCTGGGTCGACGGCAGCCGACCGGCACGCAGCGGCGGAGAGTTCGACCTGCACACGGTCATCCGCGCTGGCGGCCACGCTGGAAGCCACGACAGCGAGCAGCACCGGAGCGGCACCGGCACCGAGGTCTGGCACGGCGTCACGACCATCCTGTCCCGGCGTTTGCCCAAGCTGCCAGGGCCCGAGATGCCGGGGCGCACGCTGCCAGAACAGCGCCCCGCGCACGTTGACCCGTTCGTAGCCGACCAGTCGGCCATCTGGTCGCTCCCCGAGGACCTCGGCCGTCGCTACGCGAAAGTGAGCGGCGACGTGAACCCGATCCATCAGTACGCGTGGACCGCCAGGCTCTTCGGGTTCAAACAAGCGATCATCCACGGTTGGTGGACGCTGGCCCGCTGCCTCGCCGAGCTGGAGCCGCCCACCCCCACCGACAGGAGCCCGCTCGGGGCCCGACCGGTCGGCATCACGGTCGAAGCACGGTTCCTCTCCCCGATGTTCCTGCCGTCCATCGCGACGTTCAGCGCGGGGCCCGAGGCCGGGTCTGACGACAAGCGCGGCTTCGCCCTGCGAGTGGACGACCGGCTCGCCGTGATCGGTACGGTCTCCGCAGCACCCCGCACCCAGAGAGCACCGTAGATGATTCCCCTGCTCGCCCTTCTATTTGCCTGCCCCCACCGGCCTGCCACCGCGCCCTCCCCCGCCATCGCGCTCAACCCCGAGGCCGTGGCTGGCGTCACGGACCCAGCGCTCCGGTCCCTGCTCCACGACCACTGGGAAGACGCCCTGCGGCGCTCCCCGACCTGGGCCACCGCCCTTGGGGACCACCGCTTCGACGACCAGATGCCGATCACCGGCCCCGCAGCCAACGCAGCGGCGATCGACCAACGAAAACGGTTCCTCGCACGCGCCCGCGCCGTCCCTCCCGGCCCGCTCTCTGCCTCCGATCGCCTCACACTCTCGTTGTTCGTGGACAAGCTGGAGACCGACGGCGAGACGGACGGCTGCCACACCGAACAGTGGTGGCTCTCAGCTCGCACCAACCCGGTCGTGGACATCAACGGTTTGGCTGAGGCGATGCCGATCAACACCCCGCAGGACGGCAAGAACTACGTCGCTCGGCTGCGCCAGTCCGGCGCCTACATGGATGGCGCCATAGCCAACCTGCGCGAGGGCATCCGGGAGGGCCGGACCCCGACGGCGACCTCGGCACGGCTGGTCTTGCAACAAGTGGAGGACCAACTCAAGCAGCCCAACGCCGACTGGGCGCTCACTGCGCCAGCGCGCCGGGTCACCGCCCACCCGGCGTGGTCACCCGAAGACGCAGCGGCGTTCCAGGCCGAGGTCCAGGCGGCCCTGCCGGTCGTCCGAGCCGCCTACGAGGCGTTTCGGGACTTCATGACGACCGAGGAGCTCCCGGCCGCACGGCCCGACTCCCGCGCAGGGACGCTGTACCTGCCGGACGGAGCGGCCTGCTACACCGCTTTGGTGCGCTCGGAGACCTCGCTCGCGCTGGACCCCGCAGCGATCCATCAGACCGGGCTCACCGCGCTTGAGGGAATCCACGCCGAGCTGCGCGAGCTGGGCGCAAGCACAGTGGGGACAACCGACCTGCCCACGCTGCTCACGCGCCTGCGTTCGGACCCGGCGCTCTACTTCACCACCGGCGCAGAGGTCCAGGCGGCCGCTGAAGCCAGCCTCGCGCGCGCCGCGGCCGCGATGCCCCGCACCTTCGGCCGGCTGCCGCAAGCCGCCTGCACGGTCAAACCCATCCCCGACTACGAGGCACCCTACACCTACATCGCGTACTACAACCTTCCCATTCCAGGCGAACGAGGCGGAGAGTATCGCATCAACCTCTCGCGCCCGGAGACACGCGCGCGCTTCGAAATGGAGGCGTTGTCGTGGCACGAAGCCATCCCCGGTCACCACCTCCAGATCGCGATCGCGCAGGAGCTCCCCGACATGCCCGCGTTCCGGAAGAACCTGTCCACCACTGCGTTTGTCGAAGGCTGGGCGCTCTACACCGAGCGTCTGGCGGACGAGATGGGCCTCTACTCCAGCGATCTCGACCGCATTGGCATGCTCTCCTTCGACGCCTGGCGCGCCTCACGCCTAGTGGTCGACACCGGCATCCACGCGAAAGGATGGACTCGCGAGCAAGCCGTCCGTTTCATGCTCGACAACACGGCGCTGGCGCCGAACAACATCGACAATGAGGTGGACCGGTACATCACCTGGCCGGGTCAGGCCTGCGGCTACAAGATCGGGCAGATCGAGGTCTGGAAGCTGCGACGGGAGGCGGAACGCCGGCTGGGGCCGCGCTTCGACATCAAGGCGTTCCACGACGTCGTGCTGGGTCAGGGGGCGGTGACGCTCCCGGTGCTCCGGGCGCAGGTTGAGGGATGGATCGTTGGGATCGAGTCGGACCCAGCCACATGAGCGAAGGCAGGGTGCATGGGCACTGATCGCCCTACCCCCCAACCCCCACCCGCAGCCCCACACCCCAGATCGGCACCCAGCCATCGGTCCATGGCATCCCGCCCCCCCACCCATCGGCCCGCAAAGCGAGCGACAACCCCGTGCGCATCGGGATCGACGCGCCGAGCGTGAGCCCACCGCTGGCCGCGACCCCCGCCTCTTGCCAGCCGTCAGGCAGCAGCTCCGAAGCCGCGACGCTGCGAAACGGCACGCGGAGGTCGGCCGACGGTCCCACGTAAAAGTGACCGGGATTCCACGCGAAGGTGGCGCCAAGCCAACCCTGACCGGTCATCATCGTGTCGAGCCCGCTGGAGTCGAGCCCGCTGGAGTCGAGCCCGCCCGGCCCGTTGACCGCGCTGGCGCCGACATGGAGGTCCGGACGCCAACGTCCGGAGGTGAACGCGCCGGGGCGCACCCACACCAGCTCCGCCGATGGGGCGAGCGGGGCGAACCCCGTCATCCCGTTCACATCCGCGCCGCCGAGCACCTCCCAGCCCGCGGAGCGCTGTTGGAGCATGTCCTCCACCGCCAGCGTATCGCCGGCCCGAACCCGGACGTGCTCGTCGAGCACCTGGCGACCATCCGCGGTCTGCACCTCGATGTGCTGTAGACCCGGCTCGAGCGCGTACAGCCCCGGCAGGACCCCGCGCGCGGTGCCGTTCACCAGCAGTCGAGCCTGATGGAAGAGCGAGTCGGTGGCGCTGACGAGCGCACGTTCGGCCCGCCCACGCAGCGTCGACGGGCCCGACAGGTAGATGTCCTCCCGTCCCACGATCGTGTACTCGGCACGGGGAACCTGAGCCCCGCCGGTCCACGCGATCGTCTTGTCACGCGAGTACTCATGCGCCTCGGCCACATCGACCAGCCCGTCGCCGTCCAAGTCGGCCCCGCCACCCACCAGCGCCTCGATGAGGAAGTGGGTGTAAACGCCGTTGCCGAGCGTCGGGTCCTCCATGGCGGGCTGGAAGTACTGGGCCGCGTAGAGTCGGGCTTCGGACTCGGAGACGTCGCGAACGTCGCGAGGAGCCGGGATCTCGCCCCGCAAGCCCGAGAGCAGCTGGGAGGTCGCCGGGCCGATCGACGAGCGGCCCCGCCCGTTGTGGCACGTGTCGAGGATCAGGACGCGCCGCCGAGAAGGCAGGTTTTCTACGCGGGCCTCCAGATCGGCCACAGCGAGCCCGCTGAGCTCCGGGGAGTCGAGCCGGGCATCGGACGGGAGAAACCAGAGCCGACTGCCTTCCAGAGGGTCCAGGGTGAGCGTACCGTGCCCCGAGAGGTAGAGGACGAAGGTGTCGTCGCGCCCAAGGTTCGCGGTCGCGACGTCGAAGGCGTGCCGGATCGCCGCGCCGGTGGTGGCCGCCGCCCCCTGAACGATGAACACCCGGTCAAACCCGCCGAGCGAGGTGCTCTGCAACACCGCACCCAGATCGGCGGCATCCTTGTCCGGGAACCTAAGCCCAGCGAGCGCGGGATCGCCGTAGTCCTGCACGCCGATCAACAGCGCGACGCGACGCGGGGCGAGCGCCTGAGCCGCCCCCGACGCGGTCGCGCCCGAGACAGGGACAACGCCGGCGTGGGCCAGCGGG
>SHYV01000142.1 GCA_009692605.1 Myxococcales bacterium
GAACCTTCCGGCTCTATCCCGGGCGGCCGAGCCCCATGTCGGACGAGCAGATGGTTCACGCGCTCGAACTGAGCGCGCGGGCGGTACACAACGCGGACAGCCGGCCGGGCCCACTCGTCTTTGGCCACCTGCCCGCCGTCGTGCATCGAACTCGGCACGGTCACACGAGCCCAGACGGCTCATCCCTTCCTCCCACCACCGGAGCAGCCGCAACGTCAGCAGAACCCGAGCTGGCCACGCGTTTCGCCCTCGACGACCGCTCCCGCGCCAGCCCGATGCGAACCAGTCCGGGAAGATCAGCTTGCGGTGCTGGGCAAGCCCCCAGGCCCGCGCGCGCGCCCTCGGGCGGGCTACTTCGTCGCGGTGGCTTCGTTGTGCGATCGTTGAGTGGTGTGGTTACCGGCCCACACCCGCCTTCGAAGCCCTGTCTGTCTGTGATTCTCGGCGTTAAACTCAAATGATCTGCCAGCGCTGGTAATCGCGTTTCCCCGAACGCTGATAGTCCGCCAGTCCCACGATCAGCGGCGCCAGAGGTGCGGACAACTTGACAGTAGAACGTAGTGCTGTCATATTGAAGTCGTGACCAGCGTGCCGTCCCCCCTCTCTCCCACTCCGGCGCCCGCTCCGGCGCCCGCTCCGGCGCTCACGCCGGCGCCCGCTCCGGGGCCTGAGCTGGCGACGTTGACGCTGACCGACCTGTGCGACGCGGTCGATGTCACCCCGCGGACGGTGCGGTACTACATCCAGCAGGGGCTGCTGGCCCCCGCCGCCGGGGCAGGGCTGGCGGCCTGCTACAACGCCGCGCACCTTCGTCGCTTGCGTGTGGTGAAGGCCCTTCAGGCGCGCCACCTTCCGCTCGCCGAGATCCGGGCTCGACTGGAGCACCTGACCGAGGCGGACGAGCGCAGCCTTCTCGGAGCCGCGGTGCCGCCGCCGGTCCCGTCCTCTGCGGCCGACTACATCCGGGCGGTGCTGGCTGGAGCCCCGGGCCTCGCCGGGGCGAGACCTCCCGCAACCTTCCTCCCCCCAGCGGTCGCGCACAGCGGGGCGGGCGGCGTCCTGGCGGCCCCGGTGTTCGGCGCACGCTCGGCGTGGGACCGCCACACGGTGTCCAAGGACATCGAGATCCACGTCCGCCGTCCGCTCGATCTGCAAACCAACCGGCGCCTTGAGAAGCTGCTCGAGGCTGCCCGCGCCCTTTTCAAGGAGTACACGAATGAACCTTGACCTTTCGACCGAACGCGGCTGCGTGCTCAACACCGGGGGCAGTCGCCGTCACCTCGTCATCCGTTGGACTGCACCGCCGCTGCTCGCTGCTGAGCGGCGTGCGCCGGTAAGGATCGCGTTTTCGATCGACCGCTCGGGCTCAATGACCGGGCGCAAGATCTCCACCGCGAAGCAGGCCCTGCTCGGTGCCCTCGCGTTGCTGGACGAGAGTGACTCCTTCTCCATCGTGTCCTTCGACGACAAGATCGAGGTGGTCATGCCGCTGGGATTGGCCACTTCGGAGGCCAAGGACGCCGCGAGGGTGGCGGTGGAGACCATCACCCCTCGGGGCAATACCAACCTATTTCGCGGCTTCCTGACTGCGTGCGAGACCATCGCCGCGCCGGCGGCGGCAGCGGAGCCTGGCCCAGCTGCGGGCGCAGAGCGCGGCCCAGCTTCAGGCACCGGCACCGCGCGCTGCATGCTGCTCACCGACGGTCAGGCCAACCAGGAGGAGATCCACCCCGAGCGGCTCGCCGGGCACGCCGGCGCTCTGCGCCAGCGCGGCATCGGCCTGTCTACTTTTGGCATCGGCGATGATTTCGACGAGGAGCTCCTCCGCGCCATGGCCGACGCGGGAGGCGGAAACTTTTTCTACGTGGAGTCTGCCGCGCATATACCGGAGGTCATGCGCCGGGAGTTGAGTGAGGTGCTGCTGATCTCCCAGCGGTCGGTGGGAGCGACCCTCACACTGCCAACCGGGGTCACGGCGTGCGTGATCGGCGAGCACCGGGTCGACGCCGGCCCAACGCCGGTGATCCGGCTCGGTGACCTTGTCGCGGACGAGGTGATCGAGGTGGTGGTGAGCCTGCGGTTCCCCGCTGGGGCTGCCGGGCTGGCGGCCCCGGTGACGGTGACCATGTCGGATGAGGGCGGCCACACGGCCAGCGCCACGGTCAGCTGGCGATTCGTGGAGGAGGCGGCGAACACCACCCAACCCCGAAACGTGGTGACCGACCGGCTCGTGGCCCAGCGCCACGCCGACCGGGCGCGGCTCGCGTCGCTCAGGTTCAATCGTGGCGGCCGGTACGCCGAAGCGGCCGCCGCGCTCTCCGGGGTCGCCGGTCGCATCCGTGGGTACGCCGGAACCGATGCGGTGCTCTTGGCGCTCCTCGTCGAGCTGCAGGCCGACGCGATCAGCTACGCGAACCAGATGGACGAGACCACCCGCAAGTCCCGCCACATGACCACGTCCTCCCGCATCCGCAGCAAAGAAGAGACCGGGAGCGCCCGGGTGATCAGGGTGGCACCGCCCGAGAAGGACTGACTGTAGATCCTTCTTAATACTGACTAATCCTACTTAGTCCTGCTTAGTCGATCACCAGCACTTCATCCCGCGACACGGCGCGCAGCAGCGCGGTGAGCATCTCGCGCTTGGCGTCGTCTTCTTTGTAGACGTCCTTGATCTGGCCGATCAGGTCCTTTGCACGGCGGAAGGCGCCCACCAGATCGCCGCTCATGTCAGTCTCGGAGTCGATGAACAGCAGGCAGTCATTGAAGCTGCGCCCCTCCGCCCACATCGCGCCGAACGGGATCATCTCCGGGCACCACGTCACCGGGAATCCTGTGATCCGCTCAGCTTCGACCACAGTCTTGCTCATCCGCACTTTGTTGGCGTCCTTCGCCGCGGTGAGCGCTTGTCCCTGAAGTCGAGCGCGCACGCGGACGTTGCGCCCGAACTCCTTGTTCACCGCGCAGAGCAGGCCGAACAGGGTCGGCCCGGTGAGCTCTTCGAGGGCACCGGAGAGGATGAGCTCCGTCATGAAGATCTCCTCCATCTGGATGTGGGTGAGCACCTTCGCACCGGCGTTGAAGGTCAGGTCCTCGGCGAGGTAGCCGATCGAGACCAGGAACCGGATTCGAGCTTCGAACTCCATCCAGGAGCGGTTCTCGACGTCTTCCGCGCGGCGCTCCAGCTTTAGGATGTCCTTCTGCTGTTGCTTCGCCGACCCTCGCTTGTTGTCCCCGGGGGCGTCCATCTCCACACGGAGTCGCTCGGCGTCCTCCTCCAGACGGCGCGCCTCCGCCTGTCGCGCAAAAGCGAGGAAGCTACGGTCTACGATCTCACGCACCCGCTCGAGCGGGTTGCGGCTCAACAGGTTGACCACCGAGTTGAACGAGAGTGAGAAGCTCGACCGCACCGGCTCGGGCTGGCCCTGAAGCAGCTTTTGCAGGGAGATCGACAGCTCGTTCCACTCCGAGTGGTCCACGCGGATGACGACGTGCCCTTCGGTGTCCATCCCGCGGCGCCCCGCCCGGCCAGCCTTCTGTAGGAACTCTCGGGTGGTCAGCGGCCGCATCGAGATGCCGTCGAATTTGCGAAGCCCGTCGAAGATCACCGTGCGTGCGGGCATGTTGATGCCCAGAGCGAACGTGCTCGTGCAGTAGAGGACGCGCACCAGACGACGCTCGTACAGGTCCTCGACGAGCGCCTTGATCTGGACATGGCAACCCGCATGATGCCAGGCCACGCCGGCCAGCAGCGCGTCACGAAGGTCCTGATCGATGAGCTGCGGGTTCTCGCGCTCGACGCGCTCCAGGATCCCGCGTACTTGCGCAAGTTGAGCGTCGTCAAGCAGCGAGACGCCTTCCAGTCGGCGAGTGAGCGCCCGGCCGTTCTGCTCGGTGAGCTTGCGCGAAAAAACAAAGTACAGGCAGGGAAGTCCGTTGGACTCCCAAACGGCGTGCACCGCGTCTGCGTGACTGGTGGTTGGCCCGCTGGACCGCCCGCGTCCTCCTCCGCCGTGCCGGTCTCTTCCGCCCCGCTCCTCTCGCTTCGGTGGGCCCTGCTTCTTCTCCCAGCGCTGGTGCTCGGAGTCGAACGCCTTGGGCCGCAGCATGCCGGAGTCCCGGGAGTACACCCAAAAATCGAGGGGAACCGTACGTTTGTCCTGCCGGATGACCTCCATCTCGGTTTGCCGGACCTCGCTCATCCACGCTGCAAACTGGTTCGCGTTCGACAGCGTGGCCGAGAGCCCGAGGATCTGCACGGTCTTCGGCAGGTAGATCAGCAGCTCTTCCCAGACCGTCCCGCGCTCGCGGTCGTCGAGGAAGTGGATCTCGTCGATGATGACCGCGTCGAGATCGGCGAACTGCATCGGGTCATCCGAGAGCAGCATGTTGCGCAGGATCTCGGTGGTCATGACCCGGCAGGCCGCCTCGCGGCGGATCACGAGATCGCCGGTCAGGAGTCCGACCGCGTCGTCCCCGTGGGCTCGGGTCCAGTCGCGGAACTTCTGGTTGGACAGCGCCTTGATCGGCGCTGTGTAGATGACCTGACGCTTGCGGGTGAGCGCCCGGTCGACCAGCCAGTCGGCGATGATGGTCTTGCCTGTGCCCGTTGGGGCGCAGACCAGCACGGACTTGCCGGCTTCGAGGGCGGAGATGGCGTCGGCCTGAAAGGCGTCGAGCTCAAGGTCTTTGAATTTCATGTGCGGCGCGGCTAACGCAGGCTTCCTTGATATGCCCGCGGCCCCCAGAGCACACCGATGATCAGTCGTTACAGCCGTCCGGAAATGGTCGTCCTCTGGACTCAGGAGCACCGCTTCGAGCTGATGCTGGAGGTCGAACTGCTGGCGTGCGAAGCCATGGAGCAGCGTGGCGAGGTGCCAGCGGGCACCGCGGCAGTGTGCCGGGAGCGGGCGAAATTCGACATCGAGCGTGTGGATGCCCTGGAGAGGGTGCTCAAGCACGACGTGATCGCGTTCCTGACCAACGTCGGCGAGCACATCGGGGAGCCTGCCCGGCACCTGCACAAGGGCATGACCTCGAGCGACGTGCTCGACACTGCGCTGGCCGTGCAGCTACGGCAGGCCGGGCTGCTGATCCGGGCGGAGCTCTCGCGGGCGATGGACGCGCTAGAGCGCCGGGCCCGCGAGCACGTCGATACGCTCTGTATCGGCCGATCCCACGGGATCCACGCCGAGCCGGTGACGTTCGGGTGGAAGCTATGCCTGTTGTGGGATGAGCTGCGACGCGGTCGCGAGCGGCTCGATCACGCCATCGTCGACATAAGCGTCGGCAAGATCTCCGGCGCGGTCGGCACTTTTGCCCACGTGGACCCGGCCGTGGAGGCCTACGTCTGCGCTAAGCTTGGCCTCGCGCCCGCGCCGGCGTCGAACCAGGTCGTGCAGCGGGATCGGCACGCCTTTTTCTTCAACGTGCTCGCCCTTATTGGCACCACCGTCGAGAAGATCGCGGTGGAGGTCCGACACCTGCAGCGCACCGAGGTGCTGGAGGCCGAGGAGCCGTTCACGGCTGGGCAAAAGGGGTCGTCCGCGATGCCCCACAAGCGGAACCCGATCCTGTCTGAGAACCTCACCGGCCTGTCCCGCGTCCTTCGCGGCTACGCGATCACCGCGATGGAGAACGTGCCGCTGTGGCACGAGCGCGACATCTCGCACTCCAGCGCCGAGCGCATCATCGCGCCCGACGCGACGGTCACCCTGCATTTCATGCTTGGCCGGTTGGCTGGGTTGCTGGACGGGCTCGTGGTCTACCCCGAGCACATGATCCGCAACCTGGAGGCCTCGGGGGGCCTCTACTACAGCCAACGCGTGATGCTCGCGCTCGTGGAGACCGGCATGTCGCGCGAGGCCGCCTACGCGCTGGTCCAGCGCAGCGCGATGCGCACCTGGGCAGAGGGGATTCCGCTGCCGACGCTGCTCGTCGCCGACCCGGAGGTGGGGGGAGTGCTCGGCGCCGACGCGGTCGCGGCGCTGTGCGACCCGACCTGGTACGTACGGCATGCGCGCGAGGTTCAGGCAAGGGTGTTCGGCGGGTGAGCCTGCGTGGTTGCGTACACCCGTTGACACCCCGGATTGGGCGTGCGGCGGAACCCGGCATGCGACTCCTCTCCTTGCCCTTGGCCCTGATGTTCTTCGGTTGCGCGAGTGACCCCGACTCCCCTGTGGATACGGCGGACACCGACACGGACACCGACACGGACACCTCACCGACACCGACTGCACCGATGTCTGGTACCAGGACAGTGACCGTGACGGCTACGGGAACGCTTCGGTCACCGTCGTTGGGTGCTCCGCCCCCAGCAGCCACGTTGAGAACGCCGACGACTGCGACGACACCGACAGCGCCGTCTGGCAGGAGAGCGAGTGGTTCGACGACATAGACGGCGATGGGTACGGCGGTTCGGCCACCGGTAGTTTCTCTTGCTACCCGTCCTCCGGGGAGCTCTCCGACGGTACCGACTGCAACGACTTGAACGCCCACATCTCCCCCGGGGCCAGCGAGACCTGCAACGAGGTGGAGGACGACTGTGACGGCTATTGGGGCGCCACCTACACCGTGTGGGCGTGTGCTAAGCCCTTAGACGCAGGCGTGTTGGTGAGCGCGAACGACTGCGACGCCGACGACGCCGACGTGAACCCCGGCGATGCCGAGATTTGCGGCGACGGTGTGGATCAGGACTGCGATGCCGACGCGGGCGAGCGCGGGATCAGCGACGCCGCATCGTCGGACTATGCGGCGAAGTACAGGGGAGTGACCAGCCTCGATGCCCTCGGGGCCTCAGTCGCCATCGGCGACATCGACGGCACGGACGACCTCGCCGCCGGCGCGTATCTGGCGACATCGGGGGCCTACTCGTCCGGCGGCATCTACGCGTTCGACACCTGGACCGGCACGTCCGTCTCCGCCAGCACCGCCGTCCAAGACTTCATCATGTTCGACCGTGACGGCGAGGCCGACATCCTGGGCGGAGGCTACGACACCAACTCCGGGCGCGGCATCGCTGTCTGGTACACTCTGGGCAGCATCTGGTCCTCCTCCACCTACAACTCGTTCTCGGGGGGCTCCACCAACGACTACTGCGGTTGGGCGGTGGCGACGGGAGACATCACGGGCGACGGCAACACCGACGCGATCGTCTCTTGCCCTGGGGAGAGCGGCGGCTCCATCACCATCTACCCGCGCACGACATCGAGCTACGAGATCACCTGCACGGACACCACCAACTACCAGAACTACGGCACCTCCATCGCGGTGGCCGACGTCAACGGCGATGGCCAGGACGACATGCTCGTCGGCGCGAGCGGGGGGACCAGCTCTTCCTGAACGAAGGGCCGATCACCGCGTCTGGCAGCTACTCATCGGTCTACGACGAGACTCGCACGCTCTCCGGCTCCGGGGACGACGTGCACGCCGTCGGTGACGTCACCGATGACGGCTACGACGACATGCTGGTCTACGTGGCGTACGGCTCCTACTTGCTGGGCGGGGGCACCGGCGCCCTGCTCGCCGGGACTTCGCACCTCGCCGTGGACACTACCTCTGCGTGTGGCGGCGACTTCAACGATGACGGCATCCAGGACCTCGCGATCGGGTACACCGAATACGACTCCAACAAGGGAGAGGCGATCATCGACTACGGCCCGGTCGGCACCTACATGACCAGCGATGTGGTGCTCACCGGTGTCTCAAACGACTACCTTGGCAGCTCGATCGCCGCCGGGGATGTAGACGGCGACGGCGTGGATGATCTGGCCATCGGGGCGTACAACAACAACGAGGCCACCACCGGCGCGGGTGCCGTCTACGTGCTTCTGGGCGGTGGGATCTGAGGCAGGGCCCCGCTCACATCCCCATCTGCCGGCGCACTCGCGTAGGCCACACTTCGACGCGACGCATCAGCTCCACCCGTTGGGCCTCGACCTCGCCGGGCGTGTACTCCATCCTCGGATCGACGAGCATGTCGGCCGAGGACAAGTCGAAGAAGTGCTGGGCGAGCCCCGGCATGTCCTGCGCCTCGTAGGCGGTCAGCGCGGGGTCCATGTGGTTGTACAGCTCCTCGAGGCAGGTCTCGTCGCGGTAACAAGACACGGCCAGCTGCCCGCCGACAGCGGACCAGCTCATGCCGGTGTCCCAGCTCTCGTCCATGCCCCAGGGCGAGAACCGCATCGCGGTGGTCGGTGCCAGATCATCGAAGACGAAGTAGTCGTTTAGGTGGTACGGATAGCCGTCCTGATTGCCAATTACGATGGAATAAGCCCAGAAGTCAAGAAACTGATCCATGTCGAAGTAGGCGTCCATCTCGGTGTACACGTCCTCGACGTCGCGGATGAGCCGTGAGGCCTCCTCGAGTCGGGTGCGGTCGCCGCTGCCCAGCACCGCCTCGAAATGCTCGATGAGGCGCGGCGTGAAATCTGCGGAGTCGTTTCCCTCCCAGATGTCTCCCGCCTCCGAGCCGAAGTGACGGTTGACGAAATGGTCGTCCACCGCCTCCAGATTGGTGTAGAGCCCGTAGTACTCCTCGTTTACGTACACGCGGGCGTAGGTGGCGCGCGGGGCGAGGACGCCGGCGTCATTCCAGAGCGCGTACCCGAGCACTTCGCGGGCCATGGCCTGGTCGCCGGTGAGGTTGTTGAGGATCAGACGCTCGATGTCTCCCCACTTCTGGTCGACGACGTAGTGGTTCAGCTTCAGCTTGAACGCTGGTTTGCTCCCGTCCACCCACTCGCGGAAGCTGCTGCTCCCCTTCAGCCGGATGCCGACCTGCCCGTAGGTCTCGCCTGCGAAGGCGGCGTCGCCGGGGATCAAGGTCACACCGGCCTCGACGTACGTGAACGGGTTGACCTGAAGCTCCCGGATCTGCAGCGGGTCGATGGTGATCCGGACCTCCTGCATCGCGTCGCGGTTGAACCAGGACACGAAGCGGGCGTCGTCGTCGTTTGGGGCGTCGCCGGTGTCTGTGCTGTCTGTGCTGTCTGTGCTGTCTGTGCTGTCGGTGGAGTCGGGGGCGCTGTCCACCGAGTCGGGCTCGCTGTCTTCGATGGTGTGGATGCCGGTGTCGGTGTCGTGGTCCGCGGGCACCGAGTCCAGCGTGACGGAGCTTGGCGCGCATGCGCCGACTGGGCTCAGGCAAAGTGAGAGCAAGAGGCCGAGGGAGCGGGGGGAGGAGACAGGCGACGGGGCAGGTGAGGGGGGAGGGGCAGTGATGGAGCGCATGGTGCGCGAGTGTACACCAGACGAAGGCGATACGCCCGCCATCTGGCGGGGCTGCGGAGTGGGAGCACGAGCCGTCCTGACGGTCATGGGCGGCATCGGCAGCTACGACGGGTCGCACTACGGCTGCCTCGCGCGCGGAGCGGGCATCGATCTGGCGCCAACCCTCTCCCTTCCCACCGATTTCACCTAGTCCGATCCCACCGCGCTCTACTGGTAGAACCCGTGGAATCCCGACTCCTCCTGTGTCCCGGCGGCGGACGCAGGTTCGCGCCCCCGCGCGCCCCGCCGATCAGCAGGGAATGTCGTCGCCGTCGGTGTCCTCGTAGGCCACAGTCATGAACCGCCCCCAGCGCTCTCGCGGCCACTCGCCGACCTGCGCCGCCATGTCCTCGCCCCGCACCGCCCAGACCGCATCCATCGCGTCACGGAGCAGGGGGGACGGACGCCAATCCGGAATTGCGAGGAGCGTCCCGCTTCCCTCATCCGGTTATCTTGCCCCCCCGCGAGGTTGCGCCGTAGATGGAGGAGTGGACGCTGGTTCTCACCGACGTCGTGGAGAGCACGGCGCTCACGGCGCGGTTGGGCGACGTCGCGATGGCGTCCCTGTGGCGTGCGCACGACCGCATCGTTCGCGATCTCGTCGCCCATCACGGAGGGCGCGAGGCGGACCGCACCGACGGCTTTTTGCTGCTCTTTGCGGACACCGATGGCGCGCTGGCGTTCGCAGTTGGGCTACACCTTGGTCTGGCGGAGCTGTCACAGTCGCGCACCCAGAGCTTCTGTGCGCGCGTCGGCGTGCACCGCGGCCCAGTGATCCTGATGGAGGTTTCAGCTGAAGATCGGGCGCGCGGCGCGAAGCCATTTGAGGTGGAGGGCCTGGCCAAGCCGCTCGCGGCGCGTGTTTGCGGGCTTGCGGTGGGGGGGCAGACCCTGCTGACACAGGCGGCCGTCGACAGCCTCCCGGCGGGTTCGGTCCACCGTCTGGAGCCGTGCGGGACCTGGCAGATGAAGGGCGTGCCCGAGCCGGTGACGCTGCACGCGCTGTCGACTGGGGACAGCACAGCACCCCTCGGGCACGACAAGGCGGTCCGGGTCGCGCTTCGGGACGGCGCCTGGGTGCCGGTGGACAGCCTCCCCTGCAACGTCTCCTCCGAGCGCGACTCCTTTGTTGGGCGGGTGCCCGAGGTGGCGGCGATCGGGGCGCGCCTGCGGGAGAGCCGGCTGGTCACGCTGCTGGGCCTGGGGGGAATGGGAAAAACAAGGCTGGCGGTGCGGTACGCCAGCCGGCACCGCGCCGATCACCCAGGGGGCGTCTGGTTCTGTGACCTCGTCGAAGCGCGGGACGCGAACGGGATCGCCGCCGCGGTGGCGCGAGCGCTGGACATCCAGATTGGCTCGCAGGACGTGCTCTCCCAGCTTGGCCACGCCCTCGCCGCGCGCGGGGACCTGTTGCTGGTCCTCGACAACTTTGAGCAGGTGGCCCGAGAAGCGGAGGGCACGGTCGGCCTCTGGCTCAGCATGGCGCCTTGCGCCCGCTTTCTTGTCACCAGCCGTCAGGCGCTGGGGATCCGCGGCGAGGCGGTGTACACGGTGTCCCCGCTCCCTGCGGCCGACGCCATCGACCTGTTTCTGGGGCGCGCCGACGCCGTTCGGCCCGACTTCGTCCCCACAGCGGCTGCCCGGGACGACATCGCGCGCCTCGTTCGCCTGCTCGACCACCTGCCGCTGGCCATCGAGCTCGCCGCCACCCGAGTGAGCACCTGGTCTCCCCGCCAGATCCTTGAGCGGATGACCGACCGGTTCCGAGTGCTCGCGGGGACGGGTGCCCGTCGTGGCCGACAGAGCACCCTTCGGGGGGTGTTGGATTGGTCGTGGGAGCTGCTCTCGGCGGACGAGCGGCAGGCGCTCGCCCAAGTCAGCGTATTTGCAGGGGGCTTCACCCTGGACGCGGCAGAGGCCGTCCTCTCCCTGACCGATCTGTGGGCGGCGGACGCGCTCCATTCTCTGGTTCAGAAGTCACTGGTCCGGCGTGTGGACGGCGACCGTATGGACCTTCTCGTCTCGGTGCACGCCTACGCCGCAGAGAGGCTCGACGAGAGCGGGGGCCGGATCGCCGCCGAGCGCCGGCACGCCGACTACTTCGCGCTGTTGGGCGAGGACGCCGCGCTGGACGCCTGCCGCGTGCACAGCGGGGCGGACCGGCTCGCCTCCCTGTCCCGGGAGTACGCGAACCTCCACGCCGCCTGTCTGCGAGGCGTCGCGCGTGCCGATGAGTCCGTGGCGGTTCGCGCCGCCGCCGCCGCCCACCTTGTTGTCAGCATGCTCGGGAGGCACCCCATCGCCGAGGTGCTCCTGCTGTGGCAGGCCGTGGACGCGATCGGCGTTGTCGATCCCGTGCGCCGGGCCGTGCTCCTCCACGGGCGCGTGCTCGGCCTTTGGGAGGCCGGGCGGATCTCCGAGGCTGCGGCGCTGAGCGCGAAAGCCGTGGCCGCTGCGCGTCGCGGCGGCGATGTTCGCCGCTTGGTGAGGGGCTTGCAAGCGGCGGCGAATGTCAGCTTCCATGCCGGGCAGCTCGACGTTGCTGCCGCGGCCATCGCCGAGGCGCTCGCTCTTTGCCCTCATGACGCGGGCTGGGGCGTCGAGCGGGGCAACTTGATGAATAACCAGGCTCTGGTTCACTGGGAACGCGGAGAGCCGGCCGTCGCGATCGCGCTCCTTCGGGAGACGTTCCCGATCCATACTGGTGCGGGCAACCTCCGATCCCTCGGGATCGCCCAGACAAACCTTGGGTTCTGTCTGGCAGCGACTGGGGAGCGGGCCGAGGCAGGGCTCCTGCAATTGGCCGCGCTCGAGAACTTCCTCGCGGTGCAGGATGGAGTTCGCGAGGGCACCCCGCTGGTGAACCTGGCGGAGCTGTCGCTCGCCGCCGGCGATCTGGATGCCGCGCAGCGCTGGGCGGCGCGGGCGTGGGATGTGTACAGCGACAGCGGGCGCGGGCGTTATGTCGCGGTGACCGAAGTGATTGGGGGCCGCATCGAGGCCGCGCGGGGGCGCACTGACGAGGCAGCCCCGTGCTTCGAGCGAGGAGTGCGGGGGCTCCGTGCATGTGGGGCCACGGCCGATCTCATCGAGGCGCTCGCTTACCAGGCGTTCGCGCTGGCGGCCGTGGCGCCCGCTTTGGCCACCGCCAGTCTGGAGGAGGGAGACGCGCTCGTGGCCACGCTCGGCTTGGGTCCGGAGGCGCCGGTGTGCCGGCTCCTGGAGGATGCCCGTCGGGCCTTGACCTAGGCCTCCCGCTCACCATGAATCAGAGCCGTGCAGCCGCCGCCTTCAACCTCGGCGCGATGTCCGACAGGGTCGCCGCTCCGTGGGCCAGGCACAGCACTGAGACTGCTGGCTCGGCGGCCACTCCCTCCAGCCAGCCCCGAAACGCAGCGCGGGAGCCATGCGTCGCAGCGAGCCGGTGACCTGCCATAGGCGGGGGGCGAGCTGGGTAAGCGGTCCGTGGGGCAAGACGTGGTCGTTCCCGGCGGACATCGGAGATCAAGGCTCACCGGGCACATATTCTGGGTGGTCAGCCCCAAACTCGTTGACGCGGTCAGCGCCAGCCCGACGAACGCGCGCTCGGCGCGCCGACGGGTGTACATTGCGCACATGACGATCCACGCCCCCCGCGCTCCGGCCCGCCTGACCCTGACCCGCTCGGTCGTACCCGCCGTCGCGCTCTGCTTCGCCTCCGGGTGCACGTTCGAGAACAAGCTCAACACCGAGGAGACGGAGCCTGCGCCGTTCGAGACCGGCGACGTCTACGTCCCCCCGGTGGACTCCGGCGAGACCGCGACCAACGAGAGCGTCGATACCACCGTGCCGGCGTCGTGCGACGACAACTACTTCCCCGCGCTGGCTGTTCCCCAGCTCGAGGACTGCTTCTCGGAAGGGACCGCCGTCGGGACCTTCACGCCGGTGATCGAGTGGACCAACACCGACCCCGGGGACACCTATACGACGCCCGTCGTCGGCCAGCTCACCGACGACAACGGGAACGGCCGCATCGATGACGGCGACACGCCCGACGTCGTGGTCGCCAATACCAGCGGGGTGCTCTGGGCGATCTCCGGCGATGGCACGACGCTGTGGAGCGCGGGGAGCCTCGGTGGTGAGCCGATGACCGCGGCTATCGGCGACCTGGATGGCGACGGCTGGCCCGACGTGGCGGGCTCGGGATCCTCCGCCAGCATCGCCGTGCACGGCGAAGACGGATCGACCCTGTGGAGCAACCGCACCACC
>SHYV01000143.1 GCA_009692605.1 Myxococcales bacterium
CTGTGCGGGATGGGGGCGACGACCGCCCGATCCGGTTACCAGCCGCGCTTCGCTGGCCCTCCGTTTGCTCCTGCTTCTCCTCGCATCCAAAGCACTCGCGGATCCTGCTGTTCCGGCGGGTCCGGGCGAGCGGTCGGGTGAATCGACCTCGGCTGCGGAGGCCGCCGCTGGGCCAGCCTCGGGAACCACAGCCGCCGACGTCCCCGCCGCTCCCGCGGCTCCGGCTCCGGCGTCGGCTCCCGCAGCGGCACCCGCCACGGCACCGCCCGCTGGGCCCCCGGCCCAACTGGATGGCTCGGTCGCTCGCGTGCAGGTTGTTGGGCTTCGACGTGTTGAAGATGCCGCGCTGCTGGATGCGATCCTCCTCCGCGAAGGCGAGCCGATCACCGACTGGAAGATCCAGCGCGACATCCGCGCAGTGTGGCGGACCGGCTTTGTTGATGCCGTCGAGGTGCGGATCTCGCCGAGCCCGCTTGCTGGGGACACCGGTGGGTCGGGTGATCCGAAGCGTCAAGATGTCATTTTTGTCGTAAAGGAGAAGCCCGCGGTCCGTGAGGTCCGGATCACCGGGGCGAAGAAGGTCAAGGAGGACGACATCAAGGAGCTCCTGACGATCGAGCCCTTCACCGTGCCTTCTGAGTCGAGAATCGCCCAGAACGTACGGGCGATCCGGGACAAGTATCTGGAGAAGGGGTTCTACCTCGCCACGGTGACACCGAAAGCCCGGCCCGTCGGCGACGATCTGGTGGAGATCACCTTCGAGATCGTCGAGAACAAGAAGGTCATCGTCCAGCAAGTCGACCTCACCGGCAATGACGGCGTGGCCGATCGCAAGATCCGCAAGTTCATGCAGACGAAGCAGGGTGGAATCCTGCCCTGGCTCACGAACTCTGGCACCTTCGTCCAGGAGAATCTGGACAACGACGTCTACACCGTGCGTCAGGTCCTCATGGAAGAGGGCTACGTCGACGCGGCGGTGGACCCGCCGAAGGTGTACCTGTCTCCGGACAAGCGGTATATCTACGTCGATATTCACGTGAAGGAAGGGCCCCGCTACCGCATCGGGAAGGTCGCCATCGCGGGCGATTTCGTCCCGTCGGAAGGGCTGACCGAGGGCGCGGCGCGGGCGCTCGTGGACGGCAAGAACCTGAAGGACGTGCAGGCGGCGTTTACGCGCGATCAGCAAGCCGGGGTGACCATCGGTGAGGCTTGGGAGCCGCGCGTGCTGCGCCGCTCGCTCGACTTCACCAGCGGGGCCATCCCGCTCCGGGCGGGCGACTGGTTCAAGCTCACCAACCTGCAGGCCGCGGCGCAGCGGATCAACGACCTCTACGGCGATCAGGGCTACGCGTTTGTAAACGTCGTCCCCGACCCCCGAACGGACCCCGCGTCCAAGACCGTCGACTTGACCTTCTACATCCAGCGGGGGGACAAGGTCCGCATCGGGCAGATCAACATCACCGGCAACGACCCGACCTATGACAAGGTGGTTCGCCGCGAGATCCCGATCAACGAGGGCGAGACCTACCGCGGCTCGGCCCTGCGCGAGGCCCGCGAGCGGCTGCAGCGGCTTGGGTTCTTCGAGTCCGTCGACATCGCCACGCCGAAGGGCGACGGTGAAGACGTGCTCGACATGAACGTCGACGTGAAGGAGCGCCCCACGGGCAGCTTCTCGGTGGGCGCTGGCTACGGGTCCGCCGAGAGCTTCCTGTTCACGGCGAGCATCTCAAAGTCGAACTTCCTCGGCCTCGGCTACCTGATGTCGTTGTCGGCGAACATCTCGGCCAAGTCCCAGCAGGCCAACGTCAGCTTCTACGACCCGCACTTCCTCGACAGCCAGTGGACGATGCGCGTCGATGGCTACTACAACCAGCAGGACTACCAGTACGTAGAGAAGCAGTTCCAGCGCGGCGGCAGCCTTGAGATCGGCCGGTACCTCGACAATCGAGACGATGTGCGGCTCGCGGTCGACTATACGCTCGAGGATGTCGGACTCCTCTCCCTCGACGAGTACAAGGAGCGGCTGTACGGCGGCGAGATGTTCCGGAACGGCCTGGCCAGCGAGGTCGGGATGTCGTTCTCGATCGACAAGCGCAACAACCGCATCAGCGCCACTCGCGGGTTCCTTGCTACGGTCTCCACCCAGCTCGCCGGGGGCTTCCGTCTGGACGATCAAGACGTACTGTCGCTCTTCGGCGGTGATTTCAACTTCTGGGAGTCGAAGGCAAATTTCCGGTTCTACCAGCCGCTCGTCAAGAAGGGCGACTGGCTGGTCTTCCGGTTCAACACGTCGCTCGGTCACATTCAGTCCACCGACGGCAGCATCGTTCCTTACATCCATCGCTACCGTGCCGGCGGCATCACCTCGGTCCGCGGCTACGAGCCCTACTCCCTCGGGCCCACCGTCCGGATCACCGGGTCGAAAGACTACACCCAGACGCGGACCAGCACCTACGGCTCCGACGACCCCTCGGCGGCGGACGACAAGCTGGTGATCGGCGGCACCGAGACCTGGGTGAACAACCTTGAGCTGGAGAGCCCTATCGTGAAGGCCGCCAGCATCTCGCTGGTCGCCTTCCTTGACGCCGGGAATACGTTCGGAGACCCGTGGGGTCACGGCTCCATCAACCCGCTCGATCTGCGGTTCTCCTACGGCTTTGGGGTGCGCTGGTTCAGCCCGATCGGCCCGCTTCGGTTTGAGTGGGGCTTCCCGATCGCGCCGAACCCCGACGAGCGGAAGAGCGTCTTTGATTTCACGATCGGAAGTGCGTTCTAACGCGACCCGGATAGCCCCCGCGCGCCGTGTCGTCTTCCCCCATCGCCCCCGTCCCCGTCGTACCGCCCAGCACGGGTCCGGCCCCATTTACGCTGCTCGCGACGTCGGGGCGTGCCCGTCGCGGCCAGGTTCAGTTGACGCACGGCGCGGTCGAGACCCCGGCGTTCATGCCTGTCGGCACGCAAGGTACGGTCAAGTCCCTCACGCCGGTGGATTTACGAACGGCCGGCGTCCAGATGGTCTTGTCGAACACCTACCACCTCTGGGTGCGGCCGGGGCATGCGCGCATCGGCGCGCTGGGCGGGCTTCACAGGTTCATGGACTGGGATGGGCCGATCCTGACCGATTCCGGCGGCTACCAGGTGTTCAGCCTGAAGGAGATGAACAAGGTGTCGGAGGAAGGCGTGAAGTTCCGCTCGCCGTTCGACGGCCAGTGGCGCATGCTCACGCCCGAGAAGGCCATCGAGATTCAGGAGACGCTCGGCGTCGACGTGGCGATGGCGTTCGACGAGTGCCTCGAGTGGCCCGCTGACGCGGCTCGGACGCGCTCATCCATGAACCGGACGACGCGATGGCTGGAGCGTTGCATCGCTGCCCGAAAGCACCCGGATCGCACCGCGTTGTTCGGCATCGTGCAGGGTGGTACCCACGAAGACCTGCGCGCCGAGCACGTCGCGACGTTGGCTGAGCTTGGGCTCGACGGCTACGCGATCGGTGGGCTGTCGGTCGGGGAGCCGCGGGAAGAGCTCGTTCGCTTCACGGAGTTCACCGCGCCGCTGTTACCGGCGAACAAGATTCGATACCTGATGGGGGTCGGCTACCCGTGGGACATCGTGGACGCCGTTCGGGCCGGGGTAGACCTGTTTGATTGTGTCATCCCGACCCGCTCGGCCCGCTTCGGGCATGCGTTCACCAGCGTGGGCCGGGTCAGCATCAAGAACACCCGGTATCGGGACGATGGAGGCCCCCTGGACCCGAATTGCGCGTGTTATGCGTGCGGCCGTTTCAGCCGTGCTTATCTGCGGCACCTGTTCACTTCCAACGAGATCCTCGCCCCTCGGCTCCTCTCCCTACACAACGTCACCTTCTACCAGCAACTGCTCACCCGCGTGCGCGCCGCCATCGAGGTTTCGGCTACGACCGACCCCTCTGCGCTGGCCAGCCTGCAAGGTGAAGTGAACTCCTGGAATCGCCAGCCGGCGTGAAGGCAACTGACCCCCGAGAATCCAATGTCCGACCTGCTTGGCAATCCGCTTGCGCTCTTCCCGATCATGGCCGCCATTTTCTACTTCGTGTTGTGGCGTCCGCAACAACAAGAGGCGAAGGAAGCCCAGAAGCTCATCGCGGGGCTGGTCCGCGGAGACAAGGTGGTGACCACCGCGGGCATCCACGCCACGGTGCACGAGGCCCGGGATGCGACGCTGGTGCTCGAGATCGCGACCAACACCTACATGACCGTGGATCGCGACACTGTGAAGCGAAAGGTCGTCGCTGACGCCACGCCCGCTGGGGCGGCGCCCGGTGCGGCGGCGCCCAGTACAGCGGCGAAAGGCGGGAAGTAGATGGAGCGCGGCGTGTTGGCTCGCCTCGGCGTGATCGTGGTGACGATCCTCGTGGCGCTGTGGGTGCTGCTGCCGACGTACCTGGGCAAGGAGGTTCAGGCGAACCTGGATCTCAACGCGAAGCGAGCGGCGATGGACAACCCTCCGCTCCTTGTTGAGCCGCTGCCCGCGTACGTGGATTGGTTGCCGAACCGGAAGATCAACCTCGGGCTCGACCTGCAGGGCGGGATCGACCTCACGCTGGACGTTGACGTGGAGGCGGGGGTCTTGTCGAGCGTGGGGCGCGACATCCCGGCGTTCAAGTCCTCGGCCGAGAAGCTGGGAGTCAAGGTCGCCTCGGTGCGCCGGGACCCGAAGGCTCCCCGCTTGCTCATCGAGCTGGGCGAGGGGGCGACGCTCGACCAGATCCAGACCGTGGAGCGGACAGCGCTGCGGCGGTACAGCTACAAGACCACCGAGACGGTGGATGGAAAGTCGTTGCTGGTGTTCGAGATGAACAGCGACGCTCAAGCCGAGATCCGCAAGCGCTCGGTAGAGCAGGCGTTGGAGACGATCCGGAACCGCATCGATGAGACCGGGGTCAAAGAGCCCTCGATCACCCTCAAGGGCGCCACTGGCATCGACGTGCAGCTCCCGGGCGAGACCGACGTCGAAGACGCGATGGCGACCGTGGGAACGACCGCCCGGCTGGTCTTCCAGCTTGTGGACGAGGACAGTCCGCTCCGGGATGCGGAGGGCTCGTTTCGGCCCCTGCTGCCGCTGATCGCCGAGGCCGAAGGCGCGTTGACGCCGGAAGACTTCAAGAACGACCGCGCGCTCTCCCAGTGGCTGTCGGACAACGGCAAGATCGCGCCCGGTCGCGTGGTGCTCTGGCACTACGAGAAGTCCAAGGTCGATGGCTCCGACGCTCGCGACTACCCGTACCTGCTGATGGACGAAGAGGTCATCACTGGGGACGACATCAACACCGCGTCCACCGGCACGGATCCAACGACCGGCCAGTACGAGGTCCATCTTGACTTCAAGGCCCGTGGGTCGCAGGTCTTCGGCCAGGTGACAGGCGCCAACCTCCAGAAGCGCTTCGCCATCGTCCTTGACGACAAGGTGAGGTCCGCCCCCACGATCCAGGCGCAGATCTTCGACAACTGCCGGATCACGATTGGCGGCGCGGACAGCCCCGACGGCGGCAGGAAAGAGGCGGGAACGCTCGCTCTCGTGCTCCGGTCGGGCGCGCTGCCGGCTCCGGTGACCGCGGGGGATGTCCGCCTTGTGAGCGCGTCTCTGGGGGAGCAGGCCATCGGGGAGGGCGTGCTCGCCGCCGGGCTCGGAAGCGGCCTTGTCATGCTGTTCGCCGCGTTCTACTACCGTATTTCCGGGGTCATCGCCAACCTCACGCTGGTGATCAACGTCCTGCTCGTTCTGGCCGCATTGGCTACGCTCGGCGCCACGCTGACGTTGCCGGGCATCTGCGGCATCGCGTTGACCGTCGGCATGGCGGTGGACTGCAACATCATCATCTACGAGCGCATCCGCGAGGAGCTCCGCGGGGGTAAGTCGCCGAAGCTCGCGCTGGAGATCGGCTTCGATAGGGCGTTCGTCGCCGTCTTTGACTCCTATACTGCACACTTTATCGCTGGTGTCGTCCTCTACAGCTATGGCAGCGGGCCGCTCAAGGGGTTCGCCGTCACGCTGATGATCGGCATCTTCACGACGATGTTCACCGGGGTGTTCGTCTCGCGTGCGCTCATGTCTGTGCTGGTCTCCCTTCGGCGGTCCTCGACCGCGCTCTCCATCTGACAAGCGGCTCGGGAAAACACAGATGTTCCAGCTCGTTCCTCACGGTTTCTACTACGACTTCCTCAAGCGCAGGCACTTGTGGGCCAACGTGTCTTGGGCCGCTGCTGCGATCTCGATCCTGCTGTTTTTCGTCAAGGGTCCCAACTACAGCATCGACTTCACCGGGGGCACCGAGGTCGAAGTCACCTTCGATCAGCCGACCGACGTGGAGGACGTTCGCCGTGCACTGAAGCCGGCTGGCGTTGGGGACGACGCGATCCAGGAGATCGGGGATGGTGCGACCAGCCGCTTCCTGTTCCGTATGCAGGGGCAGTCGAGCGCCAAGGTCGAGGATGTTCAGGCGGCCGAGGCGGTGCTCAATCAGGCGTTTCCCGACCTCACCATCACCCCCGACGAGCAGGTCGGTACCCGCCTGCTGGTGACTTGGCCGGCCCCGGCGGACGGCACGGTCAGCCCGCGGACCGCCGACGACTTCACCCGGATCACCGCAGGCCTGCCGGGCGTGAGCGTTCAACCCTCTCCCGAGGACAACACCGTCTATCTGCGCCTGCCCGGCCTCGCGGAGCAGATTCGGGGCGCGCTCGAGTCGTCGCTGAAGGATCACGGCTTGCACATCGAACGGACGGACTCAGTCGGTCCGAAGGTCGGCGGCTCGCTGCGAACCGCGGCGCTGATTTCGCTCGGCATCACGATGCTGCTGCTGCTGCTCCTCGTCAGCCTTCGATTCGACTTCACCTTCGCTCCCGGGGCGATCCTGTGCCTGTTTCATGACAGCGCCATCCTCGTCGGCATCTGGGTCTTCACCGAGCAGGAGTTCGGGCTGTCGATGATCAGCGCGATGCTGACACTGCTTGGCTATTCGATCAACGACACCATCATCGTCTACGATCGGATCCGCGAGAACATGGGCAAGTACCGCTCCACGGACTTCTCCCAACTGATCAACGACTCCATCAACCAGACGCTGTCACGGACGATCGTCACATCGGGTGCCACCATGCTCTCCATGGTGCCCTTCCTGTTCTACGGTGGGCCCGTGCTCAAGCAGTTCGCCATCGCGATGATCTGCGGGATCGTGGTGGGCACCTACTCCTCGATCTACGTCGCGGCTCCGCTGACCATCATCTTGCGCGAAAATCGGGACTACCTCGGGAAGCTCTTCGGGATGAAGGCGCCGGCTTGATGGTGGGTTGTGCCCGAAACAGTTAGTCACTGCAGCATGACCAAGAGCGAGCTTGTGGATGCCCTGGCGCGACACGAAGGGGTGCAATGGGCCACCGCGGAGATCGTGGTGAACGTATTGTTCGATCAGGTCCGCCATGCACTCGTCCGGGGTGAGCGCGTTGAAATTCGCGGTTTCGGGAGCTTTTCGGCGCGAGAGTACAAGGGATACACAGGCCGCAATCCCAGGAGCGGGGCAGAGATCGTGGTCAAACCAAAGGTCTTGCCGGTGTTCAAGGTAGGCAAGATCCTGCGGGCTCGGGTCAATGGCGGAGTGGACACCGGCGGAACCGACTGATGGTGGTCTGGCTTTGCTTGTTGCTCCCCGCGTTCGCCGGGTCCGTGTACATCAACGGTGTGAGGGCGGACGAGCTTCCGGTGGTCAGCCTCGTCGGCGTAAACGTACGCATCGACGTCACCGGCAACCTCTACATCGACGCCCCAAAGTACCAGGTTCAGGTTGTGGGGGGAGCTGGCGTCCCCGCTGGGGCCCCGGCTCCTGCCCCCTCCGTCAGGCCGGCGCCCTCCGCGTCGGTCTGGTATCTGGTGTCCGAGGACGAGGGGTCCAGTGGCGGGGTCGTCGAGGTGTATGTGAACGACCGGTATGTTCGCCGGCTCGAGAGCGGACAGGCTCAGGTGCTGGTCGACCTGTCCGGCTATGTGAGGCCCGGGGCCAACAGGGTCCAGTTCGTCGTCCGAACCGCCCCGGCCGGGCGCCTCGCCGCCTATATCGGGTCTGGGGACAGCTCACAGGGGGTTCTGCGGATCGATGCTCCGGCGGTGTCGTGGCGTTCGGCGGGCGCCCCCGTCACTCAGGAATTCACCTTCACCGCGCCCTGAACTCAAGGGATCGTTGTTCGCACCCCGCACGTCCAACGTGCGCCCCTGGGGGCGTGCCGCAGGTTATGCAGGCGACCCCCCCTGACGGTTCCCGCCGTCGCCCCATCCCCAGACCGCGCCTTTGGAGCCCACCACCTTGGTCCCCTCCAGCCACCCGCACGTTCCCGGCCGCCGCACCTACCTGCTCGACACCAACGTCCTGCTCTCCGACCCGAACTCCGTGTTCGTATTTCAGGAGCATGAGCTGGTCCTGCCGATCACGGTCATCGAGGAGGTCGACAAGTTCAAGCGTGAGTTGACCGAGCGCGGGCGTTGCGCGCGTACGATCTCGCGCACATTGGACGACCTTCGTTCTAAGGGACAGCTCTCGAAGGGCGTCGCGCTGCCCAACGGCGGCACGCTTCGTGTAGAGCTCGGCAGCCCCGGGGACACCGCCGAGCTGTTCGCGGGCGCGCTGGACTCCGCCGACAACGTGATCCTGCGGATCGCGATGCGGCTGCATCAGGAGCAGACCGCGGCCGGCGGCACGTTGATCGTGGTCAGCCGCGATGTCAACATGCGGCTCAAGGCCGACGCGCTTGGCATGGTGGCCGAGGACTATGAGCACGGCCACGTCGAGATCGACGAGGCGTACACGGGTGTGGTTGAGCGGGAAGTGGGGAAAGACGTGGTGGATGACGTGCACGCGAAGGGCATGCTCCCCGACAACGGGGAGGGGCTGTGCCCGCACCAGTTCGTGATCCTGCGCAACGAGGTCAACCCGCAGCAGACGGCGATGACCCGGTACGACGAGCGGCAGAAGCGATTGCAGCTGGTGGGAAAGCACCGTGAGGGCATCTGGGGGATCTTCGCGCGCAACCGGGAGCAGCTCTTCGCGCTCGACCTGCTGATGGACGACAGCATTCCGCTCGTCACCCTCGACGGTCGGGCCGGTACGGGCAAGACGCTGCTGGCGATCGCCTGCGGGCTGAAGCTGGTCGCGGACGACAAGCGATACCGTCGTCTAGTTGTCGCCCGGCCCATCTTTCCGCTGGGCAAGGACATCGGGTTCCTGCCCGGCAGCCTCGATGAGAAGCTCAATCCGTGGATGAAGCCGATTTTTGACAACCTCGAGCTGCTGCTCGGGGGCGAAGATGCCAACGACAAGCCTGGCCGTGGGCGGGCGAACGCGACGCCGAACTACCAGACGCTGCTTGACCAGAAGATCGTTGAGGTGGAACCACTGACCTACATCCGCGGCCGGTCGCTGCCCAGGCAGTTCCTGATCATCGACGAGGCGCAGAACCTGACCCCACATGAGGTCAAGACGGTGATCACCCGCGCCGGTGAGGGCACCAAGGTGGTGTTGACCGGTGACCGTTACCAGATTGACAACCCGTACGTCGACGCGACCTCGAACGGCCTCTCTTATGTGATCGAGCGGTTTCGCACGAGCGCGATGGGTGGGCACGTCACGCTGCGGAAGGGCGAACGATCGGCGTTGGCGGAGTGCGCGGCGGACGTGCTCTGATCAGGGCAACGTCGCTCTAGTTGGTGGCGCCCGAGGCGCGGCGACCGCGCACGAGAAAGCCGGCGGCGACGAGCGCCAGCGCGGTAGGAAACTCTGGAATCGGCGGGGTCGTACAGCTGCAGCCGCTGCATTTCGGCTCGCCTCGCTCCGTACACTCCGTCACACGGAAGAGCAGGCCTGCCCCGTCGTCCGTCCCGTCCTCGGAGGTGGTGAGCATGGCCCCTTCCGCGGTGAGCGTGACGCCTTCGCCTTTTGGGTCGCTCGCGAGATCGGTGGTGTCCGGCGCGGAGATCCATGTGGTCGCGTCGATGGCACCGCATTCCTGCCAGATGTACGCGGTGGTATGCGTCCGGATGATCGCGGTGTACTCGGACATCGTCCCGCCGGTCGCCGGTCCGTCGAGGGTGAGCTCGGCCTCCAGCCGGAGCAGGTCCGGTTCGTCCCCGCAGGTCAAGCTCCCGGCCAAGTAGACCTTTGCCTCCCCGTCGGCCTCTTTCGTGACCACCCTGACGGTGCGGTCGGGGCCCACGAGCAGGGTTTCGGCGTCGCGCGGGCCGTCTTCGTAGACGAGGGTGCAGGCCGTCGCGTCGACCAGCATGTCGGTAGACTCGGGGACCACCCAGAGCGTGATCGACGCGCGGTCATCGAGGTTGTCGCCGATGTCGCCGATGTAGAGGCAGGCGTTTTCCTCGCCGCCTGCTGCATCCGGGCAGGGTGCGGCCGCGAGGTCCTCCCAGTCGGTGTTGGTCGCGCCGGTGACCACCTGCGCGTAGCGGTAGGTGCCATCCTGATCGAAGAGGTAGAGGGATGCCGCGTTTCCTGCGTCGTTGTGGGTGAAGTAGAGTCCAGGCTCGAGGGCGCTCGCGGCGACACCCGACGACTCCGCCGCAGGGACCTCGGGCGCTAGCATGAGCTGGCCGGCGTCCGACCAGACGAGGCAGGTGTCGCTCAGGCCCAACGGTCCGCCGCTTCCCGGTCTTTGACCACGTCGAGGATGGCGTTGAGGAGCACTTCGAAGGGGGCGGGCTTGCGCACCCGCGCGTGCACGCGTTCACCGAGCAGGGACGTCAACACAGGGTCGGTGCAGGCTGTGTGAGCGAGCACGATCGGTTTGGCGGCGAGCCGGTCGATCTCATCAAGGAGCACCAGTCCGCCGAGGTGCTGAATGTCCTGCTCGGTGCCGGCGATGCGTCGCGCGCGCGGTCCCAGCACACCACGAACGCTGGTTCCGAGCGGAATGAACAGGTCGGTGACGAGGATGTCGAACGGCGGGGATGGCCCATGCAGCGCGGCGAGGGCGTCCTCCACCGTAGTGGCCACAAGGATCTCCGACCCGGCTCCCAGGGCCTCGCGCAGGACGCGCGCGAGCCCGTTCACGTTCTCGGGGTCGTCGTCGACGAACAGGATGCGCATGTCGCGGTCTATCGTCGCCGGCGTGCCAGCAGCGCGAAAAGCGCGAGTAGGAGTCCAGCGGCTGGAGCACCCGGGACCGAGGCTTCCAGAGCGGCGCAGGTCCAATGCAGGCCTCCCGGCTCCGTGGCGTGCTCGGAGGTGGACGGGCAGGGGTCCCCACCTGAGCTCCCTGCTTCGTCTGCCGTACCATCGCAGTCGTCGTCCATCAGGTTGCAGCGCTCCGGCGCGCCCGGATGAACGGTCGCGTCCTGATCATTGCAGTCGTCCCCGCCGTCGGTCACCGCCCTGAACGAGTCGCCATCGGCGTCCACGACAGCGGTGTCTCCCTCGGGGTTGGCGGTGTCGCTCAAAATCGCAGCTCGGTTGCTATCGTAAGGTCGCCGAACAGGAGGCCCGTCCCGGCGCCGACGCGGGCTTCGGCGCGCAGCCCACCGGCCCTGCCGATCCCGCCGGCGAGCCCCAGCACCGCTGCGCCGTACACGCTTGGGGGGAAGGGTACGCCGAGCATTTCGACCCCGAGCTGCGCGCCTAGGGCGGGCGTCAAGGCCCGACCCGGTCTCTCCCAGCGCGCACCCGCGGCGACCGGCACGCTCGCCCGGAAGAGGCTGCCTCCGCCGTCCTCCGGCGGCAATGAAGTTCGGGTCGAGGCCGGCCGGGCGGCGACGCTCAGCACCAGACCGGACAGCGGCCCGGGCACCGCGAAGGACGCGGAGAGGTCAAGCCCCGCCGCCAGACCAGACGGCTGGTCGGACACCCCTGGCCGCTGGGTATACCGCACCAACGGCCCGGCCGAGACCGCCCCACGCCAGTCCCGGACCGCCTTGCGCTCACGTGCATCCACTTCCTGCACCCGCACGAGGATTGGGCCGCGAACCTCGTACAGGTCAACCCCATCTTCCCGAACCGCGGCGAAGCGGGTCTCTCCGCCGTTCACCAACTGTGCGCCCCCGGCCAGGATGCCGTCGTCAACTCCGCCGCGGGCCAACTGCCCAAGGGCAAGCACGACATCCTCGCTGGTGCGCGCCTCGCCTCCCGGGTTCACCCACACCAGTGTGCTTGAGCCCGGCGAGAGGCGAAGGTGCATCGAGGCCGTCACGCTGCCGTTCTCGACGGCCTGGAGCAGGTTGAGCCCGGGGACCCCGTTGGTCACGCCGGCCTCGACTGGCCGACCGTTCAGCCGGACGCTAGCGACGCTTCCGACGAACAGCAGGTCCGTCTTGCGGTGTCTACCCCCGGCGCCGAGCACGCCCCTTCTGGCGTCGAAATCGTCGAGCAACTCCCCATCGAAGCCTGCAGGGGCGGCCAGCCCCATCCCGAACAGCGCCGCCCGGTTCAGCGCCTCGTCGGCCTCGGACTGGTGTGAGCCACGCTGCTGTGGTTCGTCGGCTAGCTGCGCCAGCTGGCGATGCAGATCGGCGAGCGCGAGCTGAAGCTGCACCAGATCGGTGGCCGCAGGGGGCCGGTCCAGACATGCCGTCTCCAGCTCAGCCGAGGCGAACGTGGAGAGCGCCCGGCTGGTCTGCAGCGTGGTGGTCTGGCTGCGTCCGCGGGAAAGATCGGCGCGCCAGTCGTCCAGCGATACGATTCCACCGCAGTCCTCGTCCCCCGTTCGACCCACGAGCGAGACGACGTCGAACAGATCGCTGAACGCTCCGACGCTGATCACCGGAGCTTTGCTCTCCGACCTGGCGTCATTGTCACTGGCTGCGCCCCCGCCCTCACTGCCGTGTACGATGCTCGAGCGGAGCAACTGCACCACGCGCGGGTCGTCGGCCTGTCCGTTCGTGACCAGCAGCGGGCTGGCATGCACGTCTGGGATGAGCAGCCACAGGAGCACGCCTACTGGCAATCCCACTGGCAATCCTACTCGTCCACCCAACTGCTGTCATCGAAGTTCCAGATTTTGCGCGCTTCTTGGCCGGACGTGACGGTGACCTTGAAGGTCTTCGCGTCCGCCCCGACGGCGATGAGCTTCACGGTGTGCTGGCCGGCGTTGATCGGGTACCGGAGCATGGGGGTTCGCTTGACGAATGAACCATCGATCAGCACGTCCGCGGCGGGCTCGCTGCCGATCGAGAGGTACCCGACCGCGGCGATCGGGGTGGCCTCTTCCGGGGGCGACTTGGGCACCACTCTGGGCGTTGGTGCCACGGCCGTTTCAGTGCGCATTGCGGGGGGCGAGGCGGGGGCCGGGGCCGATGTGGGCGGCGGCGGATCGATCGCGCTGGGAGCAGCGATGGTGGACGCCGGCCGGGCGCTACGGGCCGGGCTCGCGGGGGAGACGGCCTTGGCTGCGGCGGGCGCCTTGGGGGCGGGCTCGGCCAGCACGGAGAGGTCGGGGGGCGCGGTCGCCGCTGGCGGGGCAGCCCCGGCGCTTCGGTAGAG
>SHYV01000144.1 GCA_009692605.1 Myxococcales bacterium
GCGTAGAGCGCGGCGCCATCCGCCGAGGCGATGATGGTGCTGCTGCCCGTGGGAAAGCTGCGGTCATTCAGCGTTCCAGCGCACCCGACGAGCGTGGACGCGGAGAGCGCCAGCCCGAGCGAGAGCGGCCGTACGAAGGAGAGCAGAGAGAGGGGGAACATCGTGAGTCTCCGAGAAGTGCCCGTCCAGAATGTGTCATGCATTTGACGGATGGGCAACTCCTTTTCCCGGGGGCAAGCCCCCGGAGCCGCGCTCGTACTCCCTCCGGCGCCGGGTAATCAGCGCCCCGGCGGCGAGCAGGCCGGCCAGCGACAGCCCGCTCGAAGGTGTGCTCGCGCAGCCGCAGGCTGGGTTTGTAGGCGTTTCGGAGTCGGGGCCGGTGTCCGAAGCGGTGTCCGAAGCGCCTGTGTCGCCCCCGTCGGGGACGTACTCGAACGCACCGCAGTCGCTGGTCGCGGTGCCGTCGCCATCTCCGTCGATCGGCCGACTCGTGCCGTCGTAGTCGTGCGTGGTGTAGGTGCAGCTCCCAACCACCGAAGTTGCCCACGAGTCCGTGAACGCCAGACTCTCGGCCCCCGTCTTGGTAGCCACCGACAAAGTGGCATCCCACGTGACCACAGCGCAGGGCGCCGCGTGCGCGAGGCGGGGAAGGCAGAGCAGAGCAGAGCTACAGCGAGGAGCGGCGGAGCGGCGGAGCGGCGGAGCGGCGGAGCGGCATCGTGACCTCGGATGGTGCCGGCAGAATAATACAAGATCATTCGCAACTTGACTGGTTCCACCTCGATTTCGAAGACCCCGGGTCGGAGTGTGGCGCTATGAGGCCGCTGGCGGGCCCCCGAGGCACAGCCGGGTGAGTTGCCATCCACGGCGTCCGGTTAGGCGGGGGCGGAGGGCACCAGCGCGACCTACGAGGAGCTTCGGGCTGGGCCCGAGCACCTGAACCCAGAGATCATCAGCGGCGTCGTCTATCGAATGGAGGCGTCTGACAGCAGCGGAGTACGCTGGGCAAGGATCATTGACCCGTGGGCGTGATCCATCGACGTATACGAGCACGCCGGGAGGGGCTGGGAGCTCCTCGGGGGAGTGGAGGGCAGGGCGTCGATATCCATGATTCTATTATTTTAAGCTGTTTAGTTCGACATAACCGAGTGGCGGCCGACAGAGTCCCCAACCTACCGCAAAGCAGGCAGCAACAGGCTACGATGCCTCGTGAGCTTCCCCTGTCTGGCCATCATCACGTCCGCGCTCGCTGGCGACGCCCCGGCGGCGCCTGACGGGACCGCGGGCAAACCAGCGGTGCCTGCGGCGGTCGAGGTTTCTCCGGCTCCCACGGACGTTCCTGCGATTCCCACGATTCCCGTGCCTTCCCCGGATCCCCCCGCCGTCGCTGTTCCCGCGGCCCCCGCAACCGCGGACGTCCCGGCTGCCCCTGAGCTCCCCGACCCCGAGGACCTCTACCTCCTCGGCCTCGCGTCCTACAAACAACGCCGCTTCCCCGAGGCACGCGAGTACGCTGCCGCCGCTACCAACGCCGACCCGCTGATGGGCGAAGCCTGGCTCCTGCGAAGTTACGTCCACATGTTGCTGGACGAAGAAGAGAAGGCGCTCGCTTCGGTGCGCCTCGCCCGCCAGTCCGAGCGGGAGGACGTTCGGGCCGCGGCCCGCGGGTTGGAGGCTCGGCTCACCCAGGTTTACGTACGGAACAGCCCGACCCTCTGGTCCGGCGGCGGACCCCAGCTCGAGCTGAACTACGGGTCGCCGCGCGGGGTGGCCATCTTCAACTTCGGCGTCGGCGTGCCCCTCCTGTCGCGCCTGAGCGGACGGGCCGAGGTAAGGTGGACGGCTCGAAATCCCGGCGACCTGCACGTGAGCGGCACCCGCCTCGCTGCGCTGGCGTCCTGGGCGATGCCCATCGGCAAAGGGCGATGGTCGCTCAACCCGTCGGCCGGACCGGCGCTGTGGATCGCGACTGGAAACTACTGGGCGGACGGCGCCAACCCCTACCTCGGCGCGCAGGCCCAGATGGACCTCGACGTTCGTTTAACGCCCGCGTTCGGCCTTTTTTTGGACGCCAGCACGCAATTCTACCCGGCACAGGCTGTGAGCCTGAGTTGGCTGGCCGCCCCCGTCGAGGCCCACACCGGCATGCGGTTCTGGTTCTGGGCGCTCTGATGGGCCGCGCCACCGCGTTCATCCTCGCGGCGGGCCTCGGGACCAGGCTCCGGCCGCTGACCGATCACACGCCCAAACCCCTGCTGCCAGTGAACGGGCGGCCGATGCTCGACCACGTGCTGGATCACGCCCGCCGGCACGGCCACCGCGATGTGGTGGTCAACGCCCACTGGCTCGCGCCCCAAATCGTCGAGTGGGCGCGCCACCGGCCGGGCGTGACCGTCGTGGTGGAGGCGCCAGCGATCCTCGGCACCGGCGGCGGCCTGAAGCACGCCGCGGGCCTGCTGGCGGACCGGTTCGTCGTGCTGAACGGCGACATCCTCTGTGACGTAGACCTCACCGCGCTGATCGCGGTACCCGCCCCAGCCGTCATGGCGGTGCGCGCTCGGGAGGCACGACACACCGCTGTTGCAGCGCGGGATGGGCTCGTCACCGGCATCGCCGGCGTCGTCGGCGAGGGCGACGGCACCTGGCACTTCACCGGGGTGCACGCCATGAACCTGAGCGAGCTCGATCAGGTGCCGGCAGGCGAGTCGTGCATCGTCCGAACCGTGTACCGCGCGCTGGTCCCGGCGGGAAAGGTCGCCGCGCTGATCCACACCGGAGACTGGGCCGACATCGGCACCCACGAAGAGTACGAGCGGGCACGGGGAATCAGGCGGGCGGGCGGAATCAGGCGGGCGTGATTCCGGTGGGGCAGGAGACGCCGGTCCCGCCGAGCCCGCAGTAGCCCATCGGGTTCTTCGCGAGGTACTGCTGGTGGTAGTCCTCGGCGAAATAGAACGGCGGCGCGTCGACGATCTCCGTGGTGATCGCGGGAAAGCGCTCGTTCTGGAGCGCTACGCCGAACGCGGCCCGCGAGGCCTCCGCCAGCGGCCACTGCCCGTCAAACACGTAAATCCCGGAGCGATACTGGGTGCCTGTGTCGCCGCCCTGCCGCATGCCTTGCGTGGGGTCGTGGCACTCCCAGAACACGCGGAGCAGCTCACCGAACGTGACCTTCAGCGGGTCGAACACCACGCGAACGACCTCGTTGTGGCCGGTGTGCCCAGAGCACACCTCCTTGTAGGTGGGGTTGGGCGTGAACCCAGACGCGTACCCAACCGCGGTGGAAAACACGCCCGGCACAGTCCAGAACTTCCGCTCCGCGCCCCAGAAGCAGCCCATGCCGAACATCGCGAGCTCCATGCCCGGAAACGGGCCGACCAGCGGGTTGCCGTTGACGAAATGGTGCTCGGGCACTGGAATCGGGGTGGCACGGCCGGGAAGGGCCTCGCCGGGGGACGGGAGCTTAGGCTGGGAGAACCACATCGCCATAGCTTAACGGCTCGCGCTACAGCACGAAGTCACCCGGCTCCGCAGGCCGGCCGCGAACCCGCACACGCGCGGGCGGCACATTGGTCAGGATGTCGATCTGTTCCCGCTGCAGCGGGCGAAGGTGCTCCTCGATTTCGAGGATCCGCCGAACGCGGCGCCGCTCGGCCCCCACGGTCACGGTGGCGAGGGCCTGGCGGATCACGAGGTACTCGAACATCACGAAGAAGCCATCCGGCTCCAACAACCGGAAAAAAGTGCGGTAGACCTGCTCCACCAGGTCAGCTGGAAAATTGGCGAGCGGGAGGCCGCTGACGATGCGGTCGTAGGGTGCTGCGTGCGCACCCCGCTGAGTCGGCCAATCCAGAATGGACAGCTCGTGGATCTCCACTGCCGAGCCGCCGAAGCGCGCGCGCAAGTGGGCGCAGAAGTTGGGGTTCAGCTCAACGATGTCGTACGCGTCGCCCGCTCGGAGCTGCGGGAGCAGGATCTCGGACACCGGGCCAAGGCCAGCCCCCACCTCGAGAATCCGCAGCGGGGCGTCCGAGCGATCACGAAAGACCGGCTCGGCCATGCGTGCGCAGAGCGCCGGCGAGCTGGGCCAGATCGCGCCGACCGTGGTATTTTCCCGAATCCCTTCCTGCAAAAATTTCAGCCCATCCGAAAAGTTCATACCCCGCCCCCCACCGGCCCGGCTTCGCCCGGCCCCCGCCGGTCCATCACGATGGCGGCGATCTCGCCTCCCGACACCGGCACCACGTAGTCCCCGTCGAAGCAGGCCATGCAGATCGTTGCCCCCTCACCATAGCCCATGGTCTCCCGCAGCCCCTCCGGCGAGATGAACATCACCGAGTCGACGCCAAATGCCGCGGCCCACTCCGCTTCTGGTAGCTTCGCGGCCACCAGTTCGTTCTTGGAGGGCATGTCGATGCCATAATAGCAAGGGTGGCGCACCGGCGGCGAATACACCGCCATGTGCACTGCCGCAGGTCGGGTGCTCTTCGCGAGGTCTGCGAGCCGACGAACCGTCGTGCCGCGAACGATGCTGTCGTCCACGAGGATCACACGTTTTCCCTCGAAGATCTCAGGGATCGGGTTCAGCTTCAGGCGGTGCGCAGCCTGGCGCGCCGCAGCGTCGGGCATGATGAAGGTCCTACCCGAATACCGGTTCTTGATGAACCCCTCCCGGTAGGGCAAGCCGAGCACCTCGGCCATCGCCTGAGCGGCGGTGCGCGAGGTGTCCGGGACCGGGATCACGACGTCCGCCTCCAGCCCCAATCGCGCCCACTCCTCGCCCATGCGCTTACCGAGCGCCCACCGGGTGGAGTTCACCCGCCCCTCCTCCATCAGCGTGTCGGGGCGCGCGAAGTAGATGCGCTCAAAGACACAGGGCCGGGCGGCTCGCGGGTCCACGGCGCGCACGACGGGCTCCTCTCCGGCGCGCATGAGCACGACCGATCCTCGCGGAAGGTCGCCGACCACCTCGAAGCCCAGCGCGTCCATCGCCACGGACTCGCTCGCCACCATCCAGCCCCCGCTAGCGCTGCGCCCGTAGCTCCCAGGGCGAATCCCGTGCGGATCGCGGAAGGCGACCAGGGTCTCCTTGCCATCGACCTCACACAACGCGACGCAGGTGTACGCACCGCGCACGCCTGCGAGCACCTCGCGCACCGCGAAGACCACGTCCTCGGTGGTGTGCCCGAACGGGCGACGCTGCGACAGCGCTTCGGCGAACACCAGCAGGATGGGCTCCACGTCGCACTGACTCTGAACATGGAGGCCACGCGCGAGCAGGCGAGTCTCCAGCTCGTCGACGTTGGTCACGTTGCCGTTGTGGGCCATCAGCACGCCGGGCCGACGGGTGTAGAACGGCTGGGCATCCTCACGAACCCCGGTGCCGACCGTCGGGTATCGGGTATGGCCGATGCCTGACGTTCCCCGCAGCGCCGCGAGCGTCTGCTCGGAGAACACGTTGACGACCAGCCCCAGGTCCTTGTGCACGTGGAAGCGGCCCGCGTCGTGGGTCCCCATTCCGCAGGCGTCCTGACCGCGATGCTGCAAGGCCTGGAGGCCCATGGACAGCGCAGCGCTCGCCCGCTTAACGCCGATGATGCCGACGACACCGCACATTTAGTGGGCTCCTGATACGGTGGCGGGACGTGATGAATCGCGGCCGCTCGCCCTGCGCCCGGGCTCGATGAGCCGGATCAGCAGCTCGGCCTGATACTGCGCGTCGTAGTCCGCGCGGTGCTTTTGCGTGAGGTCTTCCGGCGGCATGCCCAGCAGCTCGTGCAGCGTCTCTTTGCCGCTGTCGAACCAATGCAGGCCAAGGACGCCGGTCGCGAGCGCCTTGGTGTCCAGCGCCTTGTAGCCAAACACGTTGGGCAGTTCCTCGGCCGCGAAGCACCAGGCCACGAACGACCAGTCAAACGGTGCGTTGTGGCCCACGAAGACCGGGCGCGTCTTCGGCCTTGTCCGCGCCTTGACCCACTCGGTGACCTGCAGCATCGCCGCCCGGCGCGTGACCCCGTTCGCCAGAAGGTGCTCGACCGACAGCCCGTGGATCTGCATCGCACCCGGGTCGATGCGTGGGCCCTCCGGCTTGATCTCAATGTAGAGGGTGTCCCCGCAGACCAACGCGCCGCCAGAGTCCGGCGCGACCACTACGATGCCGATGGACACCATGTCGTAGAGGGCGGGGACCGGACCGGAGCATTCGATGTCGACGGAGAAGTAGGTGGCGCGGGTTTCAGGCATCGCCGCGTCTAACTGGAATCCAGCGCCCTGCGCTTCGGCGGTCGTGGCATAGTAGGCTCGCCGCCCCGAGGGTACGGCATCCATGGCATCTGCACCCGCGCGCCTCTGCGCTCTCGTTTCCCTGATCGCCCCGGGCCTACTCGCTGGCTGCACGGGCCGCAAACACCCGGCCGAGGACAGGCCAGCCGAACCCTCAGCGATGATCCTCGTGCTCGACGGAGTACGAAGCGAGGAGCTCACCTCGGACGAGCGGATCAGCGACGTCACCGGGCTCACCGGTCAGGCCCACGCCAGCGAGATCTGGGCGACCCTCGGCCCGCACATGGCGACGCTGCGCGCTGCCCTGAACACCGGGGTGACCATCACCGCGCCCGGCCACGCCCAGATGGTGACCGGCCGGCTGGACCCCTACGCCAACTTCGCTTCGTCGAGCGGCGCTGGCCTGTACCTTCCGGAATACCCGACGTTGTTCGAGGAGCTTCGCGGGCAGCTAGGGCTCGACGGCGCGCAGGCCCAGTTCCTCGCCAATACTGAGCTGCTGCAGGGCGAGGTGCAGTCGATACAGCCCGGGAGCGCCGCCCTGGCAGGGCAGTACAGCCTGCTCTACGACCCGGACAAGGCGAACGCGCCCATCAACGACGACACCCCGATGGTCGAAGCGATCGAGAACGCGGTCAAGACCGACCGCCCCCGGCTCCTCGTGGCGAACTTTCACGACGTCGATCGGGCCGGGCACTACGGCGCAGGGGACGCCTACAAGGAGGACGTCAAGAAGCTCGACAAGCTGCTCCCCGAGCTGTGGGTCTGGCTAGGCGACAACGACCCCAACTATCGCGACAACCTGCTGGTCTTCATCACCTCCGACCACGGCCGGCATCGGCACGAGCAGGACGACGGCTGGCACAACCACGGAGACAGCTGCGACGGATGCCGGGAGGTGCCGATGATCGTGCTCGGACCTGGGGTGTCCGGCGGCACGGATCTCGGCGGAAACTGGACGTTGCTGGACCTTGCCCCCACCATCGCCGCGCACCTCGGGATCGATGTGCCCTGGGCGCAAGGGCTGCCCATCGACGAGATCGTGGACGGAGGGGCCGCCCGGACCGGCGGCGTGGGGCTGACCCGCGACGCCACGAGCTGGACGCAGTACCTCGCTGACGATCTTGCCCGCGACGAGGTCGTGGTGGACGGGGCGGTGGTCAGCACCGCGGGCGCCATGTTCGCGGAGGGTGTGCACGCTGGGGGCATCCTCGGACCCGCGGGCGCCTCGACCGGCCGGTATGCGTGCTGGCGGGAGCTCACCATCGACGAGGCCGAGCCCTACTGGCCATGGACACCCAGCTGCCTCATCGACACCGGCACCGGGTGGGTGGCGACGAGCTTCGCCGAAGCGACGGTCGGCCTGAACTGGACCCCGCTCATCGCGCAGAGCGACGACACCACGTGGGCGATCTACAACCACAACCCCGACGGCATCGGCGAGCTCGGCAACGACGACGAGGTCAGCATGAGAGCCGCGTCGTGGTCCCCGACCGCGGGCTGGGGCGTGCCGGTGGCGACGGCCCAATACTTCCCGACCGACCCCGTCGCGATCCCGACCGACGATGGCCTGCTCGCTGCGTTTGGCACCAACCTCGGAGGCGACGACGCCCGGTATACACGCCGGGTGCGGGTGATGCCGCTAAGGACCCACTCGACCGGCGCTGCGGAGTGGGGAGCAGCGGTCGACATCGAGCTGACCGACGTCCTGGACGGCGCCCGGGTCGAGCGCCCCGCCCTCCACCTGCGCGCGGACGGCGTGATCCAGCTCGCGGTCGTCGGCACGACAGCGACGGAGAACGTCATCGCCGTGCTCGAGAGCTCGGACGGGGGCCAGTCCTTCGGCCCCGCCGTCATCGCCTCCACGGACCCCGCGCTGCCGCACTTGTCCCCCCAGTGGGACGGTGACGAGCTGGTCTGGGGCAGCCGCGGCACCGAGGATGCGGAGATCTGCCGATGGAACGGCGCAGCTGCCAGCTGTTTAAGCGTCGGTAGCGCACGTCTGGACAGCTACTCTGCGACGGCCGGCGTGGCCGTGGTGGATCTGGGTCAGGGACAGTGGGGGCAGGTGGGGATTTGACCGGGCCGACAAATGGGAAGCCTTCTGCCAACGAGTCCGCCCTGATCCTGCGGTGGTTTCGCCTGTGCTGGCGGGGACAGGGCCACCGAATGGCGTGGCTCATCGTAGGCAGCGGCGCCGTTGGCGTGCTTCAGGCCGCGTTCGGCTACTTGTGGAAGGTGGTCATGGACAGCGCCGTGACCGGAGACGCCACCTCCGCCGGCACCGCGATGGTCGCCGTTGGGCTCATCCAGAGCGCGCTGTACGTCTTCGTTCAGGGCACCCGCACGTGGATGAACGCACACATCCAGCGCACGGCGCGGGACGCTGTGTATGCGGGGGTGCTGCGAGGCCGGCTCGACGGGTACCGCACCGGTGACCTCGTCACCCGGCTGACCGACGACCTTTCGGACGAGAAGCTCTCGTGGTTCCTTTGTTCCGGCGTGTTCCGGGCGGTGGAGGCCACGGTGGTCGTGCTGTGCTGCACGGCGACCATGTTCTGGATCTCGCCCACGCTCACGCTGTGGTGCCTCCTGCCCCTACCGCTCCTCGCGGTCGTGCACCGCACGATCGGCGGCCGGGTGACACGGACCGCCGCCGCAGTACAGGACGCCATCTCCACGCTCGGAACGCTCGTCCACGACGCATTCACCGGCGTGCGGGTCATCCAGTCGAGCGCGCTCGAGCCGCTGGCGGAGCGGGCCTTCGGGGCGCTGGCACTCGCCCAAGCGGACGCGGAGGTCGCCAATACCCGAATGCAGCAGCTCTTCTTCGCACAGTTCGTATATGGATGGCAGCTGGCGCTGGCGGTCTTGCTGGTCGTTGGCGGGCTTGGAATTCGGGAGGGGACGGTCGGAGTCTCCGACTTCGCGGCCCTGTCCGGGTTCCTGATGACCATGGTGTTCCAGATGTTCGACTTCGGGGCCTTCGCTGTGCGGGGTCGTCAGGCAGCCGCCAGCCTGGGGCGGCTGCAGGAGCTGATGGACCTTGAGCCCGTGCCTCGTCCACCCGCGTCCGACACCGTCGTGCTCGACAGTCTGGTGCGCCCCTTCCTCCGAGTCGACTTCGACGAGCCAGTGCGGATCGCAGCCGGCCAGCTGATCGCCGTCACCGGGGCGGTGGGCAGTGGCAAATCAACGCTGCTGCGGGCGATCGCCGAGCGAATGGACATCGAAGCGCCGGACGCTGCCTGGGTCCCGCAAGAGCCCGTCCTGTTCTCGGTGTCCCTCGAAGCGAACGTCCGGCTGGGGGAAGCAGGCCGGGACCTCGGACCGTCGATCGAAGCCGCCCGGCTCCAAGCCGACCTCTCCAGAATGCCGGACGGGCTGGCAACGCGGGTGGGCGAGCGCGGCGTCATGCTCTCAGGCGGCCAGCAACAGCGCTTGCAGCTCGCTCGAGCGCTCTACTCGGCCCGAGGACTGTTGGTCCTCGACGACGCGACGAGCGCGCTGGACGCCGAGACCGAGCAGCAGTTCTGGCAGGGCCTCAAGGCGCACGCCGCCGAACAAACGATCGTCGCGGTGACGCACCGCGTGGCCACGCTGGCGCGCGCCGATAGGGTGGTGTGGCTGCGTCGCGTCGGTGACCGGTCCACCGCGCGGACCGGAACGCACGCGGAGCTGCTCGCGGATCCCGGATACGCCACGTTGTACGGATAGTCGAAAACACCGCGGCCCTTGACTCCGCCTCGTGCGTCCCTACCCCTTCCGCAAATCACGGCACGTCCCTTTCAGGGCGGGGCCGACTCGCAACAGGAACCGCCATGGCCGACACCCTCCCCTTTCAAGCCGAAGTCAAGCAGCTCCTTGACCTCGTCGTCCACTCCCTCTACAGCGACCGCGAGATTTTCCTCAGGGAGTTGATCTCCAACGCGTCGGATGCGCTGGACCGCGCTCGCTTCCTCGAGCTGTCCCGGACCGACCTCCGCCCGGCCGAAGGCGAGCCCGCGGTGCGCATCTGGGCCGACAAGGACCGGGGCACCATCACCATCCAGGACGTGGGCATCGGGCTGACCCGGGACGAAGCGGTCGAGCACCTCGGCACCATCGCGAAGTCGGGCACCAAAGCGTTCGCCGCCGCCCTGAAGGAGAAGGGCACCAACCCGGAAGGGCTGATCGGCCAGTTCGGCGTGGGCTTCTACTCCAGCTTCATGGTCGCGCACCGCGTGGTCGTGGACTCGCTCTCCGCCGAACCCGGGGCCGAGCCGATCCGCTGGACCAGCGAAGGCGGCGGCGAATTCAACATCGAGCCCGGCGACAGGGCGACGCGCGGAACGGACGTGGTGCTGCACGTCCGCAGCGATTGCACCGAGTTCCTCGACGACGAACGCCTCCGCGAGGTGGTCGAGAAGCACTCTGACTTCCTGCAGTACCCGGTGTTCGTGGGCAAGGACGGTCCGGATGCGGCGGCCGAGCGGGTCAACCAGACGCAGGCGCTGTGGACGCGCAACCCCCGCGAGGTGTCCGACGACGAGTACAAGGGCTTCTACAAGCACGTCGCCAAGGACTGGCAGGACCCGCTCTCCTGGGTCCACATCACCACCGAGGCGCCCCTCGAGTTCCAGTCCTTGCTGTTCTTCCCCCAGCGCCGACCGTTCGACCTCGATCATCCCGAAGTCAAGCGCGGACTGCGCCTGTACCAGCGCCGGGTCATGGTGCTCGACGCCGCTGACCAGTTCCTTCCTCGCTACCTGCGGTTCGTACGCGGTCTGGTAGACGCCCCCGAGGTGCAGCTCAACGTCAGCCGCGAGATCCTCCAGAACACGCCGGTGATCGGCGCGATCAAGAAGCAGCTCGTCAAGCGGGTGCTGCGTCGACTCAAGGAGCTGTCCCGTGAGGACGAGACCGCCTGGTTGACGTTCTGGGAGAACTTCGGCCTGACCCTGAAGGAGGGCGTCGCCGAGGACACCGAGAACAAGGAGCAGCTGACTCCGCTGTTGCGGTTCCGCTCCACCGCTGAGAGCGCGGCGGACGCCGCCGATGCTGCAGCGGCGGCTGCGGACGGCGATGGCGACGGCGAAAAGCCGACACCTCCGGGCAAGTGGCGTTCCCTCGCCGACTACAAGATCGCGATGAAGGACGGTCAGGACACCATCTGGTACCTGACCGGTCTGGACCTGGGGCGCATGCGGGCGAACCCGCAGCTGGAGCGCTTCAAGAAGAAGGGCTGGGAAGTGCTGCTGCTCTCGGACCCGGTGGACGAATGGGTGGTGATGAACCTCAACGAGTTCGAGGGCGTGCCGCTGAAGTCCGCGGCTCGCGGCGACTTCGACGACAAGACCGAGGACCCGGTCGCCGACGAAGCCCGCAAGCGGGCCGAGCCCTTCCTGAGCTGGCTCGGCGCCGAGCTCGCCGGACAGGTCGGCGGGGTTCGTGCTTCGAACCGGCTCACCGACAGCCCGGCCGTTCTGGTCGACGCCGAGTGGGGGGTGAGCGCGAACATGGAGCGCATCCTGCGGTCGGCGCGGCAGGACGCGCCCAAGGCGCAGCGTACGTTGGAGATCAACCCCGAGCACGCGCTGGTCCGCCAGCTGGTGGGCCTCCACGCGGGCGGTCTCGACGACGCGAGCAAGCTAGAAGCTGCCCGACCGCTGGGCCGGCTGCTGCTCGACTACGCCCAACTGGCGGAGGGTCACGTGGAGGACGCTCCGGGCTTTGCTGGCCGGCTCGCCGCGCTGATGTCCCGATCCATCGGGGCATGAGCGGTGTACTGGCCCAGCGTGAGCCGGACTCTCGGTTGGGTGGCGTAACGATTCTCGGATGGGATGGCGTACGGCGGATAGGCTGACGTGGTCCTGCCCGAGCCGATGGCGACGGTGGACGCCCTCGGGAAAATGCCCACCGACCGAGACAGCGCCGGGCTGGCTGGGGCCCCAACCCCCAGCCGTTCGACGTCGCGCAGAGGTCGTCACGCGCACGCCTCGCTCGGCGACGCAAGACGGGAAGCCTGGCGCCACACAGCCCGTCGCTCCCGCGCAGCCTCGAGCTTGAGGTGGCGCGGGAGCAGTGATCGCCGTGTGGCGTCCGGCGATCCGGTCCGCCGGGGTGACGTGGTCGATCGCCGAGCGCAACCTGGCGTTGTTGTACTCGTTCACGAAGGCGGCGACGACGCGGTGGGCCTCCTCGCAGGTCCCCGGCGCCTTGGGCCGAATGGCATCACCCTTCAGCGTTTTGTGCCAGCGCTCGAGTTTGCCGTTTGATTGCGGGTAGTAAGACGACGTGCGGACGTGAGTCATTCCGGTGAGGCGCATGTACTGCTTGCAGTCGTTGGCGATGAACTGCGGGCCGTTGTCGGAGATGATGCGCGGGGAGACGCCGGGGTGCAGCTCGCGGGCCCGCTCGATCAGGCGTTCGATGTCGGCCTCCTTCATCGACTCGCGGATTTCCCAGTGCACGATGAAACGGCTACAGCCGTCGAGGATGGAGCACAGGTAGTAGAACGTCCCGGCCACGTTGAGGTAGGAGATGTCGATGTGCCAGTGCTCGTGCGGCTGCAGGGGCTGGACGAAGCCGGTGCCCTTATTGCTCGGCTTCCGGTTCCACCGATCGAGGCGGCCTGCAGCGCTGAGCACGCGGTGCACCGTCGTTGGGCTGGCGGCGACGACGCCGGCGTCGACCATCATGAACGTGAGCCGCCGGTACCCGTTGAGTGGGTGCTGCTCGTGGTAGTCGAGGATGGCTTGCTTCTCGACCGGAGTGAGCCAGTGGTCTCGGGGGATTCGCCCATTATGCTCGTTTGCCTTTCCATACCGCTGCTTCCAGTTGTCGTACTTGCCGCGCTGGATGCCGATCCAAGCGATGAACCGATCGGCCGGGATCTCGGTCTTCTCGGACCAGGTGGTGGTGAAGTCCACGAGGTTGTCGCGCACATCGGGGGGAACCCAGCCCGAACCATTCAGGGCTACCCAAGTGCTTTTTTTAGCTTTACGTGCTCCTCGGCAACCCAGGCGATGACCTCGTCCTTCTTCGCGAGCACGCCGTCCTTCTTGGCGAGCTGCTTCTCGAGCGCGCCCACCTTGGCCTCCAGCTCCTTCGACGCCGACACGGCTGGCTGGAGCGCGGCGGCGGCGTTGTCGAAGAACTGCTTCTGCTATTAGTAGAATAGATTAAGTTGAAGGTCGTTTTAA
>SHYV01000145.1 GCA_009692605.1 Myxococcales bacterium
GGGGCAGCGCTGACGGCGGCAGGGGCCCCCATGGCGACCATCACGGGTTCGTGCACGTTGGCCGCCCGTAGTGTCGCGACCTCGCGCTCGGTCAGCTCCGGCTTGAGGGTGCCCTCGGCGATCGCAGCGATGATGACGTCATCCCCGGCGCCGGCCTGAGTCATCCGTACAACATCGGCCACAGCGCAGCACGGAGCGGCTTGCTCCACCTTCGTAGGCTCGACCACCGGTGGGTCGCCGACGCCGCAGGCGAGCCCCGCGGCCGCCGTGAGAATTAATGACAGCAAACCAAATTTCCTACTCATCACGTGCTCCGGCCTTTCCGGAGTAACACGCGGGACCTGAGCGCTCGGTGCTTGAGGAAGTCCTGGGGTTTGCCGACGCCACTGAGGTCGGCCGCCGGAGTACCGTAACTTCGCCTCTCGTCGTGGTACCCTGTCGCGAAGAGACTCCTGATGTACCACTCGCTCCCACTGCTTCTGCTTTTCGCGTGCTCCGAGACCGGCCTCAAGGGCGTGGAGGACGGTCCCTCCGAGGTCGACGGGTCACCCGACCCCGACATCGTCGTCGACCCGATTGTCATCGACTTCGGCGTCCTTCCCGCCGGGAGTGCTTCCGAGCCCGTGGTGGTCACCGTCTCCAATCAGGGCGATGGCGTCCTCGCGCTGGGCGAGGTGCGGCTGCTCGACGTGAACGTGCCGTTCAGCCTCACCCAGCCCGACACCACGCTGCTGGACCGCGGCGTCTCCACGACGTTCCTGGTCACCTTCTTCCCGAGCGAGCCGGGTGTCGTCGCCGGGGAGATCGCGGTCGAGAGCTCCGACCCGGACTCACCCGTCGTGCCGGTCACCGTGAGCGGCGAGTCGGTCGCCCCCGACATTGCTGTCGACCCGGTCGACACCGATTTTGGGACGCTCGATGTCGGCGCCACGGCCAGCGTCGACGTCACCGTGCGTAACGAAGGCTCCGCGCCGCTCGACATTACTGACGTCACCTACACCACCGGGTCGTCTCCCGAGCTTTCCATGCGCGCGGACGCCACGCGCTGGATCCTCGCTCCGGGGGAGTTCATCGTGGTGACCGTCGACTACGCCCCCGCCGACGCCAGCCCAGACGACGGCTACATCACCGTCTACTCGAACGATCCCGACGAGCCGCAGGCGATCGCCGCACAGATCGGCAGCGGGCGCGAGTTCGAGGGGTTCTCGACTGGCTGGTACATCGTGGATGACTCGACCAATTATGAGACCACGTCCAACCCGTCCTACGGCATCGAATCCTACGGCGACATCGATGGTTACTGGTACGAGCCCTCGGGCGCGCACGGTCTCATCGGCAGCGCCGACCCCGCCGGGGACTTTGCGACGCTCCATGACTACGTCATGGCGCTGGCTGGCGCCCCGACCCCGGTGACCGCCCCGTTGAGCTTCCGTACCGTGAGCACCGTGCCGACGTTCAGCTTCGCTTCCTACAGCTACATCCTATGCGACTTCTGGATCGACGCATCGGACGACCCGACCCTGTACGAGGTGCGCGCGTCTTCCGACGACGACGGCGCTCAGGTCATGGTCAACGGCCAGATCGTCGCCAACTGGTACCTCGGCGCCGCGGGCAGCGTGAACATCGGGTCGGCGATCAAGCCCGGCGAGGTCAACTCACTGATCGTGATCCTGATGGACAACTCCGCCTCGGACAAGTACCTGCTGGATCTTGGGTTTTATCGCGACGGGTTGTTTGTGAGCGGCTGAGGCGGCGTATTCTCCGGAAACCGCGACCAGTCATCGCCCTGGCGCAGTCGGGCGTTGTACTCGCAGAAGCTCACGTGCGTGCCGCGGGTGTTCAGGATGTGGTGGCAACAGTTGGAGATGCGGTCCTGGTCGTAGGTGTAGCGGTCCATGAACGGCTTGATCCCGATGGTGAAGATGTCGGTAGACCGCACCGGCCTGCGCCCCGCGCGGGCCATCAGGCTCTTGGTGGTGCTCATCACCCCCTGCAGCTCGGCGGTCGAAAGCTTGGTCTTGTACGCGACCTGGTTCATCACCTCGTCGAGGTTGGTCCACGGCATCAGGTTTTGCACGAGGCCAAAGCGGCGCGCGAACACCGTGATCCAGCCGCAGCTGGGATGGCTGCAGCGGATCGGCTCGAAATCTTCGTCGTTCACGTGGAGGCCCGATTGGCGCACTACGGCCTTCACCACGTCGGACAGGGGGGCTCGGCGCATCGGGTCGGTCCCAAGCTGGTAGCGGCCTGACCACGTGGCCGGCTGTAGGGCAACCACCTTGATGTGAGGGTGCCGGGCGGCCACGCGCACGACCTCTCCCACACAGTCGACGTTGGTGTCCATGTCGAGGGTCATCGTGAGCTGGACGAAGAGACCAAGCTCTCCGCACAGCGCGGGTCAGGTCGCCGGTGAGGAACGCGGAGACGGGCCACCAGACCCAGTCCACCACCCGGTCGCGGCGCCAACGGGAGGCCGGGGCTCGCTCCGGCCAGATCCCTTCGAGCACCGAGGACACCCTGCCGCAGGCGGTAAAAAGGGTGTCATGCCGGTGAACGAGTCAGGATGCACTCCCCCCTCCACGCTATCCGGACACCCGCGCCACGATGTCGTCGTCGGTGTCCGGCTCCATGTCCGGCCCCCAGCTCGACACGATGTACACCCCGTCGCCGTGGACCAGCGTGTACGGGCTGCCCCAAAAGTCCTGAGCAGTGTCCCGGTCGCCGCTCGTCACCAGCATGCGCGCGTGGATGTAGTCGGGGAGGCTGGAGGAGTCGGGCGCGTCCCCGTCGATGAGGTCAAGCTGGATGAACCTCGCGATCTGATTGACCTCCTGCTGCACCGCGGTGCCCCGTACGATGTCGAACACCGGCTCGAAGGCTTCTTGGCCGTAATAGACGCCCCCACCGACCACGCCGAGCGGGAGGAGCTTGATGAGCAACTCAAACATGGGCGACCTCCGGATCCAACACGTCTTGCCGCAGCTCGGCCACAGCCTCGATGCACATCGCGAACCCGATGTTCTCGGAGAGGATCTCCCAGAAGGTATCGGAGTCCAACGTGAGCATCAGGCACTCCTCCTCGGCCTGAACGGTCGCGGTGCGGGCCACATTCGCGAGCAGGGCGATCTCGCCGAAGAAGTCTCCGGCGTGTAGGGAGCCTGCCTGACGCCCCTCAACGGTGGCGCGCGCGGTGCCCCGTAGCAGCAGGTAGAAGCTCTTGTCGAGCGCCCCCTCCTGTGTGATGACATGCCCGGCCGGAACCTTCTCCACCGTGCCACGCCCGCGCAGGAGGGAGATCGTCTCCTGGGGCAGCTCCTTGAAGATCTGCGACGTCGAGAGGTACTGGGTGAGCGCGATCTTCGCGAGAATCTTGCTGTGGTCCTCCTTGAGCTCGCCCTGATCGAACAGCCGGTCGAGGACCTGTTTGTCGATGACGAGCGCGTCAACGTCCTGCACGGCGACGACGTCGGCCGTGCGCAGGCCGTCCTTGAGGATGGACGTCTCCCCGAACACCGCGTTCGGCTGCAGCCGGGCGATCGTGCGCTTGAGGCCCGTCTGTTCGCGTCGCGCGACGTCCACTTCGCCCTTGAGCAGGATGAACAGCTCCTGCCCCCGAGTGCCCTGGATGATCAGCGGGGTGCCTTTGCGGTAGTGGATCACATGGCTGTTCGCGAGCAAGAATTCGAGTCCGGCCGGGCTCAAGTCCTCGCTGAACCAGGAGGTCTCAAGCACCTTGTGGAGGGCAGCCTTGTCGAAGGAGTAGGTCTCCTTGGACTTGAGGCTGCGGCCGGCCCGACGGAGGGGCGTGAGCAGAGGGTACACGATGTTTTGGAGCAAGGTGCCAAAAAGGTCGGCTGCGAGCCCAAGCAGCACGCTCGACAGCAGCAGCAGGATCACACCCGCCGAGGCGCGGTCACCGAGGTCGCCGCCCAAGATGGCGAGCACGAGGTTCGGCAGGTTGCGTCCAAAGATGCCGAGGGAGAAGACGACGAGGCTCATGCCCCACAGGAGCGCGAGGGTGGAGTAGGCCACATAGCGAAGCTCGTCGCGAATGCCGGCGCTGCGATCCAACGCCGCGAAGAGGGAGCGGTTCTTGAGGTAAGGGAGGAGGTGCCCGAGGTGGTTCTCGTCGTAGAAATACGTGAAGATCTTGGTCAGTTCGCTGCTGCGATGAGGGTTGAGGCTGGCAAACGTGAGCAACACCGCCAGCACCTTGATCGAATCTGCCCAAGGGGAGGCCGGGAAGATCTGGATCCACAGCGACGCCAACGCCAGATGCAGCAGTCCGGAGCTGAGGGTGTACGCCACCACCGGCATGCGCTTTCCGAGCCCATAGGCGGAGTTGTCCGAGGCGCCGAGGCCGATCCCAAACCAATGCACGCGTAGACTGGGCCGGTACACCGAGCCGGTCGCCAGCGCCAAGAGCACCCACTTCACCAGCCCCTTGACGGTGAGCAGCGCCGAGCAGATGACGAATAGGGCGGGGAGCGCCAGGTGGTACGAGCTGTCCACCCTTAGGAACAAGGTTGGGTGCAGGTCATACAGCGCGCCGTTCGGCGAGGCCAAAAGCACCACTGCGATGGCTGCGCTGAGCAGGTAGAACAGCGGCAGGCTGCTGAAGGGGAGCTTGAACTCGGTGCCCAGGGGCACCTCGAACAACGGGCGAAGCACCGGGGAGGGCTGCCCGTCATGCGGCGTACTCGCTGTGCCTATCTGCTGCAACACTCCACCCGACCGGGCGTCGAGCAGCCCCGCCGCTTGAAGCCGCAGGAGCACGGCGAAGGTTGACTTGAAGCTGACCGAGCCGTCGGCCAGGTAGAGCTTCGAGATGATGTCCTTGATCGTGTGGTTGCCATCCAGCATCTCGAGGATTCGGCGCTTGTCGTCGCCGAGGATCGCCTGCTCGCGATGGTCAAGGTCCTGCAGCACGAGTTTCCTTCCCTCGGTGTGCATGGAGTGGGGTTCAAGCTTCGGTCGAAGTTCAGAGAGAGACTGCACGCGGGTCACCGGGGGACGAACTGGGAGACTGTACATCTCCTGATGGGTGGTTCGCAAATGAGCGGGAACTCAGAGGCCCAAATTGTCCTCCGGACCGTCTGCTGGAACGGATCACGCTCGACTCGGGCGGGGTCCACGTTCAGCATGGCGGTGGCGCGGGAGATCAAGCGCGGCGGGGTTCGCGCACAGTTTGGGCTAGGGCTTGAGTCAAGCCATCGATCACCTTGCAGACCTCTTGCTCCCCGAGACCTTCGTGCACCGGAAGCGCCAGGCACCGCGCGCAGAACGCGTCGGCGCGCGGGGTCGGACGGGCGAACGCGGCGAGCGCGGGCTGGGCCGACAAAGAGCGGGGGTAGTAGACCGCGGTCTCGATCGCCTGTGCTCTCATCCGCGCTGCGACAGCATCCCGGTCGACCCCCGGGGGCAGCAGCAGGACGTATTGGTGGACCGGGTGGCCCGACCAGCGTGGGATCCGCTCGACCGAGGCCGGGAGCTCCTGATCGTAGGTTTGGGCGTGGGCGCGTCGGGCTGCCACGCGCGCGGTGAGATCGCCGAGATGCGCGTGAAGCACGGCGGCTTGAATGGCGTCGAGCCGGCTGTTGGCGCCGACGACCCCGTCAATCGCCTCGGCGACGTAGGGCGTAGGCATGCCGTGGTGGGTCAAGAGGTGGAGCTTACGCGCCACTCCGGGGCTGTCGGTCAGCACACAGCCGCCGTCCCCGGCCGCCCCAAGCGTCTTCGTTGGGTAGAAGCTCACCGCCGCGATTTCCCCGGTCCGGCACGCCGGGTCTGCGCCAGCTACCTGAGCGGCGTCGTCGACTATAGGTACACTCAACGCGGGAAGATCGCATCGCTCGCCGTACAGGTGAACGGCCATGACCGCCCTCGTGCGAGCGGTGATCGGGAGCGCGGCGGGGTCGAGCAACGGGAGGTCGGGGCGGACGTCGGCGATGATCGGTACGGCGCCGATACGGCACACCGCTCCAGCGCTCGCGAAGAACGTGACCGCAGGCACGACCACCTCGTCGCCCGGCCGCACGCCTACCGCTTGCAGGGCGTAGATCAAGGCGTCCGTCCCGCTGTTCACGCCCACCGCGTGACCCCAGCCGAAGTGCTTCGCCACGCCAGCCATCGCGGCGTCCACGACGGGGCCGCCGACGTATCGGCCCGAGCGGAGCACCGCGAGCACCGCGGGCTCGACCTCAGCCGCCACGCGGGCGTGCCGCGCGGCCAGATCCGCCATGCGGATCATTTGAAGTCCCGTCGCTCGAACACCGCCATGGCGACCGCGAGGACCGCGACCGTGTACCCGAACGCATAGGCCGCCGCCCAAGCGACCTCGGTGCCGGGGATGGGGATGCCGTGCACGGCCTCGGCTCGGACGTTGAACATCCCGAGGTTAGGTACAGCGCGGTACAACGCGAGCGTAAAGGACTGAAACGCAGGGTTGTCGCTTGCCTTTCCAAAAATGTACAGGTCGTCCGCGAAGTGGCCGATGACGTAGACGCAGAGGGTGTACGCGCTCGCGGAGAGCGGCGAGGCGAACGTCGAGAACAACGTGGCGAACGCGGTGACGAGCGTCAACTCGAGCATCAGCATGCACATCGCCAGGTACACTCCGGCCCCCGGCGTGCCCTGTTGGTAGCCGATGATCAGCGTGTACATCGCGGTCAGGATTCCGACCTCTGCCGCGAGGGTCAGCCAAAGCCCGATGTACTTTCCGAGCAGGATCTGCCAGCGTGGAACGGGCTTGGACGCCAGCGTGTAGATGGTCCTCCGCTCGATCTCCTTGTACACCAGGCCCACGCCCAGAAAGATCGCGATGATGCCCCCGATCACGGAGATCCCGCCGAGGCCGACCCCGCGAACCACCTTGTCGCGGTCGCCCAACGCCACCTCGCGCATTCCAAGTGACGCCAACAGCAGCAGGGCTGCGAAGAAGAGGATGCTGTACAGCACCTTGTCCCGCACGGCCTCTCGAAATGTATTCGCCGCCACCGCGTACACCCGCGTGGCCATGCGCGCGAACGGGGCGGTCATGCCAGCACGCCGAGCCGCTTGGTATCGACGGGCCTTGCGCGTTCGACCTCGTCGAGCAGCACATGTTCGAGCGTCTTCGAGACCGGATGGACGGTGACCACGCTCCACCCGTCGCGGCGCGCCAGATCAAGGACGGCATCCGAATCGCCGGGCAGCGGCTTGCGGGTCTGTACCTCGTCCCCACGGCGAAGCACGATTTCGATGTGCTGCACCGCGCCCGAGAGCAGGTCGCTGACCTTGCCCTGCCCGCGCAGCTCGCCGCGCACCACCATCGCCACCCGGTCGCAGATGGCCTCGATGTCCGACAGGATGTGTGAGCTGAAGAACACCGTCTTTCCGGCCTTGCGCTCTTCGAGGATGAGATCGCGGACCAGCGCCCGGCCGATGGGATCGAGGCCGCTCATCGGCTCGTCCAGCACCAGCAGGTCGGGCTCGGCGATCAGCGCCTGAGCGAGCCCGGCGCGCTGGAGCATGCCCTTGGAGAACCGACCAAGCGGCACGTCGCGCCAGCGAGCGAGGTCCACACGTTCAAGGAGGCGGGTGATGCGCGGGGCGCGCTCGGCGGACGGGACGTCACCAAGGCGGGCGTAGAAGTCCAGGAACTCTTGGGCGCTTAGATGCTCGTAGAAGTAGGGCCGCTCGGGCAGGAACCCGACGCGGGCGCGCGCCGCTGGGTATAGGATCGAGACGCCGTGAATCCACCCCTGCCCGGCAGTGGGGCGCTGCAGCCCCATCAGCGCCTTGATCGCGGTGGTTTTCCCCGCACCGTTGGGCCCGACAAAGCCGAACGTGGAGCCCTCGGGCACTTCGAGGTTGACGTCCTTCAGCGCCACGTACGGGATGCGGAGAAAGCCCGAGTAGTAGGTCTTGCCGAGGCCCTCGGTGCGGATCGTCAGGGTCATGGTCCCCCGCTCGCTCGCCATGCCGCGACCCGTTCCGGGGAGAGGCCTCCAGCAGAACGCCAGTTGCAACGTGTGCAGTATGGGCCTGACGCGGCGAAACGGCCGTCCACATGGGCTTGGCGCCATCGTTGGATGGTCGCGCCTTCCCAGAGCTCGGACAGCGGCGTGTCGTTCACGTTGCCGATCCTGTTCTCAAGGTGCTCGTCCAAACAGCAGACGGTCACATCCCCGTTCACCTGAATCATCGGGGTGTCCCACAGGCCGGCACAGGGGGGGCGGATGTTGGCTGGATCGGGAGCTGGAGCCACGGTCGTTCCTATCCTTGTTCGACCGCTCGCGCGTGTTTCTTGATAGGCACCTGAATGTCCGTCTCCGCAGACGATCTTCAGGAACTCCAGGCCCAGCTGGCCGAGCGATCGATCACCCGCCGCCCTACGGTCCCGGCGCTGGAGGAGCAGCTCTTCCAACCCATCCCCTGCCTCGACCATGGGTTTGTGCGGGTTGTCGACTACATGGGTGACGACGCCGCAGTGGTGCAGGCCGCTCGGGTCTCCTACGGCAAGGGCACCCGCTCCGCGAACGACGACCGGGGGCTGATTCGCTACCTGCTTCGTCACCGGCACACCACGCCGTTGGAGATGTGCGAGCTGAAGCTGCATGTCAAGCTGCCGATCTTCGTCGCTCGGCAGTGGATCCGGCACCGGACCGCGAACGTGAACGAGCACAGCGCCCGCTACTCCATCATGGACCGCGAGTTCTACCTTCCTCGGCCGGAGGACCTTGCCCGACAGTCGGCGAACAACAAGCAGGGCCGGGGCGAGACCCTGGACGCCGAGACCGCCGAGCACGTCCTGCGCCTGCTCCGCCGCGATCACGAGCAGTCCTACGACACCTACGAGAAGCTGATCGACGACGCGGGGCTGGCTCGCGAGCTTGCTCGGATGAACCTGTCGGTGGGCTTCTATACCCAATGGTATTGGAAGGTCGATCTGCACAACCTGCTGCACTTTCTGGCGCTGCGCATCGATCCGCACGCCCAGTACGAGATCCGCGTTTACGGCGAGGCCATCGCCAACGTGGTGAAGGCCTGGGTTCCGCACTGCTGGGAGGCGTTCCAGGACTATAGGCTGGACGCGTTCACCCTGTCGGGGCCGATGCTGGCGGTAGTGCGTCGATTGCTGGCTGGCGAAGACGTGGGGGCCGCGAACTCCGGGCTTTCAAAGCGTGAGTGGACCGAGATGATGGGCGTGCTCCGCCCGGGAGACACGAGATGATCACGTTGATGTTGGCCCTCGCATGCGGAATCGACGAGCCCTTGATGCAGCCCAACCCGCCGCCCGCGCCGGCGCCCGGGTTTCTGGGCATGGGCGAGAACGAGGTGACCGTCTCCGGCACGGTGTCCTCGGTCTCTGGTGACACCCGTTCATGGGTTCAGATTGGCGATGGCCAGAAGATCATCGTCCATCTGCCGGCGACCGGCGTGCTGATCATCGATGGTCGGACCTCGGTCCCGGGTGACCTGCAGCTCGACATGCTCGTCAAGACCCACGGGCACCAGCAGGGTGATCTGGTCGTTGTCATCGACGCCACGGTGACCACCCCGGGCGCCACGCCGGTGGCGGGTGTCGCGGGTGCGCCCGGAGCGCAGGATCCTGCTGCGCTGGATCCTGCTGCGCTGGATCCTGCTGCGCCGGCAGTCGTGGAGCCGGGTGCGCCCGTCCCCGCGTTGGGGGAGGCGCCTGCAGCGGGCGAACCCGCAGTGGTCGCGCCGGCAGCTCCGGGCTGATCTGGGGTCCGACCCGCTACAAGATCGCCCGCATCGCCTCGACTGCGGCCCGGCACCCATCGAGGTCCGGGACCAGCGCAAACCGCACATGGTCACGACCCGCGGCGGTCACCGCGAAGAAGGAGCCGGGGTTGGTGAGTATTCCGGCCTTGAGCAACTCACTGGCGAACGCGTCTCCATCCCCGCCCGGCGCCTTGACCCAGACGTAGAAGCTCGCCTCGCTGGCGGTGACCTCGAGCCCGGCACCGCTGAGGAAGTCGAGCAGTAGTCTGCGCTTCTCCCCGAACAGCAGGCGGCGCTGCTCGGCGTGCCCGTCGTCGGCCCAGGCTACGGCGGCGGCCGCGTTGACGAAGTCCTGCGGCGCGAGCCCCGGGTTGGTGCGCAACGTCCGCAGCGCCCCGATGACCTTCGGATCACCCGCTACGATGCCCGACCGGTAGCCGGTCATCCCGGACCGCTTGGAGAGCGAGAAGAGGGCGAGCACGCCTGAACCGCTCAGCCCCACCCCGGCCTCCTCGACCACCTGCAAGATGCTCACCGGCGGCTCGTTGAACCAGACGTCCATGTAGCACTCGTCGCTCACCAGCAGGATGTCGTGCTCGCGGCACACCTCCCACGTGCGGCGAAGGTCCTCGCGCGACATCACCGCACCGCTGGGGTTGTGCGGGGTGTTGATCCACAGGAGGCGCGTCTCTCGCAGCACCTCGATCGGGAGCTCCCACGCCCGCTGGATGTAGTCGCCGGAGAGCGGCTGGGGGTGTGGCCGCCCGCCGGAGAGCGCCGCGCCGCGGTAGTAGACCGAATAGCCGGGGTCGGGAAATACCACCGCGCGGTCTGGCGCGTTGGGGTCCACGCAGAGCAATGGAAGGTGGAAGACAGCCTCTTTGGAGCCGGATGTGGGCAGGACCTCGGTGCCGGGGTTCAACGTGACGCCGAGGCGGCGCTGGGCATACCCTGCGAACGCGGAGCGAACCGCCGGCTCTCCAATGACGGTGGGGTAACGACAGTTATCAGCGATGTTCGCCCGTAGTGCGTCCCGGATGAACGACGGAGTGGCCTCGATGGGGTCTCCGGTACCGAAGTCATAGACCGGGCGTCCGGCCGCGAGTAGCTGGTCCCGCACCCGGTCGATGGCGATGGTGGGGTAGGTCGGGAGGGCGGCGAGCAGGGGGTTGAGGCGCACCTCGGCAGCGTAGCGCACGGCAGCGCGCGGAGGTGGGTGCGGCCGGCGTGGAGAGGGCGGGGTTTCCTACCGAACCGGTCAAAATCGCAGTAGCCTGCGCGGTGTCCAACCTCCTCGCCGTCACGCTCGCCCTTGTCTGCTCGGCGGCCTGGGGGATCGCGAACATCTACGTGCAGCGAGCCGGCCGGGCGGTGGGCAGCCTGCGCGCGATGCTTTGGGCGCAGGGCATCGCGAGCATCGGACTCATCGTGATCGCCGCTTCGGTGGAGGGGCGCCCGTCCATGCCGGCGTTGGACGATCTGGTGATCACCGCGGTGGGGAGCGCTATCGGGTACTACGCGATGCTGGTGGCGTTCTCCAGCGGCGCGCTGACCGCTGTCGTGCCCATCGTGACCGCGTGGTCGGTGCCGGCTGCGGTCGCGGGTGTGCTGTGGTCAGGGGACAGGCCGTCGGTCGTTCAATGGGTCGGCGGGGCGATGATCCTTGTCGGGGCGGTGGGGAACGGTGTGCTGGCGGTGAACGCTCCGGTTGAGCAGGACCAAGGCCAGCGGACGCCCCGCTCGGCGGTGCTGTGGGCCTGCGCGGGGGCTGTGGGGTTCGGGGTCATGGCGGCGGGGACCGCGCGGCTGCGGCTGCAGCTGGGGGAGGTGGGCGTGGTCCCTGCGATCTGGGTGGCGCAGTGGGCGCTGATGGCTCCGATCCTACTCTTTCGTGCCGACCTCCGGGTCCCGCCGCCCCGCACAGCCTGGCCCGCCATCCTTGGCATGGGCCTTTTCGAGGCCGTCGGTTTCGTCTCCTTCACGGTGGCGAGCGGGTACGCGCCCGTCGCGGTGGTCAGCCCTCCCGCCTCGCTCTCCTCGCTCCTCACCGTGCTTTTTGGCTGGCTGGTGTTGGGCGAGAGGCTGGGAGCGGCGCGTTGGGCGCTCGTCCTGCTCGCCGGAGCCGGCACGCTCGTCGTGGCGGCTAGCTGAACCCTGCGAGAAGCCCAAGAATGGGTAGGATCCGCGGAGGGCGGATCCTACCCATTCTGGCGGGTCCGGGCTGTCATTCGGGGCAGGTGTGGTGGATCCGGTTGAGGCCGCTCTGAAGTTCGCGCTTCATGCCCTCATCCACGCCCTTGGTGCTCATCGCAGTGCAATAGTCATCCGCCGCGCTCACGTCATTGCCCGTCTTCTCGGCGGAGTACCCGCGGCCGTACAGCAGCGCAGGGTCGCCGCGGTACTTCTGGAGGGCCTTCGAGAAGAGATCATACGCGCCGTCGTACTTGCCCTTGTTCGCGAGCGCCCAGCCTTTCTTGGCCGCGTCGGGGGCGGAGGTGAACGAACTGCCGCTGGAGGTCGTCGCCTCGACGGGGGGCTTGGCTACGGGTTGTATCGCGGCGGGCGTTGGCTTGGGGGCCGCGGCGACAGGGGGCGGCTTCGGGGCGCTCGGTACCGGGGCAACGGCGACCGCCTTGACGATGGCGGCGGGCTCTGGAACCACCGGCTCTGGGACCACGGGCTCTGGGACCACGGGCTCGGGGGGCGGGACCTCCGGCGCGGCGATCTCTTCGACGATGGCGGCGGGCTCCGCGGCCACGACCTCCGAGGGTGCGCTCGGCTCGGTGGCGACCACCTCGACTTCGGGCGTTGTGTCCTGAGACACGCGCCATCCGACGGCGAGCAGGACCCCGATGACGCCGAGCCCAATCACGCCGGCGAGGATGCCGGCTACTCGACTGCCCGCCGGCGCCTCCTCATCAGCCTCAGGCTCTTCGTCGGTCACTGAGGAGCCGAACTCGGCTGCCATTTCTTGCATCGACTGCCCGCGGCCATCCGAATCCGACGGCGCTTGCTGCGGCGAGGAGATGGGCACGAGGCTCGAGACCCCCATCGCCACCCCTGCGGCGGCCGGGTAGGACCGGCGGACCGGAACGGGCCCCTTGCGTATCTCTTCGGTACGCTCCTGAAGTATCGACAGCAGGGTGGTCTCCTGCGTGTCTGGCTCCAGGCCGGCCGGGTAGTCTTCGATTCCGGTGGGCGCAGAGGGCTCCTGCTGCGACACCAACTCAGCAGGCGTGGGCTCGGCAGGCGTGGGCGCGGCTGATGCGGGGCCAGCCTTCGACACGGCCGTCGTGTCCGCCCAGAGGTCTTCCACTGCTTCGACTTCCCGCTCGGCGAAGGCCAGTGCGACGGGGGCCAGTGCGACGGGGGCCAGTGCGACGGGGGCCATCGCGACGGGGCTGGGCGCGGCGACACGTCCGGGCAGCGGCTGCTCCTGCGGCGTGGGCAGCGTCGCAGCGGGGAGGCCCACCAGCGGTGCATTCAGGCTTTCCGCGGCCCTGAAGAAGATCGAGAGCTCGGCCCGGTCCTCGGCCCGCTCCCAGTGTTCTCCGTCCACCGAGAGCTGGTCCGCGGGCTTCACCCGGCTCTCAAGGATCCACCGTTGAAGGGTCGCGAGCTCGGTGGTCGGGTAGACCTCGCCCGCCGCGCGGACGGTGAACAGCGGCCCGCGCTCGGCCGGTCGGGGTGCGGCCGGAATCGGCCTCGGCTCCGAGGGGACC
>SHYV01000146.1 GCA_009692605.1 Myxococcales bacterium
GGCGGGGCGTCGGCGCCGATGCCCCGCCGGCTTGGGGGCACCCGCGGGTCGCGCTGTGGGGGGACCGTACGCGCCGGGTCGGAGTGATTGAGTCGCGGAACGGCAAGGTGTTTGAGCTCGCCACTGAGGAACAACGCTGGCGTGTGGGGCTGGATGCGAGCGTCGCGACCCCCGCGCTTCAGTCCCGGGGGCGGCTGTCGGCTGGCTACAGCATCGATCGCACCCGGGGCGAAGACTTCGTTCCCGGCGCCGACCGCGTAGCGCACCGTGCGTGGGTAAGCTGGAGCGCCGATTTTTCCAGGGGGGCGGGGCGGGGGGATTGACTCCCGATGCGGGCCCTGGCGCCGTTTCGTATTACAATCGGGCCGCTCCCCGGAACCCTCCTGCCGAACCTGCCTGCGACCCGGTCCGATGGTCGATCCGCGCCCCGCGCCGGTGCACCGCTCATCCACGCGACAAGCGACTATCGGTACCTCGAAGATTTGGTGCGCATCGGGTACCCGGTGCGCGACGCGCTGGCGTTCGTCAACCGGCACGTTGGAAACCCGGTCGGCTACCGCCTTGTCGAGGCGCTGCGCGGCGAGAAGATTGGTCTGGTGCGCGCCGTCGAGGTGCTTCCTTCAGTGGGTGGGGAGCCCACCTTTGTACGTGTACATCGGGTCCTGCCCGACGGGTCGCCGGCTAGCTACTTCACACCGGACGATCTGGTCACCGCGGTTACCGAGGTGGTCACGCCGGACGGGCGCCCCCCGGGCGCGCTCAACCCGAAGGACAAGGTGGTGCTTCACATTCCAGTGCGTGGTTACTTGCGCTACCTACCCGGCCTGTTTCAGGGCGCGGTGCCAGCGCAACGCCGGGATCTGGTGCGGGCGGACGAGGTATCGGCTCGGCGGTGGGAGCCCCCGAGGAACGACAACCTGCAGTCCGCGGAGGCGCAGGGGGTCAACGCTGACCCCCTCCGGCGCTTTTTGTTCATCTACCAGCACATCATGACCACGGTCACAGACCGGATCGATCAGGTCCCCGCCTTGATCGATCCTGGCGTGACCGACCCGCGGTTTCTACCGTGGTTGGCGAGCTGGGTCAGCTTCGATCTGGACAGTTCGCTGCCCCTCCACCAGCAGCGGGAGCTGACCCGCCGCGCCATCCGGCTGTACCGGACCCGAGGCACTGCGCCCGGAGTGGAGGAGATGATCCGCGTGCTCACGTCGGCGCCGGTCCGGGTGCTAGAACTGCGTTTTCCGAACCACTTCGTTCTGGGGAAGAGCACGCTCTCCGGCGGCAACGACGTCGCCAGGCGCTACCAGCTGGGCGAGCCCGGTGCCCATTTCCTCGTCGAGCCCGATCGCGCCAGAACGACGTTCTTCGCGGTCGTCCTCGAGCCGATGCCGGCCTTCAAGTTGCGCTTTGGCGAGCGCGCGGTGGAGGTGCTCGCCCGTATCGCCCAGATCGTGACCAGCGAGAAGCCCGCTCACGTCACCTTCACCATCCTGTTCGCGTCGCCGCCCGCTCCCCAAGCGGGCACCCCCGCGACCCCCCCAGTACCGCCTCGCGCCTGAACCCTACGAATCGCTCAAAGGTGACCCTTGGACCCCAAGAAAGACTTCATGCTCACGCGGCTTCGCCCCTTTGAGGGGCTGGCGCTGACCGCGGACGACCTTCGCGCCGACCAGTCCTACCACCGCGGCAACCTCCACCGCCATGTGCACTACATGCACGGCCACGGCATCGTGCAGGGGTTGAAGGTCTCAATCGAGCAGCGGAAGGACAAGTACGTCGCCATCATCGAAACGGGCTACGGCGTCGCACGGTCAGGGCAGGGCATCCTCCAGCCCGAGTCTGTGGAAGTGCAGCTCGAGGTCCCTCGTCAGGATGGCGAGTACATGCTTTGGCTCTTCCACGTGGAGCAGCTGCAGTCGGATGCGCTGCGCCCGCGGTTCGATACCAACGAACGGTCCGAGGCTCGCGTCTCCGAGCAGGCCAAGCCCCGACTCCACTCCGCGGAGGAGGACCACGAGGACGCCGTCGCCCTGACTCGCATCAATGTCCGGCTCGGACGGATGGTGCAGGTCCAGCTGCCGGTGCCCCGCGCGGGTCGGCAGCCCCGCGCGGCCGAGTCCTACCTCAAGCCGCGTGTCGTCGAGTTCATCCGCATCAACAAGAACGTCATCCTGAACCTGTTCCGCACCGCCCTGCTTCAGGAGTTGGACCTCGGCGCGTTCGGCTTCTACTCGGCGCTGGTCAGCTCAGAGTTCCTGCTGATCGAGGAAGGGACCAGCGACCGCGTGCTCTACCGTACCGCAGGGGCGCTCATCGGGTATTCGCACGACTTCTACACGGCGCTCCCGAAGACCCTGGAGCGCGTGGACAAGTTCAAGGAATTCGTCCGTCGCGTGAACGCCGAGGTTCCCGGCGCCGAGCAGGGCGACAAGATCTGGCAGCAGTGGTTCGACAAGTTCGAGCGCCTCTTGCAGCCCCTGGGCAAGATCGCTGAGGAGCTTGAAAAGACGGTCGAAGCGCAGCGGTGATCCCCGGCGCCCTCGGCGCCGCGGGTACCTGCGGCGCTTCTGGTGCTCAGGGCCCTTCCACCACTTCGTTCCACCACGTCGCGAACGCCGGCGTGTCCACGAGCGCGCGCGCCCGCTCGCGCATCACACTGCGCACGAGCTCGATGCCGTGCGCTTCGAGCCCGCCAAGCAGCTCGCGGGTGCTCATTCCCTTTCCGGCGACGACGCTCTCGCCGAGGCCAGAGGGGTGCTTGCGCGTGTTGTCGAGCGACGTGCGCAGCACCGCTTCCAACTGCCCGACTAGCGACTCCTGACCGGCGATCCCGCGCACTAGTGCTGCGCCGGTGGCGACGAGCGCGTCGGGGTCCAGCTTCTCCGCCTCGAGCGCCAGCTTGCGCATATCCGTCGCCAGCAGCACCTCAAGGCCATGGGTGCGCCACTCCCCGTACTCGACGACCAGCGCCGGGTCGCAGAGGTGGTCCGCCATCTTGTCCACCAGACGCTGCACCCCGGCGTCCATGAATTCACGGGCCCGGTGTTCGACCTGGGCCTCGAACTCTTCCCCGACCAGATGGTGGAGCCCCTCGCCCAGCCGTTGGAGCCCCCTAAGGCCCCCGAACGGGAGCCCTCCGGGGAGCTTCGGGGCAGCGATCGGCGGCTTCAGCTTGCGGGCGAACGCGATCAGCACGTCTTGAAACAGGTTTCGCAGCAGGAGGCGCGCGGTGTTGTGGTCGAGGAGCCGGCCGACCAGCTCGCGGTCAGGGACGTACGGCCGCCCGATGACCTCGGCCAGCGGCTTTTTCAGGGCGTCGGGTAGCGGGGGGCGACCGGCGGGCACGCGGCTGCGGGCGTCACGCACCCGAGTCCTGAAAAATTCTTCGACCTTGGGGTCCGCCGCTGCCTGTCGGGCGGTGGCCGCGAGCTGACCCGCCAGCCAAGCCGGGTCCACAAGATCAACGACCGGCCGGTCGAGCAGGTCATCGAGGAGCAGGTCGACGAGACGATCGGTGCCGCCCGCCAGAAGGCGATCGCGGGCGCCCGGTCGCAACGAGCTCACCCCTCGCCGCCGAGGGGTGCCCCGACGCCATCGAGCGCCTGGAGCAGCACCGGGGAAGGCGACCCGACGTAGGTCACCCAAAGTTGATGGATCGCCCGTGTCGCAGCGACGTGCAACAGGCGGCGCGGGTAGTCGCGATTCGGGTAGGCGGCGGCGGAGACATCCACAAGGATCACATAGTCGAATTCGAGCCCCTTGACCTGTGCGACATCAACCACGTCCACTCCCGGGCTAAACGTGAACGACTGGTCCTCGATCAGCCTCACCTCGGGCACGTCCATCCGGTCAAACCCGTTGAAATAGGTCTCGGCCATCGTGGGCGTGGGCGTCAGCACGGCGACGGACGCGTTGGGCTCGTCTTGCATCAGCGCCCGGAGAGCCCGACCGAGGAAGTCCACCGCTGCGCCGTGATCGGGAAAATCGAAGACCGGCACAGGCTCGCCCTCGCGCATGGTCAACGCGGGCGCTTCGTCTTCTGCGAGGTGGCCGAGTATTCCCCGCGCGAACGCGGTGATTGTCCGGGTTGACCGGTAGCTTACCTTCAAGTTCGATAGCGCGGTGGCCTTCACTCCCAGCGAGGCCAAAAGATCGGTCCAGGAGAGCGAGCCGCCCGACGCTGAGATGTGCTGCTGGGTGTCGCCCGCCAGGGTGATGCACTTCGCCTTGTCGCAGGCCCCTAGCAGGACCGCCACCTCCATCGGGCTGAAGTCCTGCACCTCGTCGATGGCGATGTGGGCGAGGCGGATCGCTCCAGCGTTGCTGCGAAGGTCGCCCACCCGTAGCTGCCACGCGCGCAGCAGGATGGCGTCGTCCTCCTCGTCGAGCCAGGGCTCTGCCCCACGCTCTCGATCCTCCAGAAGCTGCATCTGGTGCTGCTGCTTGCTCGCCCAGCGCATGCACTCGTCCAGCTGATCTTCGGTAAAACCGTCGAGCTCCGCGAGCAGTGTGCGGTCGCTCAGCAGGTGCTTCCAGTCATCAAGCGCGCCAGTACCGGTCGCGGCGGCCTTCCGGGTGCGAACGACGCGCTCCAACAACCCGTGCAGGCCGGGGTGCAGCTTCAGCCGGCTCACCACACCTGGCGTGCTGGCGTTGTCGTGGTTGGGGAGCCGTGGGTAATGTCGGGCGACCGCCTTTCGAGACCAATCGCTCCACGTCACCACCGGTACGCCTTCGACGCCGAGCCCTGGCAGCACCTTGGACACGTAGTCTCGAAGCGCTCGGCCCCAAACCACGACCAGCATCTTTGAGGGCGCGAAGCGGCTCGGCGTATTGAACGCCAGCCAGGCGATGCGGTGCAGCGCCACCGTGGTCTTGCCGGAGCCCGCCCCACCGCGGATGACGACCGGCCCAGCATCAGGCTTGGAAATCAGCTCGAACTGCTCGGGATCGATGAGGGCGGCGATGTCGGGCAGGTGCTTGTCTGCGCGGTGGGCCTTGCCGGTGCCGAGCCGGGCCGGGCCGGCGGTGCTCGCTCGTTGGGCGCCCGCGCCCGTCGCGAGCTGTGGCGCGATGGAGCGGTGCTCCTCCCAGCCGGCCGAGCTGCGGACGAAGGTGCCTTGCGCCGCAGCGATGCGTTGGAGGTGACCGTCCACGACCGACAGCGTGCGACGCACCTTGACCACGCCCTCGACGTCCCTCTCACCGATGACCTCGGTGTAGTCGTCCCCCTCCTGGTACCGGTAGAAGATCCGCGCGATCGGGGCGTGCCGCCAGTCGACGATCCGCACGCCGTCGCTGATCCGTGTGCATTTTCCCAGATACACGTCGGTCGTACGCCCTTCCGCCCGAACCGTCATGTGGGCGAAGTACGGGTTCTCGGGGTTGACCCTCGCCTCCTGCTTGCCCTTGCGAATCTGCTCGAGCACCCTGCCTTGCAGGTTGTATTGCTGTTCGATCGCGGCCTTGTCTTCGGTTTTTGCGGCGCGCATCTCCTGCTGGAGGCGTTGCATCTCCTCCACGATGTCGTCGGGATTCGCGCCGGCCGCGGGCGGCTCCGAGATGAGGCGCTCGCGTATCGCCTCCAGCAGTGCTTCTTCCTCTTGGATGAACGCTGGGATTAGGTGATTCTGCGGGGGGGGCGGGACGGTGTCGCTGTGCATGGCGCGCGGGTCTAACTGTTTTCCCAGACGGCCTCGCCCGCTGCGCAGCTCGCGGGGGCGCTCCAAACCGCTGCGACTGCTGTGTGCTTGCAAGGCCGAGCCATCAAGAAGCCAGAAGCGCTTGACCCACACACCCCGGGGATTAACCTTCACTGCAGGTAGACGTGACCCTATCGGGTTCCATCGGTACAAACAGCATAACTCATCGATTCGGTCTGTACGGCCGGAATATCCAAGGATTTCCAATGGGCAAGATCATCGGCATCGACCTCGGCACCACGAACTCTGTCGTCGCGATCATGGAGGGCGACTCGCCTACCGTCATCATCAATGAAGAGGGTGCGCGCACCACGCCATCGGTGGTCGGCTTCAACAAGGAGGGCGAGCGCCTCGTCGGCGCTACCGCGCGTCGTCAGGCGATCACCAACCCCACCAAGACGGTGTACTCGATCAAGCGGTTCATGGGACAGCGTTGGGAAGAGGCCGAGAAAGAGGGCGTGCGCGTCCCCTACAAGGTCGTGCGTCAGGGTGATCTGATGAAGGTCGCGATCGACGACAAGGAGTTTTCCGCTCCTGAAATCTCCGCGATGATCCTTCAGAAGCTCAAGCGTGAGGCTGAAAAATACCTCGGGCAGCCGGTCACCGAGGCGGTCATCACCGTCCCGGCCTACTTCAATGACGCTCAGCGCCAGGCCACGAAGGATGCCGGCAAGATCGCCGGCCTCGACGTGAAGCGCATCATCAACGAGCCCACGGCGGCCGCGCTCGCCTATGGCTTCGGCAAGAAGAAGAAGGACCAGACCATCGCCGTCTATGACTTCGGTGGTGGCACCTTCGACATCTCCATCCTCGACGTGGGTGACAACGTCGTGGAGGTCCGCAGCACCAATGGCGACACCCACCTCGGCGGCGACGACGTCGACAACCTGGTGATCGATTGGATGGTGAAGGAGTTCAAGACCGAGACCGGCATCGATGTCGGCCACGACAAGATGGTCCTTCAGCGCCTCAAGGACGCTGCCGAGAAGGCCAAGATCGAGCTGTCCTCCAGCCAGACGGCGGCGATCTCCCTGCCGTTCCTGTCCATGGACGCGACCGGGCCCCGGCATCTGGAGCGTTCGCTGGCCCGGGCCCGGTTCGAGCAGATGATCGAGCCGATCATCGACCGCACCCTTGAGCCGTGCCGTCAGGCGTTGAAGGACGCGAAGCTCAGCGCCGGAGACGTGCATGAGATCCTGCTGGTCGGCGGTTCCACGCGCATCCCGTTGGTGCAGGCCAAGGTCAAGCAGCTCTTCGGCAAGGAGCCGAACCGCACGGTCAATCCGGACGAGGTCGTGGCGTTAGGCGCTGCCGTGCAGGGCGGCGTGCTCGCCGGGGACGTGACCGACATGCTCCTCCTCGACGTGACCCCCCTCTCCCTCGGCATCGAGACGCTCGGCGGCGTGCACACCATCCTGATCGCGCGCAACACGACCATCCCGGCCAGCAAGAGTGAGATCTTCTCGACCGCCGCCGACAGTCAGACCGCGGTGGACGTACACGTGTACCAGGGCGAGCGGCAGCTAGCGAAGGACAACCGCCTGCTCGGCGACTTCCGTTTGGACGGCATCACGCCAGCCGCTCGGGGCGTGCCTCAGGTGGAGGTCACCTTCGACATCGACGCGAACGGCATCCTGAACGTGCGCGCGAAGGACAAGGCGACCAGCCGCGAGCAGAAGATCACCATCACAAGCTCGTCCGGGCTGTCGAAGGAGGACGTCGAGAAGCTGGTCCGTGAGGCCGCCGCAAACGAGGGCACCGACAAGGCCAAGCGGGAGCTGATCGAGGCCCGCAACCAGCTCGACAACCTCGTCTACCAGTCCTCCAAGTCGCTCGCTGAGAACAAGGACAAGCTCACTCCGGATGGGGTCTCCGGGCTGGAGGCCGCGCTGAACGACGCGCGGTCTGCGCTCGACAGTGATGACATCACGCGGATCAAGGGCGCGTTCGACGCGCTCACCAAGGCCACCCACGACCTTGCGCAGGGCATGTACAGCTCCGCTGGTGGGGCGGGTTCGGAGGCCGGTGCTCCCGGCCCTGCGCCGAAGACCGGTAAGGAGGACGCGATTGACGTGCCCTTCGAAGAGCAGAACTAGACTGCATGACCCTGCGATCTGCCGTTCGGCTCGTGCACCGAGGTTCCCATGTCGAAGCGTGACTACTACGTCATCCTCGGGGTCCCGAAGAATGCGTCCGAAGCGGACATCAAGAAGGCGTTTCGCGCCCTCGCGATGAAGCATCACCCGGACAAGAATCCGGGAAACAAGGAGTCCGAGGCGCTATTCAAGGAGGCGGCCGAGGCCTACGAGGTGCTGTCCGACGCGGAGAAGCGCTCGACCTATGATCGCTTCGGGCACGAGGGGCTGCGCGGTCAGGGCATGGGCGGCGGCTTCCAGAACGCGGAGGATGTGTTTTCCCAGTTCGGGGACATTTTTGGCGAGCTGTTCGGCATGGGTGGTCGCCAACGCGGCGCCAAGGCTGGGCCCCGCCCGGGGGCGGACCTTGAGTACGTGCTCCCTCTGGAGTTCCTCGAGGCCGCCAAGGGGGTGGAACGAGAGGTTCAGGTCCCCAAGCACGCGTTCTGCGACACGTGCGACGGGTCGGGCGCCAACGCTGGCTCGCAGCCGTTGACGTGTGAGACGTGCCGGGGCGCTGGCGAAGTGATGCAGCGTCAGGCCTTTTTCCAGATTCGCACCGGCTGTCCGCGCTGTCAGGGCACCGGAAAGACCATCAAGGACCCCTGCGTCACGTGCACCGGGACCGGCCGGCAGCGAGTGAGCGACAAGCTCAAGGTCACCATCCCGGCCGGCGTGGATGACGGCATGCAGCTGCGCCTGTCCGGCAAGGGCGACATCGGCGACCGCGGGGCGCGCAGCGGCGACCTGTACGTGACCATCCGGCTGAAGGAGCACTCGCTGTTCCGGCGGGACGGGGTTCATGTGCTCTGCACCGTGCCGATTAGCTTCCCGACCGCGTGCCTCGGCGGCAAGATCACCATCCCGACGATCGACGGCGATGTGCCCTGGGAGATCGAGGCTGGCACACCATCGGGGCGCGTAGTCACGCTGCGGGGCAAGGGCATCGCGTCGGTTCAGGGCAGGGGCCGCGGAGATCAGCACGTACAGCTGGTCGTAGCCGTCCCCAAGTCGCTCGGCGCTCGCGAGGAGGAGCTCCTTCGGGAGTTGGCTGCGGTGCATGAGACAAAGGTAGCTGACAAGTCTTTTTGGGAGGACTTGAAGACGAAGTTTAATTTCTAGCCGTTCCCCGGTTCCAGCCTGTCGCGGCGAGATGCTCCGGCGGCACGCCGCCCGCACGGGCTACACTCGTCGGGTGCGAAGCCTCATCCTCCTCTCGATCGGCGCGATGGTGGCCGGCTGCCATCCGCTCGGGTCGTTCCCGAACGCAGAGACTGGGGCCGGGCTTCCGGACGTCACCATCGATGTTTCGCCGCTGGACCTTGAATTTGGCGACGTCGACGCGGGGGAGACGGTTGACGCTGTCGTTACGCTCAGAAATCTGGGATCCGAGTCCGTCACCCTCGGCGCGCCGCCTGCGCCGGTGGGCGATGAGGACTACACCGTGTTGGCGCTGGAGGACCACAGCATCGCCCCCGGCGGGTCCGTCAGCCTCACGGTCAGATTTTCGCCGGCGAGCAACAGCCCCGCGACGGCGCAGTTGGTCATCGCGGAGGCCGCCTCGGTGGTGACGATGAGCGGCACCGGCAGGGCCCCGCAGATGGCTACCGGGGACGCTGAGCTGAACGCTGTCGTCCTCGGGTGCACCGGCGTGGGTACCATCCCGGTGTGGAACGCTGGCTCCCGCGATCTGGAGATCGCAGACGTTCGCTCCACCGCGGAGGTGTTCGAGATCACCAGTTGGCCGGCCTCGCTGGCGCCGGGAGACACCGGCGCGGTGCAGTTTAGCTTCACACCCGTGGTGGGTGGACTCGTCGAGGCCTCGTTCGTGTTTGAGGCGAACGATCCAGTGGCCACCGCCAAGAGCGTGGCGGTGAGCTCGCTTGGCTACGAGGGGGAGGAGGTCAGCGAGCGCTTCGAGTTCCTGCCGACCGACCCCACCGACATCCTCTTCGTGGTCGACGGATCGTCGATCGCGCCGTTCGCGAGCCGCGCGGCGGGCGCCGCTGAGGCCTACGTGGCGGCGTTGGAGGAGGCGAGCGTGGACTTCCAGATGACCGCCGTGTCGAGCAGCTCAGAGTGCCCGGCCTCGCCGACCTACGCGACGCGTGCGGACACCTCGGCTCGGGCGAGCACGGTCTTGTCCCGCGCGTTCTCGGAAGCGGGGGGGCCGTGGGATGCCGACCTGCTCGGCCTTGCTGGTGCAGCGCTGGGCGAGGCCAGCAGCCTGGGCTGCCTGGACGGCTTTCGGCGGGCCGGCGCGGACCTCGAGGTCGTAGTGGTGGCCCTCGGCCCGTCTGGGGCGCCCCTCGGTGACGAGCTTGTGCAGCTGCAGGCTGCGGCAGGCGCCGACGTAAGGGTCAGCGCGCTCGTCCCCACTGACGGGAGCTGCGGAACCCGCGCGGACGACTACCTCGCCGTCGTGGACGCGACCGCGGGTGTGGCCGAGGACGTCTGCGAGCTCGACTGGGTCGATGGGTTCCAGTCTCTGGCCCGGCTCCCTGGCGGTGCGGGCGATGTCCGCTTCGCCCTCGCAGAGGTCCCGGTGAGCTCGACCCTCGTGGTATCCGTCGGTGGAGTGCCGATGGACGGCTGGTTGTGGGAGGCGACGACCAACGAGCTGGTTTTCGTGTCGTCTGCGTTCCCGCTGGGCACCGATCTCGACATCCGGTACGTTGCTGCCGTCGCGTGTGCCGGGTGACCCGAGCCCGCCGACCGGAGCCTGCTTGAACATCGCCATCCTCGCCGCCGAAGTCGCCCCGTGGTCCAAGACGGGCGGCCTTGGGGACGTCTGCGGAGCACTTCCAGGCGCTCTGGCCGCGTTGGGACACCGCGTCATCACGGTCAGCCCTCGCTACAAGGCCTACGCCGACGCCGTCGATACCGGGGTCCGGGCTTACATCCATCTCTACGGCCAGACGCATGAGGTCCGGTACTTCCATGCCCCCGACCCAGCGAGCGCCGCGGTTGCGCACGGAGGGGCGACGGCGGGTCGGTGCCATCACCTGTTCGTCGATCATCCCAGCTTTCACCGGGGCGGCATCTACGGCGACAGCCACGGCTCCTATGGGGACAACCTCTTCCGATTCGCGCTGCTCACCCGCGCCGGGATCGAGGCCTGCACCCGGGTGCCGTTGTTCGATGGGGAGCCGCTCGGTGAGGACGTGGTCTTCCACGCGAACGACTGGCATACCGCGCTCGTTCCGCTCTACCTCGACGCCCTGTACCGGCCGGCCGGCCGATTCCGGCGTGCGGGGACCGTGCTGGGCATCCACAACGCCGGCCATCAGGGTGCGTTCGCCGCCCACCAGTTCGCCGGGCTGGACGTGTCGAGCCGGTGGTGGCCGAACACTGACTTTTCCGGGCAGTTGAACCTGCTCAAGACGGGGGTGGTGCTCGCGGACAGGATCGTCGCCGTCTCGCCGACCTATGCGCGTGAGGTGTGCGGCGAGCTCGGCTTCGGCCTAGGCCACCTGTTCGGCGCCCGAGGGCGCGATCTGCTCGGCATCGTGAACGGCGTCGGGGAGGAGTGGAACCCCGAGACGGACAAGCACCTCGCTGCGCAGTTCAGCGCCGATGACCTCTCGGGCAAGCTGGTTTGTAAGCGGGCCCTGCAGCGTGAGCTTGGGCTCCCCGAGCGCGATGTCCCGGTGCTCGCCCTGATCGCCCGTCTCGATCCCCAGAAGGGCGTTGACCTGCTGATGCAGGCGCTGCCTTGGCTGATGCAGCACGACGTGCAGTTGGTGATGCTGGGGAGCGGCAGCGCCGCGCTCGAACAGCAGATGCGCGAGATGGAGTGGGCCTACCGGGACAAGGCGCGTGGCTGGGTCGGCTACAACGAGGCGCTCGCTCACCGGATCGAGGCGGGGGCCGACATGTTCCTCATGCCTTCGCGCTTTGAGCCGTGCGGCTTGAACCAGATCTACTCCCTTCGGTACGGGACCGTGCCGATCGTTCACGCCACCGGCGGGCTGGCTGACACCGTGGAGACCCTGAACCCCTCCCAGGATCGCGGGACGGGCTGGGCCTTCCGCAGCTTCACCGCCGACGCATTCATCGACGCGATGAGCTGGGCGTTGCTGACCTGGTGGCGGTTCCCGGCCGAGTGGCGGGCGATGCAGCAGCGCGGCATGCGGCAGGACTGGACGTGGGAGCGGAGCGCGCGGGCCTACGAGCGCGTCTACGCCGAGGCAGCCGGGCGCCGATCGTGAAGGCGCCGACCGGCAGGGCTGGGACATCGCGAGGCGACATCAAGGCGCTCGGCGCGACGCTCGACAATGACCCCGCCCTGCGGGCCGCGTGGGTGGTCAAGGCCCGGGCGGCCGGCGCCGAGGTGGACGACGAGACCCCCGGCAAGAAGCTGGTGCGGCTGGCGCTTGGCCGGGCGTTGGACGCGCAAATCCGGACCAACCCCATCGCTCGGGACGAAGCCTTCCGTTGCCAACACTGCGACCGCGACGTGCCGGTCGGGGGCAGGCGCCCGCGCGACCATTGTCCATGGTGCCTGCATTCCCTGCATGTCGACATCGTCCCCGGCGACCGGGCCGCGGGCTGCGGCGGCCTGCTGGTTCCCTCGGGCGTCGAGCCGAGCGCGAAGGGGTTGGACATCTTGTACCGGTGCGACCGCTGCGGGGCGGCGCGCAAGAACCGGGTGCTCGACGACCTGACGGTGCCGGATGACCCCGCGGCGGTGCGTGGGCTGGTCGCGAGGGTGCCGTGACGATTCTGACGCGGGGGCCGCATGGCGACCTGTGAGTTGACGCGTGCCCGCGCGCGCTCCGATCACCTTGGGACCGGCGTGAGCCGGGGATCGGCGGCGATGTCCGAGGGCGCGATTACGGTCTCGTCCAAGGGCACCGCGGCACCGTAGCGATCTCGAAGCGCGGCGCTGACGATGGGGTCGGTGAGATTGAAGTCCCGCAGCGTGCGCAGCCGGCCGAGCTCGAGACCTGCGCCGCAGTCGTACACCTTGTAGACGAGCTCCGAGCAGTAGATGCGCTCGTCGGACCAGGCGAACGCAGCGTCGTAGTGCTTCCCGACCCAGGCTTCGGCGATCGCGGTCATCTTCAACACCGCGCTCGCGGTGAGCGGCGTCGGGTCGGACAGGCGGCGGACCTCGACCGATCCGGGGACGGCTCGCGCTCCCCAAGCGTCCCACTCCGTCCATCGCACCGGCTCGACCGCTTCGACGACCATGAGGTGCTCTCCCGGGCCGCCGGGCCACCGCGGCGCCTTCTGGTCGAAGCACGACGACTGGCCGCGCGACTGGACGCTCACGGGGGGCGAGCTGGGGCGCCTCCCCGGTCCTGATCCGGCATCACCCCGACCTGATCCGCGCCCCTGGGTCCGCCTCCGCCATCGCGGGACCGCTCACCCGCTCACCCTACGGGGGAGATCGGCCGCATGGAAGTGCAGCATCTCATCACGCTCTGGTCGGCATCGGGAGCCGCGGAGCGGGCGAACAAGGACAGCTACCTCAAGGACCTCGCCGACATGCTCGGCGTGCCCCAACCGGCGCCCTGCACGGGCGACCGGATGCGGGACACCCACATGC
>SHYV01000147.1 GCA_009692605.1 Myxococcales bacterium
CTGCCGATCTGGGCTTCGATCTCTCAGGCTCACGCGTAGATGAAACGCACCGCTCTCCGTGAACTTCATCGCGTTGCCGAGCACGTTCAGCAGCACCTGACGGATGCGGACCACGTCGCCCATCACGCGCTCAGGCACAGCCGCGTCTACCTCCGCCACGAAGGAGAGCCCGCGCTCCCCCGCGGCGCGCTGGAACACCGCTTGGACCGTCGCCAGCGCCTCGCGGATGGAGAGCGGCTCCGCGGCGAGCTTCAGCGCGCCGGCGTCAGCGACGGCGACATCCAGCACCTGGCTGACCAGATCGGCCAGCAGGCGCGCGCTGCGACGCATGTTGTCGAACACCAGACGCTTATCCGTCGACATGGGGACGTCGTCGAGAAGCTCAGCCAACCCGATGACGCCGTTCAGCGGCGTGCGGATCTCGTGGCTCATGCTGGCGATGAAGCGGCCGCGCGCCTCGCCCGCCGCCAACGCCGCATCGCGCGACGCGACGAGAACACCTGAACGAGGCCGTGTTCCTTGGCCAGCGCCAGCGAGTAGGGCGGGTAGCTGGTCACCGCGTCGATGAGCGGGAGCTCCGGGCGTGCCAACACCACGTCGGCCCCAGCCGAATAGTCGGTGACGAGCACGATCTTCGGCGTGATCCCGGCCGCGTCCCGAATCATCAGCACCTCGACGAGCGTGCCGCACATCACGTCGATCTGGCCGACCTCGAACGCCGCACGCACATCCGCAGGCGTGGCAAACTCGAGGACCTCCACCTCGAGATCACCAAAAGGTCCTGCCTACCCGCGAGGTAGAGCTCCTCGTACCCCGGCCACGGATCGATCCCGAGGCAGAGCGGCTTTGGCTTCGAGCAGGCCAGGCCGAAGCAGCAGAGCAGCAGCGCGAGGAAGCGGGACGGGGGCAGTGGCCCTCCGGGGCGACTCCCTAACGCAGGCGCCCACTGGTTTCAAGCGGCCAGCATACCGCGCGACCGTTAAGCCGTCGGGATGCTCCTGCTCCTCCTCGCATGTGCTACCGACGAGGGCGGTGTGCACGTCGCGGGTCCCGGCGACTCCGACTCGGCAGGCGCAGCGCCAGTGGACGCGGACGGGGATGGCGCCGACGCCACTGTGGATTGCGACGACACAGACCCGACCGTGCACCCCGACGCGCCGGAGCAGTGCGACGCCCGCGACCAGGACTGTGACGGCCTCGTGGACGAGGACATCCCGAGTGACGGCGCTGGCTGTGTCGACCCGGGTCCCCCCGTGCTCCCGTCCACCGTCGACACGGTGCAGATCACGATCGAGACCGCGACGAGCACCAACGCGGACTCCGACGACCCGCTGTACGTCTGCCTCGGCGACTGGTGCGAGTTGATCAACATCGCAGACTGGGACGACCGGGAGCTGGGGAATTTCGACGTCCTCACCTACGAAGAGGCCGGCCTGGCGCGCGACTCCGTGACCGGCTTCCAAATCTACACGACCGACGGCCCAGACCGCTGGCACCCGATGGGGTTCGCGGTGTCGTTCGACGGCGAGGGAGTCTACACACGGAGCCCGGAGGACCTATACATCGGCGACGAGGCCTCCAACGAGGTCACCGAGTGGTCGGACGCGCTCGGCAACCACGACGACACCATCTGGCCTTCGCCTCTCACCCACGGCCCGATGAACGGCGCCCCGTTCGCGGGCGGGGCGCGCGTGTGGCTGCGCACCGACCGCACTCGTCGGGTCGAGCTTCGAGTGGCCGTCACAGCCGCCGACCTGCCCGCGGCGGCGCCGGTCGCCACCCGCTACCCGGGCCCGGCCACCGACTTCACCGAGGTCATCGACGTCTTCGGGCTGGCCGGGGCGGCCGAATGGGCCTACGACCTGACCCTCGACGGGGTGACCTACGGGCCCTGGACGCTGGTGCCCGGCCCGGCAGACGGAGCGCCGGGGGTGCGTCGCGTCGCGTTCGGCTCCTGCACGAGCGACCAGGAGCAGCCGATCTTCGAGCAGATCCGCGCTGCGGAGCCCGACCTCTTCCTCTTCGTCGGCGACAACCACTATGGCAACACCGGCGAGCTCAACGCGTTGCGCCAGCAGTACCGGTGGGCGCATTCGCGCTCGGGCCGCGCCGAGCTGCTCCGCGAGACGTCGATCTACGCGACCTGGGACGACCACGACTACACCGGCAACGACGAGGACGGGAGCGCCGAGGGGAAGGAGGAGGCGCTGCGAGTCTTCACCGAGTACTGGGCCAACGGAGCGTACGGCCTCCCCGAGCTGGAGGGCGTCTTCTCCGCGCACACCTACGGCGACATCGGCATCTGGCTCCTCGACGGACGCTACTGGCGCGGGCTCGACGGCACGCTGCTGGGCGTCGAGCAGGAGGCCTGGCTCCTCGAGTCCGTGGCCGCGTCACCCGCGGTCTTCAAGCTCGTCGTCGGCGGCAGCCAGTTCAACCTCGACGGCAGCGCAGACTCCTGGGCATCGTTCCCCGCCGCACAGGCCCGCGTGGTGGACGCGCTCTCTGAGATCGGCGGCGTCGTGCTCCTCTCGGGCGACATCCACACCAGCGAGATCGTCCCCGTCCCCGCGTCCGCCTACGACGTGCCGGAGCTGACCTCGTCCCCGCTGGCGTACAACGGCACCGCCAAGGTGATCTACCTCGACATCGACACCACCGCGCCCGATCCCACCCTCACCGCGCGCATCGTGGACGGCGATGGCGAGGAGCTGGACCGTTGGGACATCCTGCGCAGCGCGCTGGAGTAGGGGGCGGTGGCGGGTTGGACGCGGCCTCGACAGCCCCGCAAATGCCTACACTTCGACGCCCATTCGCGGCTATACTCGCGCGCCCGGAGCTTCCATGCACATCCCCTTCCTCGGCTCGTCAGCGACACCCCCGGTGCTCGTCCTCCTGTCACTGGCGGCGTGCTCGCGCGACTACGCGCTGATCGAAGTCGAGACCCCGCCGGTCCCGCTCTCGCTCTCGGTGACCAGCCCAAGCTACGGCGGGTACCTTGGCCCGCGCGACGAAGCGGGGAGCTTGCAGGTCGACGTCTCCGGCGTCGTCTCGCCGGCCAGCTCGCAGGTGATGGTGAACGGTGCACGGGCCACGGTGGACGAGGGCGGGAACTTCAGCGCCGTCGTGCCGTTCGCCGAAGGCGGCGCCGCCACCGACCGGGCGTTCCTCCTCGACGTTGTGGCGTACGACACCGACGAGACCGCGCGCGAAATCCTCCCCGTCTTCGATGGCAACGACCCTCGCGAGACCGACCCGGGCGCCGTCAACGGCCTGCTGACACCGAGCGGGCTGGATGCGCTCGAACCTGTGGTGGCGGACATGGTGGACAGCCTCGGGCTGTGGGAGCAGGTCTCCGCGACCCTGCCGGTGATTGACACCGACTACCTCGACATCACGCCGACCGGCATCCAGTCATCCGGCACGGGCGTGGACCTCGCGCCCGCTGACGGCGCCGTCACCTTGCTGGTCACGTTTGAGGATGTCGTCATGACCGCCGACCTCACCATTCTGGACTCGTACACCGCCGCGGTGAGCATCGGGTTTGGCGAAATCACGGTTGGGGCCAACGCGATCCCCGGCCTGTCGGCAGAGAGCATGCTGACGCTCTCGCTCTCCGACGCGCAAGCCGACGTTCAGGACGTCTCCATCGCGTTCGACGACTACGAAGTTCCGGACTGGCTCACGCAGCTGCTCGTGGACCCGCTGGCCTCCCTCGTGGCAGACCTCGGCTCCTCCCTCGCGGACCTCGTGCTCGACCAGATGGGCACGCTTGAGCTCGGTGGACCGTTCGCTTTCTCCACCGACCTGCTCGGCACCCCTCTCTCCGCCAGGCTCGCCGAGGTGGACGCCACCCTCGACGGGATCGCGCTCGGGCTCACCGTCTCCACCACTGGAGACGCCGCCGAGACCATGCCCGAGCTGACCGCGCTCACCGCGCTCACCCCCAGCGGACTCGACTACCAGCTTGGCTTCGCGGTGCACGAGGGCCTGCTCAATACGCTGATCGACCAGACCCTCGCCAGCTTCCTGGACATCGAGATGCAGCTCGAAGGCGAGTACGCCGACCTCATGGGCGCGGGCATCGCGAACCTGCCCGGCGGCGGCTATCTGCCGAACGACTCGGAGGGCTACTGCATGGCGTTCCACGGCGGAGAAGCGCGCGTCGTACGGATGACGAGCGGCACAGGGTCCCCGCTGGCCCAGCTGTGGCTGCCGGACATGCGTGTCGGATTCCAGACCATCCAGGACGGCGTGTGCACCGACTGGCTCGACGCCAGCGTGTTCGCGACCGTGGACATGAACGTCAACGGCACCGAACTGAACATGGACTTCAACGTCGGACAGGCCACCGTCCTCTACTACGGGGCGGCGGAGCAGGACCCGGCGCTGGACCTCGACGCCGTCGGGGAGGGGCTCGCCGGCATCGTGAACGGCTTCGTCGGGCTGGCGCTCTCCCAAGCGAGCTTCGACCTGTCCGACATGCTCGGCGGCCTGAGTGGGCTACCGATCACGCTGGAGCCGGAGATCGTCTCGGTCGAGGGCCTTGGCGAAGAAGGTCGGTTCGGCATCTACATGAACGTCTTCTGACCGACCGCTGACGAGCGGCCGACAAAACACGCTACAATTCGCATTCCAAACGGAGCCGGACATGGCCGAAAAGGATCAACTCGAAGCGCTCAAGAAGCTCAACGCCCGCGCTCGCGCCGTCAGCAGCGGCTCCCAGAGCGCGCTGCCGGAAGCGGGCAAGGCCCTACAGGCCGGGTCAGCCGCCGACCTGCAAGCCAACGTGGGGAACGCTGGCTTGAACCAGATGATCGGCCACGAAGCAGGGCAGAACGACGTGGGGCGGATGGGCCCGAACGAGCTGGCGGCCCACGCGAAGAAGGCGGGCGGCAAGGTCGCAAAGCAGCGCGGGGACGGGCCGAAGGCCAAAGCCGGGGCGGCAGACGGCGAGCGCGACGGGAAGAAGCAAAAGGAAGCGGCCGCGCTGGAGAAAGAGGCGCAGCGCCACAAAGCGGAGGCGGCGCGAGAAAAGAAGGCTGCCGCCGACAAGAAGGCTGCTTTAACGGCCGCGCCGGCCAAGGCGGCGCCAAAGAAAAGCGTCGCGGCGCCCGGAAAGAGCGCCAAAAAGAGCGGCAAAAAAAGCGACGAGCAAGCCGGGGGGCAGGCCGGGAAGCCAGAAGCGAAGCAGGGGCCAACAGCGACGAACGCCAAGCAAAAGGTGCTCGCTGGAGGCGCCGCACCGTCCGGCGACAAGAAGCGGGTCGCCGAAGCCCGGGCGGGTGCCGCCGAGAAGGGTGGAAAGAAAGCGGGGAAATCCGGCAGCCAGCCCGACCAGGGCGAGGCCCCGGCCGCCGACAAAAAGGCCAAGGCCAAGTCGGTGCGCGCCGAGGCTACGCAGGTCAAAGCGCAGGTCGCCGCGAAAGAGGTCAGCAAGGCTGCCGAAGCGAAGGGCGGAAAGGTCGGCGATCCGTCCAAGCAGACCCTCGTAGTGAACAAAGAAAAGCAGGCAGTGAAGGCCGAGCTCGACGCCGAGCAGGCCGACCGGACCGTGCTTGCCAAGAAGCAGACCAAGACCGCCGCGCCGGCCTCAACCGAGCCTAAGGTCACGGCCGACAGGGGCGGCACGGCTGGGCCGGACGGACAAGGTGGGGTCAAGGGCCCATCACCGGAGCCCCAGAAAGACGGGCGAGCGCTCGCCGCCGCGACGACCACCCAGAGCCGCACCGAGCAAGCCGACGAGGCAGCGAAGAAGCTGGCGAAGGTCGAAGACGAGAAGGTGAAGGCGCTCGGCAAGGTCGAGTCCAGCCCCGACACGGCAGCGAGGGCGGCCCACGCCGCCGAAGCTGAAGCGAAGGCAAAGGAAGTGGAAGCCGCCGGAAGCGTGGCCGCGCAAAAGCTGGCCGCCGAAGACAAAGCCCGACTCGAAGAGGAAAGCCCGGCATCCGAGGCCACGCTGAAGGAGATCAGCCGCTCGTCCGAGCTGGACAGCGCGGACGGGGAACGCATCACGCTCGTCGGTACCTACGTCCCCCGCCCCACACCCGGAGGGAACCAGATGCTCGGGCACGTGTCCATTCTGGTCGGGAACCACGAGGTTCGGCTCGGCGTCGAGACGCGCGGCACCGCAGAGATCCTCCGACTGTCCGGAGAGCGGGTCGCGGTGACCGGGACCCTCGACCTCAAGAAGGCGTCGTCTGGGCAATCGGTCGCCAAGGGAAAGCCTGAAACAAGGACCGAGAAGCCGTTGCTCGGGCGGCCGGGGACGGTTGCGCGCAGGTGAAGGAATCGCTCCCGACGCTCCCGTCACGCTACGTCTGCACCCGGCTACTCGGAGAAGGCGCAACCGGACTCGTGTTCCACGCGGAGGACCGCCTGCTGGACACCGAGGTCGCGGTCAAGGTCGTGAAGCCCAACCTGGCGCTGCACCGCCGGTTTCGCGCGCGGTTCGCCCGAGAAGTGGCGTTGTCCGCCCGCATCACCCACCCACACGTCATCCCGGTCCACGACACCGGGGTGCTGAGCACGGGCCAACCGTACGTCGTCCTGGGGTATGCCCCCGGCGGCTCGCTCGCCGAGCTGCTGGTCGCCCGGCCGCCGCTGGAGGATGTGCTGGCTCTGGTCGACGAGGTGCTCGACGCGCTGGCGGCGTTGCACGCACGCCAATTGTTGCATCAGGACCTCAAGCCCCAAAACGTGCTCCTCTACCCGGGCACAGACGGCAAGCCGCACGTCTGGGTAGCCGACCTTGGCGTGGCGGACGCGCTGGCCGAGCTGCTACGCGACCGCAAGAGCATCGCCGGGACCGTGCCCTACATGGCGCCCGAGCAGCTCTCTGGCCGCACCCACGATCTTGGGCCCTGGACCGACCTCTACGCGGTCGGGCTGATGCTCTACGAGACGCTCCTCGGCGTCAAGGCCCACGCGGGCGAGGGCAGGCAGGAGCTGTTGGAGGCCCGAAGCCGGCCCCCACCACCGTTGCCTGGGATCCCCGCAGCGCTCGCCGACGTGGTCACCACGCTGCTCGACCCGGTGCCTCGTCAACGCTTCGACAAGGCCGCGGACGTCAGGAGGGCGCTGCGGGACGCCATGCAGGGCCAGAGTTTTCGGGGACGGATGGTCGCATGGGCGCCCGGGCAACGCCGGACTGGCCCGAGCACGGCCACCGGGGAATTCCCGCTCGCCGCCCCGCTGAGGAGCGGGCCGGTGGCGGCGGGCACGCTGCGGTGGAACCGCGTACCCCCCGACCCCATGCCGGTGCAGCCGCCATTGGAGCGGGGATGGGACGCCCCAGCCCGCGCCTCGCTCAGCCTGTTCGCGCTCCGTGACGTTCCAATGGTCGGGCGTGACCGCGAGCAGAAGGTGCTGTGGGACGCCGCGCGCGAGGTGGTGGCCCTGTCAGAGCCCCGCGTCGTGCTGGTGGTCGGAGACTCCGGCTCGGGAAAGACACGGCTGGTCGAGTCGGTAGCCAACATGCTCGACGAGCTTGGCGTGATGGAGGTCACGCGACTGCGGTACCACGCACCCGCAGGCGTCGACGACGGGTACCGCGGAGCGGTCCGGGACATTCTGGTCCCATGGAACGACACCCGTGACGGGATGGAGAGCCGCCTCGCCTCCTGGCTTGGCCGGGACCGGCAGGTCCTGCCCGCCGCGGTGCACGAGGAGGCCGCGCTGCTCGCACGGTGGTGCGGGTACACACGGCAGGGGGAACCCCCAGTGAGTGACGCCATCGGCCTCGCGTTCTTGTACCGGCATCTGGACGTTCGCGCCTGGCGGGGAGGCAGCTGCCTCATCCTCGAGGACGTCCATCACGCACAGGCCGACGGCGACGGCCTCGCCATCGCGGAGGCGCTGCTGGACCGCACCGTCGGGGAACGGCCGGTGCTCGTGCTGTGCACCGTCTCCAGCGAGGCTGCGGCCCGCGACGGGGGGGTGCGCCGCACCCTAGAGGGGCTCCAGGAGCGCGGCGCCCGGCGCCTCGGCCTCCGCCGCCTCAGCCTCACCGACACCCGCAAGGTCGTGCAAGAGTCGCTCCATTTGGCCCCGGACCTCGCCCACGAGGTGAGCGCATTCTGCGAGGGGGATCCGCTCGCAGCCGGCCTGCTCCTGCGAGATTGGGCGAGCCGCTCGCTCCCAGTGCTCGGCGCCGACCGCCAGTACCACCTGCCGGCGTCGGTGCCTCGCGGGGATGCGTTTCCAGCCTCGCCCGAGGTGCTGCTGCGACGCCGGGTAGACGGCGCGCTCAACTCCTCGGCCGACCCCATCGCCGCGCGGGACGCGCTGACCTCCGCCGCGCTGGCCGGCCGCCAACCTCCCGTCGCGTTGATCCGCCGGATGAACGACGCCGGCGTGGACGCCTTGCTGGCGACCGGCCTCGTCTCCGAGCAGAACGGCTACCTCGCCTTCGAACACGGGCGCATCCAGCAGCTCGTCGTCGAAGACGCCGAGCGCCTTCCCGACGTTCACGACGTTCATCGCCGCCTCGCCGACGCGTGGGAGGAGCTTGGCACCCAGACCGGGCTGGACGTCGACCTGCCCCTCGGTCGCCACAGGCTGCATTCAGGGGCGCCCGACCGGGCGATCGGGCCGCTGCTCGCCGCTGGTCGCAAGCTCAACGCCGGAGGGCGAGGCGACGCCGTCCGCGCGGCGGCGATGGCCGTGGAGGCCGCCGACGCGGTGGGCCAGCCCACCGCTCGCCTCGAAGCCCGTCGCCTGCACGCAGAGGCGCTGCTGGAGTCCGGCGAACCCGAGCGCGCCCGGCCGGTCATCGAATACGCTCTGCGCGAGGTCGATGGCGACCGCCTCGCGAAGGCCCGGCTGCGGGTGCAGCTCGGACGGGCGGCCCGGAAGCAGGGGGAACCCGAGCTGGCGGAGCGCGAGTTCGCGGCGGCCCGGCTGACCTTCGACGCGCTCCGCGACAGGGCTGGGCTGGTGGAGGTGGCCGTCCAACGCGCCAGGCTCGCCCGCGCAGAGACACGGTCGGAAGACGCCGCAAAACACTGGACGGACGTGCTCCGCATGAACCGCGGTGACTTCTCGCTGGAGGCGGAGGCGCTGAACGGGCTGTGCGAGGCGTTGATCCGGTCCGGGCGAAACGAGCACCTGGAGCGCCAGCTGCACCGGCTGGACAGCGTCGCAAGAGCAAGCGGCGATATCCGGCGGATAGCCGACGCCCACGTCACTTGGGGCCTGCTCCACCTCGAGCGCAGGCAGTACGCGCAGGCCGCGGAGTTCCTCGTCGCGGCGGGGGCCATCGCGGCGACGATCGGGGCTGATCGCCTTCACCTCCGTGCCCGAACGCTGCTCGCAGACGTGCGGCGGGCGAGCGGGGATCTGGACGGGGCGGAGGAGATCATCCTGTGGACGGCGCGATTTGCGGGGGAGCGGGGTCAGGTCCTGCTGGTCGCGAACGCCAGAGTGCAGTTGGCCATGCTCGCGCTCCAAAGGCACGACCAGAAGCGGGTGCTGCAGGAAGTGCTGGCGGCCGAGCTCGCTCTGGCCCAGGCACCCCGACACTCGATGTGGATGCAGATCGGCGTGCTCAGAGCGTGGATCGCCGCGGAGGACAGCGACGAGCGGAGCTGTAGAGCCTGGTTCGCGGTCGCCCGGGAGCGCGGCCTCCACACCTCCCAGAGCCCCGACCTGCACCTGCCGGTGCAACGTCTGGTCGCCGCCGCCGAGCGACGAGGCTGGGCAGACATCGCCCGGAAGGCGTCGGAGCGGGTCTGGCGGGTCTCCGAGGGCAAGGTCGAGATGGACGAGGATCCGGACGGGGGCGATTGATCGGGGGGACGGCGTTGGGGCTCGTGTGGAGTTGCTTGGCCCCTGGGCCCGTCGGCGACGGACCGGAGCCTGCCCGGGGGCCTGACGCCCGGCGCGCCCGCTCCGGGGGTGCTGACCGCCACCGCGCCCGCCACCACCCTGCAAGTCGGCGGCTAGCGCTCCCCCGCCCGGCACGCCCGCTCCGGGGGTGGTGACCGCCACCGTCTGGCCGCACCTTGCAGCGCCGCCTCGCCGCGCTGGCCGTCGACGGTCGGGTCCTCGTCATCGGGGCAGGCAGGGCGAGCCGGTATGCGGTCGGACGGGTGCGGGGCGCTGACGACTCTGAGATCGCGACGCTGTCCGCCGAGGGTCGCGAGGTTCGGGATCTCGTTCGCCGCCCGGTTCACGAGCGCACGCCTGTCGGCTACCGCCGCGCGTTCCTGGACAACTATGAGCCGAACGTCACCCCATGGCTGCCCATCGACATACGAACGAGGCTAAGCGAGCCAAGCCGGTCCCCACTCGGACAACCCGCGGGCAACATCGCGCGCTTACGGGTTCGACCGAGCCAGTTCCAGCGCTGGGTGGGAGCGCTGACTGCGGATCGGAAGGCGGGCCGTGGGTCGGTGTGACGGGATTCGCCGGGCGTCCGTGGACCTACGCATCACCCCCTTCACGCGAGAGATCCCCGTCGCGAGGCTCTTCCTGCTACTCCGGCAAGTCGGCGCCCAGCGCGCCAACCTCGGGGCTGCCGCCCCGAACCCCGCTCAGATCCCGACTCCACCGCCCCGGCCCACCCCCCTCCGGCTGCGCGCTCAGGCGGGGGCCGGCTACCGCACGGCCTGATCCCGCCTGGCGCTCCGCAGGCAGGGGTAATGGAGGCTCCATCATCTGGGTAAACCTGTATAAATGCAATTACGATCAAGGGATCGAGGGTCCACGCGTCAAGGGCTCGACCTCGAAAGGCGAAAGCCGAAGTCGCCGTAGGCGTAGCTCGGGACGAAGTTACGGCGATTCGACACCGTCGCGTTGTGCGCGCCGACGTTCCAGCCGCCACCGCGACCGACACGGTCGGAGCCAGTTGGGGCACCCGTGGGATCGGTCGCGCTACCTGCGTAAGCGCCGTACCCGTCGGAGGTCCACTCCCACACGTTCCCCGTCATGTCGCACAGCCCGTACCCATTCCGCACCAGACCGCACACCGGATGCGTCGTTGCGCCGCTGTTATCGTAGATCCAGCCCACCGCCGTCGCCTCGTTCGAGCCCGCGCACACCGTCTCCTCACCTCTCGCCTGCCCGCCCCGCGCCGCGTACTCCCACTGCGCCTCCGTCGGCAACGTGTAGGTCACGCCGTCCCGCGCCGATGCCGTCTGCGCAAACAAGACCGCGTCGTTCCAGGAAACTCGCTCCACCGGACACGTCGGCCCGCACGCCGTGAACTTTGAAGGGTTCGCGCCCATCACCGACTGCCAGCTCATGTTCATCATGATGCAGGAGCCTCCTGTTCATTGGGTGAGGCATGGTGAGCACGTCCCTGAAAAGTTGCCAGGCTCTTTCTTCACCAACCAATAATCGGTGCAATAGCAGCTTCCGTTGTAGTAGCGGCGCCCGGCACGGTCGCAAACCTTGGAGCCGTAGAATCCGGTAGATGTACACTCCGCAGCCTCTCGCCGTGCTGCCGCCGCCTGTCGCGCCGCCTCGCGGCGCTCCTCCGCCGCTGCCCTCGCCGCCTCTGCTGCATCATAGGCGTCCGACTGCGCCTGCAGGGAGGCTGTCTTCTTCTCGGCCCAGGCAGAGATCCGCGCGCCCGACGGGTACTCGCCGGACACCAGCTTGACCTTGGCCTCCGCGTCCGTATAGGCTCTTTCCGCCACCAGCGCCTTGATGTCCTGCTCCGCAGCGCTGATGATCGCGGCTTCTACTTGATCGACGCGCTTTCGCACCGCGGCAGCCGGGCCTGCGGGGAGCGCTTCAGCCAACGCCTGCGCGTCCTCCAGCCAGCCCCGATCTACCTCGCCTACCCCGTTCGGCGTAGCCAGCACCGCCGCCGACCGCCCCGCGACGGTGGCCTGAAGCTGCGCGATGACCGCCGCCGGGAGCGCGGACCCGTGCTCGGACAGCGCGCTGAGCGCCCAGAGCAGGTCCCGCGCCGTGATCGCCTCCGCGGCCTTGACCCGCACGTCCGCAGGCACCACCTTCGCCAGCGCCGCGTCCCGCCACTCCGCGCCCCAATAGGCCGCGTATTTCCCGATCGTCGCGTAGGCGGTCGTCCACCCGTGATCAGTGATGTTGCGGTCGAGCACAGTCTGGAACGTCGCACGCCACGGGCTGTCCGGGCAGGTGTCGTACGCGCGTAGGTCCTCCACCCCGATATTCAACGAGCCCGCGGCGCTGCCCGCCGCCCCGTCCGCGCCGAGGCTGCACACCGCAGCGCGCGTCTCGGCGACGGCTTCGCGGCACATCGGCCGCAGCCGGTCGAGCACGGTCATCATCTCGCTGGCCGAGGTCCCCGCCCACGGCGCCGGTCCGCCATTGTCATCCAGCGCGGCGCAACGCCAAGCGTCCCCGTACCTGCTGAACTGCGTGGGCGTGATCTCGACTGCGGTCATCCCCCGCCCGGGTGTTGCACCCGCGGTGCCCACGTCCAGGTACACGGTCATCAGCGTCGGAGCCACCTCGCCGCGCCCCCACACCAGACGCCCCAACCCGGCCGCCGGGATGCCCGGCTGGTTGGTCGTGGGGCCCAGCGTCGTCGGCAGCGCGGTGCCGTTCGGGACCTTCACATCCATACCGCGATCCGACCACGGAGCACCCCCGTACGCGATGTCGCCCTCACCCAGCTCATCCTCCGGCGCGACCTCATTAGCCAGCCATTTTGGCGCAAGCTGGGCGCGCCGCGCTTTGATGTCGGCGTCCACCGCGGTCAGCGCGAGCGGCTCCTCGGCCGTGCTCATGGACGGCAGCAGGGCCAGCTTCTTTGCGTCCACCACCAACGCGTGCAAGCGCGACGGCTGCGCCGCCGTCCAGCCCGAGCACCAGTCCGAGCTGTAGTCCACGCGCAGGTCGTGGCGCTGCCCAGCCAGCGAAGGGTAAACCCAGCCCGCCACGCCCAGAACCATCGCGCCGCCCCCGACACCCCCCACGATCGCCGTGTTGCGCTGCCACTCCTTCGGCGGCGCGTTGACGTCATGCGTCCCCGAATACGCCACCAGCCCCGCCGCGAGCCCGGTCGCGACGAGGTCGATCGCCAGCGCCCCGATCAGCCGACCGGTCTTCGGAGGGTGGGTGCTCAGGAACGTCTCCTGCGAAAGCGTCGCCACCGGGCAGACCGCGCGCTGTTCCACCGACAAGTCCACCCCGGTGGCTGACACGTTCGCCACCGCAACCCGCAGCTCGGCGCGCTCCGCGCGCAGCGTGCTGTCCTCCAACGCCACGGTGTCTTCGGGCGTAGGCTCGTACTCGTGGCTTGCCCGAATGCCGGAGGCCACGCCGAAGGTGGCGGCGCAGCCGGGCAGAAAGAGGACGATGCTCAGGAGGGGCAACGTGCGCATGTTCAGAGTCCTGTTCCGAAGATGAGGTAGGCGGCGCCAGCGCCGGAGTAGGCGTCGTCGTTGCCG